>DEYX01000352.1 GCA_002365025.1 Hungatella sp. UBA3147 | reverse complement strand
ATCATGGGCTACAATGGTTTCCTTTTCCTGGTTTTCCTTCATCTGTACCTGGATTCCCTCAGTCTCCATCAGGAACTGGTTTACATCATACTTTTTTAAATCTTCTTTTAAACGTAGGTATTCCTTTGCCGCCTCAGATTGCCTTGCCAGGGGGCCGACCTGCTTTTCAAGCTCTGTGAGAATGTCATTGACACGGATGAGGTTTTGTTTTTCATCTTCAAGCTTCTTCTGGGCAATAAGCTTGCGCCGTTTAAATTTAACAATGCCGGCTGCCTCATCAAATAATTCTCTTCGCTCCTCCGGCTTTCCGCTTAATATCTTATCAATCTGTCCCTGTCCAATAATGGAATAGCCTTCCTTACCGATACCGGTATCATAGAACAATTCATAAATATCCTTTAAACGGCAGGCACTGCCATTGATCATGTACTCACTTTCGCCGGAGCGGTAAACCCTTCTTGATACCGTTACCTGGTCATAATCAATAGCCAGATGGTGATCGGAATTATCAAGGGTAATGGCAACATAGGCAAAGCCCTGAGGTTTTCTCATTTCAGTTCCGGAGAAAATCACATCCTGCATGTTGGAGCTTCGAAGCTGCTTTACCTTTTGTTCACCAAGCACCCAGCGCACGGCATCGGCGACATTGCTCTTACCGCTGCCGTTAGGGCCTACGATGCCGGTGATCCCATTATGAAATTCAAAGACGATCTTATTGGCAAAAGATTTAAAACCCTGGATTTCAATACTTTTTAAATACATAGTTCACGCCGACAGGCTCTACTGGGCCTGCCCTTTCTTTTCCGTATTATTGTCCATGCTTTCTGGACATAGAGATCTGCCCGCAGGTTGTATCCATATTCTTAAGGCGGAGAATCCCATGATAGGCAGCCACCTGCTCCGCCGCCTTTTTTGTCCGTCCGGTCCCTTGACCGATTATCTCCAGGCCTATCATAACCTGAGACTCAAATACCTTGTTATGATCCGGTCCCTCTTCCCGTAAAAGCTCATAGCTTAAGGGCTCGTCCGTCTTACTCTGTACGATCTCCTGCAAGATAGTCTTGCTATCATAAAAGAGCTGCTTATGTTCCAGATCATTCATGATGAATCGAAGGATAAACTCTTTTGCATTAGCAAAACCACCGTCCAGATAAATGGCCCCAATCAGCGCTTCCATAGCATCAGATACGATCGATGCACGCCCTCTGCCTCCGGTGGCTTCTTCCCCCTTGCCCAAAAGCAAGTATTCTCCAAGCCTTATATCCTCTGCACAATAGGCAAGAGTCGGTTCACAGACGATACTGGCACGTATCTTTGTCAAATCCCCCTCCGGCTTTTCCGGATACTTGTGATACAGACAGTCACTGGAAACTACTTCCAGCACAGAGTCTCCTAAAAATTCCAGGCGTTCGTTGCATTCCAGCTTATTTAACCGGTGTTCATTGGCATAGGAGCTGTGTGTCATAGCCTGTGTCATGAGATGGCTGTCCGAAAAACGGTAGCCAATACGCTCCTCCAGTTCTTTTAAATTCCTGCTCATCATACACCTCTTCTCATTATGAAAGAAGGTGCTGCGGACAGACTAAGAAGTCCCCGGCAGCACCCACATCTATTAATTTAAAGCATTCTTGATCTGTTCTACTGCATCATTGACACTTACGATGTTTTCTGCCACATCTGTTGGAATCTCAATATCAAATTCCTCCTCAATGCCCATAATGATTTGGAACACATCAAGGGAATCAGCGCCTAGGTCATCCACAAATGTGGAGTTCATGGACACCTCATCCGGCTCAATATTTAACACCTCTGCAATTATGTTCTGTAACTTCTCAAATTCCATCTCTTTTCCTTCCTCTCTCCTATTCTTGATTTTCATCATTCTTAAGACTTTCTCTTATCTTATCATTAATTCCCTGTTCTTTGAAGTTCACGCACTGAAGTATGGAGTTCTTCACTTCTGTTGCCTTTGAATTCCCATGGGTTTTTACAACCAAGCCATTCAGTCCCAGAAGCGGTGCCCCGCCGTGCTGAGATGCATCAAATGATTTTAGGCTTTCCTTCAAAGCAGGTTTTACAAGCAGAGCTCCGATTTTGCTCCTTAAACTTCCCATCATACCGCGTTTTACCTTATCGATTAAGGTTGCTCCTACTCCTTCATAAAGCTTCAGAATTACATTGCCTACAAATGCCTCACAAACAATGACATCTGCACCGCCATGCGGAATCTCCCTGGCTTCAATGCTTCCGGTAAAATGGATATCCTTGCACTCCTTTAACAGTGGAAAGGTTTCTTTTACAAGCGCATTTCCCTTTTCCTCTTCTGCGCCGATATTAACGATAGCCACTCTTGGATTCTTTATCCCCACTACATGCTCCATGTAAAGGGATCCCATTCTGGCAAACTGTACCAAATGGGACGGTCTGGCATCCACATTGGCTCCGCAGTCAATCAGCAGGGAAACGCCTTTTTCCGTTGGGATAAGCGGTGCAAGCGGTGGTCGTTCCACCCCTCTTATCCGTCCGACAATCACCTGTCCGCCAACCAGTATAGCGCCCGAACTGCCAGCCGATACAAATGCATCCGCTTCCTTTTGTTTTACCAGATTCATTCCCACAACGATGGAAGAATCTTTCTTCTTTCGTATGGCGTTAACCGGAGGTTCATCCGTCTCGATTACCTCTGACGCATTCACAATCTGTATCTGATCCTTTTGAAACGTATGTTTCTTCAGCTCTTCCGATACAATATGCTCCTGCCCTACTAAGAGAACCTGGACTTCTTTATTCGCGTTTACCGCCTCTACGGCTCCGGCGACCATCTCCACCGGTGCATAGTCACCGCCCATGGCGTCAACAGCTACTTTTATCATCATGATTCTCCTTTCACATATCGCCTAAGATAATCTATTACATAATATACTAAATATTATACTATAAATCAATAATAAATTAAGAAAATTAAAAGATCAGACACGACCTTTGTTTTCCCTGCTTTTTTCCACCCTCTTCATGATATAGATATATGAGATTGTAGTGAACAGACCAGCGCTTAACCAGGCTGCCGGATCGCAGGCGCAGGCCAAGGGGAAGCTTAAAAGCCGGATCGCCAATCCAGCAGTGATCAGTCTTGCCGCAAGCTCTACGACTCCTCCAAGCATGGGAAGAAGGCCGTAGCCGCACCCCTGCATGGTATTTCTGAATATAAAAATCATTCCTAGGGGAATATAAAAAACAGCACATAAATAAATATAGGTTTTTGCCCATGGCAGCATTTCCGCTATATCCACATCACCTGAGAAAAACAGCCTTAATGCATATGGGAGGACTAAACAGACGATGACAGAAGAAATTGCTGAATAGACGACCTCTGTCCAAAGTACAAGTCTGACGCCTTGGCGGATCCTTCCTATGTCTCCCTTTCCGTAATTCTGACCCGAATACGTAGCCATTGTCTGACCCATGGCGACCATTCCCTGCAGAACCAGACCCTGAAACTTATTAGCGGCCGTATAAGCTGCTACTGCAGCTGAACCGAATAAATTTACGGCAGACTGCATGATGATGGTTCCTGATGCAGTGATTCCAAACTGAAGAGCCATGGGTATTCCCACGGAAAGCTGGCGCATTGTATCCGTCACATTCAGCTTCCAGTGATGCCTCTTTGGAGTTAAAACCGGAACTTTTTTATAAATATAGAAGATACACATAAGCGCGGATATCCCCTGCGAGAGATTCGTTGCCCAGGCGGCTCCAGCCACTCCCATTTTGAAATTAATAATAAAAACAAGATCCAGCACTACGTTCAGAGAGGCAGAAAACATCAGGAACAAAAGAGGGATCCGGCTGTTCCCTACGGAACGGAGATAAGAGGAAAACAGATTGTAAAATACATTTGCAACAATTCCCATGCAGATGATGGAAATGTAGGTATAAGCATCCTCGAAAATATTGCCGGGCGTGTTCATGACCTTTAAAAGTGTTCTCATAAAAGAGAGGCTTAAGGCTGTCATAAGCACAATAACGAAAGATGACAGAATGATCCCATTGGCCACGGAGCGCTTCGCGCCGTTTTCATCTCCAGCTCCAAACCGCTGGCTGGTAAGGACCGTAAACCCGGTGCTCATGCCTTGGGAAAATCCAATGACCAGGAACATGATCGTACCGGTGGAGCCCACCGCTGCCAGTGCATCCGGTCCAACAAAACGACCAACAATAATGGTATCTGCCATGTTATAAAGCTGCTGAAAGATATTGCCCATCAGAAGCGGAAGTGTGAATTTTAAAATGATCGGAAGCGGATTGCCTCTTGTCATATCAGTTTCCATTTTTTCAATCCTCTGTTCAAAATTTTGTCACCCTTTATGATGCGCAAGGGTTATTTTATCACGTTCCTCTTCTGTTGTCACTCCTTTTCAAAAAATCAGGCATACCTATTCATAAACAGCAGCCATAACAGCTCCATAATCCCCTATTCGCTCCCCTAACTGTGCAGGTACGATCCTGCACGCGGCTGCGGAAGAGGTAAGACCCTCCCTGTGAATTTCCTCCCACATGGCTGTTTCCATGAATTCATGGGTCCTTGCGTATATGCTGCCGGCCACTATTACCTCCGGATTCAGGATATCAATGAGCATAGACAGTCCTCTTCCGAAATAAGTTCCCGACTCTTTCAGTAATTCTGCGGCATCTTTATGACCTGCTCTGGCGGCTTCTGCCACATCCTTTGCATTAATCTCCTCCTTTTCTCCAATCTGGAAGGAGGCCTTTTTCCCCTCCTCTTCCATCTGCTTTGCTTTATCTATTGCCATTTGACGGATTCCGCCGCCGCTGCAAAATCCTTCCAGGCTCCCCGCCTTTCCGTATCCAAACGGCCCGTCCTCTTTCAGGCGGACATGGCCAACTTCTCCTGCCATACCGCAGGCACCTGTATATAAACGCCCATTTAAAATCAGCCCTGCGCCAAGACCGGTCCCAAAGGTAAGGAATATCATATGAAGAGATCCTCTGCCAGCCCCATATTTCCATTCGGCAAGGGCACAGGCATCGGCATCGTTTAACATCCTGGCAGGCATCTGGAGTTCATCCGCAAGATAAGAAACAATGGGAACTGAAACCCATCCTGGCAGGTTAGGAGGAGAACAGATGACCATGCGGTCAGGACTTAGAGGTCCTCCACAGGATATTCCAATACGGCAGTCAGGCCGGGTAACTCCATGGGTCTCTAACATACTTTCCCCATAAACGCATAACGTATCCAACACTGCTCTCCAGTCTGATGTTGTCTGTATTTCCTTCCGGTCATTCCATATAATCGTATCACCCTCCAGCCGGCAAAGAAATACCGCACACTTTGTTCCTCCAATATCAAATCCCATGATATGCATCATAATACCTCAGTCCTTCTATTATTATAAGTAAGTCCGATTCACCTGGCTGATTGCCGAACGGACAATTCGCCTTTACTAATCAAAATATGCCAACAGAGCAGGAACCGGC
>DEYX01000345.1 GCA_002365025.1 Hungatella sp. UBA3147 | reverse complement strand
AAGCCGTTGTAATCATAGCACACATAGCGGAAGAGCCAGAAAAAGGGATAGACCGACATGGTCACCAGCAGGAACAGGGAGGGCAGCAGCATGAAGAACGCAGCAAAATCCCCCCGGCTCCCCGCCTTTTTAGCCCTTTCCGATACGTTTAAGAGTTTCTCTTTCATGATTTTCTCCAATCTTTGCGCGTTTTTAGACCTTTCATCCAATTCAAAGGGGCTGCTGCGCTGAGTGCATATATTCACATTTTTTCAGAAAGCCGGCTGATCCAGCAATCATCAACCATGATTCTCATATAAAATCTATGAATATGCGCTCAGTGCCACAGCCCCGCGTCACAATTTGCCTATCAGATTATTCGGTGTATTCAATGGTTCCCTCGCCCGGGTGGAGTGGATCAAAGTCCTGAATGACAACGCGCTTCAGCTTACCCAGCTTGATGTCATTTTCCAGGGCTTCATTGTAACGCTTGTTTAAATCAGTGATCGCATCATCCGCGCTCACATCTCCCATGATGGCTCTCCAGATCACGGTTCCGTAGTCATCGCCCTCCAGGGAAATAGCCGGCACAGCAGGGTAAACGCTCTCATAATCGGTCAGCTTGAAATCAGCTAGACGTCCGGTCTTGGTTTTGTCGATGACTCCATCCATGTAGCTGGAAATGGGAAGGTAAAGCCCTGCCTCCAGATAACCCTTTAAAAATTCCTCGCTGCTGAAATACTTGATGACCTCCCAAGCCTTGTCCTTGTTCTTGCTGGATGAGAACATCATATAGCCCTTTTGAGGCTGGATGGACTGGGCTCCCTTTCTGGTTCCGTCTAAGGACGGGACCTCGGCCACGCCCCAGTCAAACTTGTCGATGGGGAACTGGGAGGTGAACACGCCCGCCTCCTGAGAGGCATTTCCCCAAATGCCGAACACGCCTTCTACAAACTGGGCCCGCATGGCATCTACACCCTGAGAGGTCAAACCCGGGAAAACGCTTCCGTTTTCAAAGAACTTATGGGCAGTTTCAATGATGGGCTTGTATCCATCGAAATTAAAGGTTCCTGTTTTGTAGTCATAGCGGAATATTCCGCTGGTTTCCGCTGTGCCCTCCAGCCAGCGGTTGAAAGGAACTGAGGAAGTGAAACCGACCCCGTAATAGGTGCCGTTTCCATCCTTCGTGATTTTATCAGCCAGCTCCACCACGCCGTCAAGAGTATTGGGGAATTCTGAATAGCCGGCCTTTTCCACCAGATCTTTATTGTACTCAATCCTGGTGCCGCTCCTCATCCCAGTGGGAATCCAGTATACATTTCCGTTGATCATGTTGATGCCCTCGAACTGGAGCTTGCTGGCTTCGGTCACTTTCTCATATTCCTCATCCTTGATATAATCATTAAGGGGATCGATGATTCCGGCTTCCACAAAGGTCTTCAAATCAAAGCCGCTGGTGGCTCCCCCCACGCCCGCAATGTCTGGGGCCGTCCCTGAGGAATAGGCCAGTGCCATCATGTTGGGATAATCATCGGTGATCACGTTTAAAACGATCTCAATTCCTTTGTCATTGGTGGTGTTGAATTCCTCAATTTTGGATTCCACATATTCAGAATCGTGGCGGTCCTGAGTCCAGACCGTAATCACTGTCTTTTCATCCGATTTCGTATTCTCTGCCTTGGATTCTGTCTTTTCTTCCGCCTTGGATTCTGTCTTTTCTTCCGTCTTCTCCTGAGCCTTACCTCCGCCTCCGCAGCCCGCCAGGCTCACGGCCATCATCCCTGCCAACAGAATGCTTACCATCTTTTTTCTCATAAGTCCTCCTTTTCCTGCACCGCATTAAAATTTTGTGAAACCTCCGGCATTGTACCAAAGCCTGTTTATTCCCACTGCAGTGCGTTTATTGATATAATAAATTTATCATTTTTTATTGTGCATTTTAATGACATATTCTAATAAATATGTTGCATTTTCCATGATATTTCACATGATTTATTGATGATACATACGGTTAATGATATAATTTATACAAACACTCACGCATAGATACCTTACTGGAAAGGAGACCGTCATGAACATCCATCAGCCCATCACCGTCGTCATCGCTGATGACGAGGCCTCCATAAGAAACGGCCTGAAATCTTCCATTACCTCTATGGATCTGAACATGGAGGTGTTGGGATCCGCCAAAAACGGAATGGAGGCGTGGAAGCTTATCCGCAGCTTAAAGCCTGAAATCGTGGTGACCGATATCCGCATGCCTGTCCTGGACGGCCTGAACTTAATGAAAAAATGCCGGGAGAACCATATGGATATTGACTTCGTCATTTTAAGCGGCTACGATGACTTCACCTATGCCCAAACTGCCATCCGTTACGGAGCCAGGGCCTATGTGCTAAAGCCATTTAAACTTCAGGAGCTGGAAGAAGTACTTAATAATATAAAAAGAGAGATTGAAGAAAAAAGGAGAAAGACATCACTCCCGGAGAGCAGGGAGCAGGACTCCTTAAGAGAACTCTCCAAAAATCTTTTCTTAAACCAGTTGATTCACAATGAATTTCATCACCCCGCTGACGTGGAAAGCGGAATCGCCCGATCCGGCCTTTCCTTGACAGACTCTCCATGTCAGATTCTGATCTTTTCCCTGCAGCCTCAAAAGGAGCAGCCCAGACTCCCTGATGCAAACGAACTGGGCTTTCTAAAAGAGATCATAGCAGAACATACAGCCCCCCTGAAAGGGGAGGTATGGGAGAATAGCTCCCTTCAGATAACAGCCCTCATATTCCCGGACTGTGAAAAGAAAGGCCTTGCCTTTTCGGCCACTGAACATGTGATCAATGACTGGAAAAAAAAGGAAGGGGCGGCCCTGCTTGCAGGCATCGGCACTCTGGAACCAAACTTGATCTGCGCCGGCCGTTCCTTTGGAATGGCAGTCACCGCCCTGTCCTATCAACTCTATGATACAAAAAAAGAAATCTTCGACCAGTCCATAATCTGCAGCCAGGCCCCCTCCATATCCACCAGCAGCATTGACACCTCTCCTCTTTTAGAGGCTATATGGAAAAATGACCGGGCAGCCGTTAAATCCTATTGCCAGGCGTTCTATCACTCCCTGCTCTATGTTTCCATGCCTCCGCCCAGCTTCATCAGGGGCATGAGCATATTCCTGGTGACGGACATGCAAAACTCCTTGAGGAAGCAGGTTGAACAGGGCCTAAGCCTCACCCTTACGCCGCCCTATGCAAAAATTAATGAGCTGTCCACCTTCACGCAGATCGAGGGCTGGTCTGTATCCCTGTTTCTGGAATACGGACAGGCCCTGGAAAAATACAAGGCTTCCGGCAGGGACCGGGTCATTTTCCAGGCCAAGGAATTCATTCGCCGGAATATGAACCGGAGAATCCAGGCAGAGGATGTGGCCGCTGTCGTGAATTTAAGTCCTCCCTACTTTGCCATCTATTTTAAATCCAAAACAGGCGTCAACTTTAGGGACTATGTTTTAAACGTCAAGATGGAACACGCCAAATACCTTTTAAACACAGAAGATGCCAACATCAGCGAGGTTTCCTACTCGGTGGGCTATGATGATTACCGTTCCTTTTACCGCGCCTTCAAAAAACATACCGGTTTGACCCCGTCAGAATATCAGACCGGCCAGCAAAAGGGGGAAAATAATGAAAAAAGCCGCTGATTTCATCGCCAATTTAAAAATCTCCTCGAAAATATGGCTCTGCATGATCATCATAGCCTTATGCTTATCTGCCTTCATCGGAATGTTCAGCAGCTGGTATTTTCTGCGGCTGTATAAGGAGGATACCTACAACCAGACCGCTGACTCCTTACAGATCGGAAGCCAGTCTTTATCTGATGCCTACGGCGTCATGCTATCCAATGTCATTGATTTCGCCTCTACCTCTCATTTTTCCAGGCTGGTAACGGATGTT
>DEYX01000101.1 GCA_002365025.1 Hungatella sp. UBA3147 | reverse complement strand
TTCATTCCTGCAAGCCTGGTATCCGATAGCTATGAGAAGGATTTATCCAAGTATGCAGATAAAGAGATTGAATTTGTCATTACCGAATTCAATCCTAAGAGAAGAAGAATCATCGGCGACAGAAAGCAGATCATGGTAGCAAGAAGAGCCGAGCTGCAGAAGGAATTATTTGATAGAATCCATACAGGTGATGTGGTAGAAGGTACCATCAAGAATGTAACCGATTTTGGTGCATTCATTGATCTTGGCGGTGCTGACGGCCTGCTTCATATTTCTGAGATGAGCTGGGGCAGAGTAGAGAGCCCGAAGAAAGCTTTCAAGGCAGGAGAGAAAATCAAAGTCCTGGTTAAGGATATCAACGGTGATAAGATCGCCCTCAGCTTAAAGTTCCCGGAGACAAATCCGTGGAAAGATGCTTCTACAAAATATGCAGTAGGCAACGTAGTAAGCGGAAGAGTTGCACGTATGACGGATTTCGGCGCATTTGTTGAGCTGGAGCCAGGCGTAGATGCACTGCTTCACGTATCCCAGATCTCCAAAGAGCATGTGGATAAACCTTCTGATGTTTTGGCAATCAGCCAGGAAATCGAAGCCAGAGTGGTTGATTTCAACGAAAACGAAAAGAAAATCAGTTTAAGCATTAAAGCACTTCAGTCACAGGATGAGGCTGCAGACGACGGAGCAGTATATTCTGACGAAGTTTAAGCATAATAGAAGATAGAACCTATAAGGAAGTGGAGAGATCCACTTCCTTTTTAATGCAAAAAAACCTGTAGAAAGAAGTGAGGTACAATATGAAAAACAGGATCAAGTTCTGTCTGGCAGCCATTCTTGTGCTGTCTCTTCTCCTGACCGGGTGCCGGAAGAAGACAGAGACACCTCCGGAGCAGACAGCAGCCCAGCCTGTCAACGTTCAGGGAGAAGCGGGAAGTGCTGCATCGGATGAGTCAGCGGCCGTGCGGCTTGAGGATGACTATTATGATCATGTGGACCGGCAAATCCTGGACCAGGTGGAAATACCAAAGGATTCCAGCGGATGGAGTTATTTTTATCAGCTGGAAAAGGACTCCTATGAAGTTCTTGAAGGGGTATTGGAAGAGGCTGTAAAAAATCGGAAACAGGCAAAGCCAGGTTCCCTGGAGCAGAAAATTGCGGACTTATATTTAACGGCGCTGGATATGAAAGGGCGGGAAAAAGCGGGATTTGGCCAGCTTAAGCCCTATCTGGATGAGTTAAATAATGCCTCAGACATCGATGGGTATTTAAAAGCAGTGGGAAACATCTATGGAGATCTGGGAGTAAACAGCATTCTTACGGTACAGTGGATGGAAGATATGAAGGATTCCAGCCGGTACGCCCTGTATGTGGATGGGGCGGATCTGGGTCCGGGAAAGGAAACACTGGAGGATAAAACCCAGGCAAAGCTGATGGAACAATACCAGGATTACATCAGAAGTACTCTGGAATATACGGGCATGAGCCGTGAGGAGGCAGAGAAAGCTGCTGCTGATATTATGGCGCTACAGAAGGATCTAGCTGCAAGTGCCCTTCCCTTAAGCCAGCAAAATGACCCTGATATTATATACAATCCCTATTCCATGAAGGATATAAAGGGTTTGCTTCCGAAAGGTGCTGCCGACTCTTATCTTTCGTCGGCAGGACTGACTGATGTTGATACCTTAGTGGTAACCCAGAAGGCGCAGATGGTAAAAATCGGTAAGTATCTGACCAATGATCATCTCCCTGTTTTAAAGAACTATTCCGTATTCAGCCTGGTGAATGATTTTGCACCATATCTTACCCCTGAAATCAGAGATAATTATCAGGACTGGAATAATACCCAGAACGGTATTAAGGAAAGAAAGACAGACCAGAAGCTGGCCAGTGAAAGAACCCAGAATATGCTTGGGTTTGAATTCGGCAGGCTATATGTGGAAAAGCGTTTTTCAAAAGAAGATAAGACGGCCATTGAAGAGATGGTCCGCCATATCCTTGAGAATTATAAAAAGCAGATTATGGGTCTGGACTGGATGGGAGAAGAAACAAAGTCAGCCGCTATTAAAAAGCTGGATAACATGACCCTTAAGATCGGATATCCGGATAAATGGCCCAACGATTATGCAAAAGCCACCATTACACCGGTTGAAAAAGGGGGAAGCTTAATCAACAATGTCATTTCCCTCACAAAGGCCCAAAATACTGTGAACAGGGAAAAGGTCCGAAGTCCGGTGGATAAAACGGAATGGGGCATGACGCCTCAGACGGTGAATGCCTATTATAATCCCACTGGAAATGAAATCGTATTTCCGGCCGCCATATTACAGGCACCTTTCTATGATGCTGACAAGGATTATGCATCAAATCTGGGAGGGATCGGAACGGTCATTGCCCATGAAGTCAGCCATGCCTTTGATTCCTCAGGTTCTCTTTATGATGAAAATGGAAATTATCATGTATGGTGGACCAGTGAGGACAGAGCCAGATTTAAACAGCTGGCGGACCAGGTGGTGGCCTATTATGACGGGCAGGAAGGTTATAAAGGACGTCACGTAAACGGAGCACAGACTTTAAATGAAAATATTGCAGATCTCGGTTCCATGGCCTGCATCACCTCCATTGTGGGAGATGATGCAGAGAGCCTGAAGCTGGTTTTTGAGCAATTCGCAACCATATGGGCGGCGAAATATACACCGGAAAGCATGATCAGGAGGTTAAACACAGATGTTCATTCTCCGGCTAAGGTGAGGGTTAATGCAGTGCTTAGCGCTACCGACGCTTTCTATAAGGCTTATCCCGAAATAAAGGAGGGAGATGCCATGTACGTGGCACCCCAAAAGCGGGTGAAAATCTGGTAAAACAAGATAAGAGTGGCTGCGGCAAAATTGTTATGCTATTTTGCCGCAGCTTTTCTTTCTGTGCTTTTCTGC
>DEYX01000100.1 GCA_002365025.1 Hungatella sp. UBA3147 | reverse complement strand
CCTGTATTTCACCAAGCGGTTCGATCCATCTTCGCAGAGAATCATAGTAATCCTGTTCTTCTCCGGTTTCTATGGAATGATACAGATTACTTAAGTCTTTGCGGAACAATAATCCCTGCAATAAGGTGGTCGCAGTATTGGAATTGGCCCCAAAAGACGGAGTAAATGTCTGTCTCTGTTTCCGAAACTCCCTTTCATCAATGATTGTTTCCATGTCATGCCCAACCTGGTAATTGAGCAAATCAATGAGAGATACATATTTCTCTGCAATTTCCTCCCATTTACATGGTTTTTCAGCTAAAGCAAAACTTACAGGAGCATTCAGCCTTTCCCGGCAGGCTGACTGAACCATTTCCAAAGTTCCTTTTAAAAATACGCTCATACTGTCATAGGGCTGATCCGGATATGATTGTATTTTTGAGGGCTGAGCAAAAACAGCTATTTTTTCATCCTTAAGCGGAACTACCAGGCTGTTGATATGCATGGCAAAGTACCTGACAATCAGCTGCTTTATGGAATACATAATCTGATTTTTCTCCCAAAAGTCTATGGTTTTAGGCAAAATCAATATTTCGCCTAAAATCAGCATCACAGGCTCATCTGCATTTAGATGGATAAAGAGCCTCTCAAATTCTTCTGCATTAATTTTTAAAGAATTATCATTATTAAGCAATGCATAAAAATACTTTTGGCAAAATAAATCCTGAGCAAGATTTATTTGGTCCTTGGCATTTTGTATCAATTCATTTGTCTGGTTTTCATCTTTTAACTCCTGGATCACACGTTCCACTGTTTTTATGATCTTGCCATATCCCTCAGTCTTCAATATGTATTTTACATTGCTATATTGTATTGCCTTATAAGCATAGTTAAATTCACTATGCCCTGTCAGGAAAATCACACGGCACCATGGCCATCGTTTTTTGATTTCATCCAGCAGCTGAAGGCCATCTATTTCCGGCATATTAATATCTGTCAAAGCGATATCAATTCTTGTACGTCCCAGCCACTGTATCGCTTCTTCGCCAGAATATGCTTTATATACATCCAGTTCCAGATTTTCAAGACTGGAAAAGATGTCATATAACCCATTAACAATAATCTCCTCATCATCAGCAATTAAAAGTCGATACATTTTACTCCCTCCTAAGCCCTAAAACCAGTTTAACCATAAGTCCTCCAAACAGACTTCGATCAAGCAACACACCGCTTACTTCATCGTACTGCAATTGTAAACGTCTGTTAATGTTAAGCAATGCCGTTACTTCTGCGTCATCAGGTTGTGATATCAACATTTTTTGCAGCTCTGAAAGTTTTTCATCCGTCAAAGTAGTTCCATTATCTTCAACAATAATATGAAGTCTGTCAATATGATTTTCAAAAGAGATGGAAATGATCCGGTCTTTCATCCGGTCTTTCATCCGCTTTTCCACCGCATGTTCAAATGCATTCTCGATCAAGGGCTGTAAAATGAGCCGGGGAACGGGATATTGTTCATATTCCTTAGGGCAGGAGCCGAATTTAATATCAAGATTCTTTGTAAAACGCATGGACAAAATGCTGGTATAAGTGCGTGCATGCTCAACTTCTTCACAAAGAGGGATTATGTCTGCTGCATTCCTGGTAAGATAGCGGTAGTATTCCCCTAAATGATTGGTAAACTCTAACAGGTTTTCGTCCCCCATCTGAGCCATCGTATTGATAATGAAAAAACTGTTATATAGAAAATGCGGTTTGATTTGTGCCTGAAGCTGCTTTAGTTCAGCTCGCTGAGTCAATATTTTCTGCTTATAGGCCTGATCAATTAACATATTTAAGCTATCGACCATTTTATTGAATCTGATATACAGATAAGCGAATTCTTTTGATCCAACATCATTTGTGTCCAAACTTATCTGCAGGTTCCCTTTTTCTACCTGCCGGAAAACCTCTACCAACTTTTTAATAGGTTTATTTATGAAGCGGTTCATGGATAATGTAAAAATTATAATTACTGTTATTGATACCATGATGAATACCCATATCCAGTTAGTGAAATTTTTCATCGGTGTAAATACCAGATTTTCAGGTAAATACCTGAGCAGCAGCATATTTAGATACTTAGACTTTGTGTACACGGAATAGCAGCGATATCCCTCTATATTACTAAGATTAGTGCCACTTTTATCGACAACATTAAAATCGCCCAAAATCGCATGAGATTGTACGGGTTTCCCTGTACTTGCCATGGCGATTTCATTGGAGTTTGTGAGATCTATCAAAAACGATCCGCTGTTAGGATAAATGTTAAACTGCTCTAAATCTTCTTTAAAAACATCTTGATTCAGCTCTACCTCTATCACATAGTTACTGATCCGGCCTGTTTTGTCAGAAGGATCGACGGTTGTCAGATATAAACCATCTTCATATCTGACGATTTGGGCCCCCGTCAGCCCGGCTGCGGACCGTGTGCGTTCATATACCCTTTCGTCTAAATCATCTACTCCCCTGGAAGACGAAATTGTTTTATTAATTGAAAATATATGTGCACTGACATTTTTAACATAGCTGCTGCTATACTCAATGGTAATTAGACGTGCCTGAAGCTGTCTCATATTGCTGACAATTTCATAATCACTCATAATGCTATACTGGACTGCGAGACGGTTCAGATGCTCATCATTTAAACAAGTGTATTGCAATATTTTAAGCCTTTCAATTTCTTTTTCTAGCTGGCTTACATAAAATTCAATCTGAGCGGCTGATGATTTTGACAGTTCTTCACGTACAGTATTTGCTCCCCAATTGCGGATATAAATTCCAAGTATAAAAATTGGAGCGATAACGATCAAAAAGATGGTAATTATTTTTTTAAAAAGACTGATATTCAGCTTATGAACTAATGAGTGCATTTTCCCCTCCCTGGCTTGTTGGTTTTACGTTTGGGCCTCTAAAAGATATCTAAAATCCATAATTAGTTTAAGCATATCAGGTCAGATCCTTTTTAACAATCAGATATTTCATCATTA
>DEYX01000257.1 GCA_002365025.1 Hungatella sp. UBA3147 | reverse complement strand
AGGTGCTGGTTCCATAAAGGTACTGTTGGACCCTATAAATGGAAAAGAAGTAGAAAAGGAAATGGCAGTAGATGCAATTGTTGTGACTCCAGAGACTTATAAAGAGGTTATGGGAAGCTATGCCGAATAGAATGACCAGGTAAGATCTCCGAACCTATATAGACCTCCAAACCATTGGCGATAACGGATTCGGTTTGGAGGTTATTGTATAAAATCCTGACCGTACAATCAGAAAAATGACTCCCTCACGAGTATTTTAAATTGTCTGGCATTACATTTTTTTGATAAACTGCCAAGCTATTATTTCTCTTATCATACCGATCTATAAGAAAAGAAAGCCGAAGCAGGAAAAGAGTATTAATGTCTGTTAGATCAACCCGGCATATTTCCGTGATACGATTTAGACGGTAGACAAGGGAATTTCGGTGGATATACAGACTTTCTGAAGTTAATTTAATGTTACACCCCTTTTCTATGTAAACATATAAGGTCTTATACAGCTGCGAGCCATTTTCATGGTCATACTGATTGAGTACTGTCAGAGCAGGATGACAGTACCACCCTAATTTATCTGGATTCTTTACTTCCGAAAACAAATCATAAATCTGATAATCTTGATAGAGGTATACCAATTCTTCCGGGTTTAATTTATGGCCCAACTCTAATGCTGCATGTGCTTGTTCATAGTGGCTTACAAAGTTTTCAATGCAGGAAAAAGAGTTACTGATTCCCATTCGTATGTGTTCCTTTTTAGAAAAACATTTTAACATTTTCAGTGACTCTAAATCTATTTCAGTATCTTCTTTTAACGGAATAACCGCAACAATCCCGTTATTATGATAAGTAATATGGGTACCGGGAATCTGTATTTTCAGATTCTTGCATATAAAATTTTTTAAGTACGGTTGTCCGGGATATCTTATTGGCTGAATGAATAGAACCAGCATTTTCGCAGGAAATTGAAGTTCTGTCAGTCTTGGCATGATATCCTTTGATGGCGTTCCGATCAGCATATCATATAATACTTCATGATAAATGCTGTTTTTTTCAAATAAGTCCGATTTATAGTATGAAATGGTGTAGCTGATAACATGGCTTATTGTACTTAACATTTCAAAATGGGAAGGAAGAAAGTTGTTCTCTCCTTCAATCATCAATAAAAATCCAATCTGGGTTTGATTATGAAAAACTTTACTGCTTAACTTACGGAAAGGGGATTTGTTGCAGGTGACTTCTATGGCGGCTGTAGTCTGGGAAGCGCTGCGTATGGATTTTAATTCTTTTACTTCATTGATAAATTCATAACAGCAGTATCCCTTCTTTGTATTTTCTATCCAGAGAGGATCGAGGACAGGGATAGATGTAGAATTGGCAATGATTTTAAAGTTCATATCACAGAACAGCAAAGAATTTCCAAGCCTTACAGAGGCAGCATCAATAACGGCTTCAATGTTATGGGTTTTATCAGCGATAGCAGTAAGTTCCTCAAAAATTCCTTTTTGAGTGGCTTCAATCAAAGCCTTTGCATCGTTGAATATGGTAAATAAAAAGTCTTCTGCTACCAAAGCGATATTACTTCCCACTGTGGGAAGGGGTGGCGCGGCAGAATCGGTGCGTGCAATTATGCATTGAGGTGGAATAGATACTGCATTTTCTAATTGTTTATCATAACCAAAGTAAAGAGTATTCCTAATCGTATTATCATGCTTGTTGTCAATCAAAGCAACATCCTGTATTTCTAAATCTTCTCCTTGTGATAGGATATCAATTGAATATTCTTCTGAGATTTTTTCTACAAACTTTGTAAATTTCATAGTTTCCCCCATTTTAGAAATGATCTGTTTATAAGATATTTTTACTATAGTGCACGATGAACAAATTGTCAAATTTTTATCATTCATGGTACACATTGTTAAATTGCTGTTTTTAACGTATTCTTATGGCATTATGAAGGTTATCGCTTCATGCAGATAATCTTATATAGGAACATAATAGGAGGGGAAAAATGTATAACAAATTATTTGAAGAGGGAAGAATTGGAAAGGTAACGGTTAAGAATCGTTTGGTCATGTCTCCAATGGGGTGCGGACTTGCCAACCTGGATGGAACGCCTTCTGAAGATATGATTGCTTTTTACAAAGCAAGAGCGGTTGGCGGTGCAGGAATCATTATACCAGAGATTACCCGTATCAATGATACGCATGGAGCAGGGCTTATGAGACAGCTGTCAGTCACAAAAGACAGGCATATCGGACCACTGGCTGAACTTGCGGAAGCAGTACATAAGCATGGCAGCAGGATATTGATACAGCTGCATCATCCTGGACGTGAAACGGTGTCTGCACTTATTGGCGGACAGCCGGTAGTTGCACCGTCCCCGATTCCTTGCAAATTAGTAAAACAGGAGACACGTGCACTAACCATAGATGAAATACAACAATTGATTTTGCAGTTTATTGAAGGTGCTGTCAGAGTTCAAAAAGCAGGTTGTGACGGCGTGGAATTACACGCAGCACATGGATATCTGCTGCATCAGTTTTTGTCTCCTTATACAAATAAAAGAGAAGACGAATACGGAGGAAGTTTTGAAAATCGTCTAAGAATGATTATTGAAATTATCAATGGTATACGGAAAGAATGTGGTCCGGATTTCCCGATCGGTGTCCGGTTAAGTGTAGAAGAATTTCTGGATAAGACAGGTGTAACAGAAGAGTATATCCATATTCAAGATGGTATAAAAATTGCCATGGCCTTAGAGCAGGCGGGTATTGATTTTATTGATACCAGCTGTGGACTATATGAAACAGGCATGACCTGCATAGAACCTATTTCTTTCCCTCAGGGTTGGAGACATGACATGCTTTTGGCAGTAAAAAGTCATGTGAAAATTCCTGTAATCGGTGTATCGGTATTTAGAGAACCTGCAGTAGCGGAAAAATTCCTGGAAGAAGGGGTAGTAGATTTTATTTCCATGGGACGTACCTGGAATGCCGATGAAGAGTGGGGGAAAAAAGTACAGGAAGGAAGAGAAAATGAGTTACGCAAATGCATCTCCTGTCTGCGCTGCTTTGAAAGTCTGAATGAATATAATGCTGCCGGTTTACCGCCGGAATGCGCACTAAACCCCAGATATGCAAGAGAGCGGAAATATGGGAATCTTATTCATGATACAAAAGGACATACTGCAATTGTTGTTGGCGGCGGACCGGCTGGAATGTGTGCTGCACAAACCCTTGCCCTTCGTGGAGTCAAAGTTATTTTGCTTGACCGTCAAAGTGAACTTGGAGGAACCGTTAATCTGGCCAAGAAGCCGCCGTTAAAGGAACGTATGCAGTGGATTGCCGATTACTATAGCGGTGAATTGAAACGGCTTGGAGTAGAAGTAAAATTAAATACGGAAGCAACCGCAGATATGATTATGGAATATAAGCCAGATGCAGTCATTCTTGCCACAGGCTCTGCCTCCATTATTCCAGGAAAAATCCCGGGAATAATGGGTGACAATGTATTTACGGTGGAATCGGTACTGTCAGGAAATTCAGCATTAAAAGGGAAAAAAGCAGCTGTGATCGGTGCAGGGCTTACAGGGCTTGAGACGGCAGAATATCTTAGTGAAGAGGGAAATCAGGTTACCATTATTGATATGCTTGATAAGCCTGCTCCAAATGCGAACCATACCAATGTAGCTGATGTCTGTGGACGGCTTGCAAAATCAGGTGCAGAATATTTGCTGGGATATTCCTTAAAAGAGATAAAATTAAACAGGATTGTACTGGAGAGATTGGAAGATCATGAAGAAGTAAATGTATCTGCCGATGCAGTCGTACTTTCTCTTGGATTCAGACCGGATCAATCCTTGGTTTCAGAATTAGAAGCAAAGGGTGTAGAGGTGAAGGTAATAGGAAGTGCCAGAAAAGATGGAACTATCGCACCTGCAGTACGTACAGGTTATGAGGCAGGAAGTGAATTATTTATGGAAGAGCAAAAAGCTCCAAGCTTCCGGGTTTCCAAAGATGAAATACCAAACTTCGGCAAGATATCTCTAATGGATAATCAGGAAGGACTCTACATCAGCTATCTTACTGACCCGGCAGCAATTGCGCGGATACTTCCCCCGCCATTAAAACCATTTTCTATGCCGGTAGTTACCTTATCCATCTGCCATGTGAATAATCCAACATTTGCAGATGACTACTATGAAGCTATTTTGGGGGTTTATGCAACCTACGGTAAGACACTTGGTTTATATACGATGGGTCTGGTACTTGGAGGATCCGGAGCTGAAATGGCAGTACAATGCGGCCGTGATAATGGAAGTATTCCAAAGAAACTGGGAGGAGAATTTGTCATTAGAAGAAATGGTGACACGGTAACAGCAGGAGTAACGAGAAGAGGAACACAGCTTTTAGAAGCAACCATGAAATTAGGTGAATATAATAATCCTCTGACCGCGGCTCTCTATCAATTCCCGGCAGCAGGTAAGCAGACATTTGGAGGCGGGTTCTATTTCCATTTTGACCGGATGCCGGATGAAAACGGTTTTTCTCATTTCCTGAACGGAGCCTTGCTTATGAATCAATGCGAATATAATTATCAATCATGGGAGCCGGGAATTGTTTCGCTCAATTTAAAATCAAGTATTGATGACCCATGGGCAGAACTTCCTGTTAACACCATAATAGGTGGTGCTTATTCAAAGAACAGTTTGTTAGTACATAAACTTAATTTAGTAGAAAAAATAGAAGCCAATGATGTAATTCCATATTTGTTAACCGGACGCTATGACCGTACGGCATTTATGGAAACGGGCCGTATTTAATTCGATTTTTGGGAATATTATTTGTGATCTCAATTGATAAAAGTGAAAGGATGTATATAAATATGGAAATTTTTTTTGATTTAACTGGAAAAGTAGCTGTAGTAACAGGAGCTAGTTCAGGGCTTGGTGCAGATGCGGCACTAGCCTATGCAAAAGCAGGAGCAGATGTTGCATTACTGGCAAGACGTATTGAAAAGTTAAACGAAGTAAAAGCAGAAATTGAAAAAATAGGCAGAAAGGTAATTGCAGTTGGATGTGATGTTACAAATGAGGAAAGTGTAAAAACAGCAATGCAAACAGTGCTTGATACCTTCGGTCACGTTGATATTCTGTTAAATAATGCAGGAGTTGCTGTTCGTGGCGGTGTAGACAGCATGTCAGTGGAGGATTGGGATAAATCCTTTGATACGAATGTGAAGGGAATCTTTTTAGCAAGCAAATATGTACTTCCGCAGATGAAGGAAAGAGGCTATGGTAAAATTATTAATATTGCATCCGTAAATGCAGTTGTTGCAGATAAGTTTGATGTATTTATCAGACATTCCTATAATTCCTCCAAAGCTGCAGTGGTTGGTTTAACAAGGGGGATGGCAGCTTCCTATGCTAAATATGGTATCACAGTGAATGCCATTGGACCGGCTCTTTTTGAAAGTGAAATGACGAGTGAAACTTTATTTAAGTCAGAGAATTTTCTGAACCAATATAATACATTGAACCCGGCAGGACGTCCGGGAAGAAAAGGAGAATTAAATGGTACAGTTCTCTATCTTTCCAGCGATAGTTCCAGTTATGTTCAGGGCCAGTTCATAATCGTAGATGGCGGCGGAGCCCTAGTATAGAATTAAGTATTTTAATTGGCAGTAGTACAATACAAATTACTTACCAACAGCCTCATCTTAAAAACACGTTCATAGTTTTGGATACAGACAAAAACGAACGTGTTTTTAATTTGGCATTTTATATATTTTACATCAGTTTGAAGGTTCACAAACTTTGGGCTGCTTTGTTTTTGCAGTTGTTATATCACCAGGAAAATAATAATTACCAGTTATAACTTTGAGATGCCTGAAAAGTGGTTATTTCAGCATATCTTGACGTTATACCAAAACGCCGATATAATAAAGTGATAAAAATGACAATGCAACAACTTAATAATCTTGTTTAATTAATAGTAGGCGGGGGAAAGTGGGATTTTGACACGAAGTATAAAAGAACGGTTGCATCACATTGTGAAGTTTGTGTCAGACTATATCGGAAATAAATACCATAGGAGGTAATCATGATTAAGGTTCAAAACTTGTCCTACTCATATCCGCAAAAGGATTTATATAAAAAAGTTTCATTTACAATAGAAAATAATGTACATTGCGCATTAATTGGTACCAACGGTACAGGAAAAAGTACGTTACTCGATTTAATAATGCACTCCGAAGAGTATCTGTACGATGGGAAAATAGAAATTGATAATACAGGCAGAATCGGATATGTCAGTCAATTTTCTCAATTAGATCCAAAAGAAGATTTGACCGTGTTTCAGTATATCAGCGATGAATTTGTAAAGCATGAGCAGAAAATATTTGACCTTTGTAAGGAAATGGAGACTGCTGTAGACCTGGAAAGTATCTTCGAGGAATATCAAAAAGAGTTAGATGAATGGAATGCGATTGATGGAGAGTCACACGAAATCAATATAAAGAAACAATTAAAACTAGCTGATCTGCAAAAGTTAGAAGAACAGAAAATCAGTAGTCTGAGTGGCGGAGAATTTAAGCTGGTTCAGGTAATCAAAGAGATGATGCTGAGTCCAAGGTTTCTTATTATGGATGAGCCGGATGTGTTTTTGGATTTTAACCATCTGAATGCATTAAGAAATCTGATCAATGCCCACAAAGGAACGCTTCTTATTATCACACATAACCGGTACTTGTTAAACCATTGCTTTAACAAGATGCTTCATATGGAAAATATGGATGTTCAGGAATTTGATGGGACCTATACAGAATATAATTATGAACTTCTCGCTACGAAGATTGATTTAGAAGAAGCAGCAGCTGCAGACCAAGCTGAGATTGACCGTCAAAGTAGAATCTTACAGAAATCCAGAGCAAGAGCTTCGGAAATGGACAACCCATCCCTTGGAAGAGCCGTACATGCAAGACAGACCTTGGTGGACCGACTGAAAGCTAGAAAAACAAAGGCTCCTTTCGTGGATATCAAACAGCCGGAAATATATTTTGATCTGGAAAACGAAGTGGCAGATGAAAATATTCTGGAATTGACGGATTACAGCGTTGCCTTTGATGAGCAGCTTTTAGAGCATGTAAATTTAGAAATGAAGCCTGCAGAGCATGCAGCAATTGTGGGGAGTAATGGAACAGGAAAAACAACAATGCTATGTGAAGTATTTGAAAATAAGAAAGACACGATCAGGATTAGTGAAGGTGCAAAGGTCAGCATGTTTTCCCAGATTACCGGCTCATTATATGACGATACGAAAACGCTTCTTGAAATCTTCGAAGAAAAAGGCTTTGATAGAAAAAATGATATAGAGAACTATTTAAAAAAATATGGTTTTGAAGGAGAGACGCTTGATCAGAGAGTGAGTGAATTATCTGGTGGAGAAAAGGATTTATTTCAATTAGCGGTGCTCTCATTAGAAAAAGCCAACTTCCTGCTGTTAGATGAACCGACGGGGCATTTGGATGTTTATGCGCAGATTGCATTAGAACAGGCAATTTCAGAGTACAAAGGTGCAATTCTTATGGTATCCCATGATTATTATACGGTTGCCAATTGTATGGACTATGTACTTTTGGTAGAAAACAACACGGTACGCAGAATGAGCATCCGTAAATTTCGGCAGATGATTTATGCCAATCATTTTGACAAAGACTATCTGTTGCTGGAGAAAAAGAAAAAAGAGACAGAAACCAGAATTCAGCAGCTGCTTCGAACGAACGATTTTGAAATGGCAAATGTTCTGATGGAGTCATTAGAAGAGATTATTAAAAAAATGAAAATGTCAATGGCATAATTTCAATAAGTTTCATTATGAAGTATAGAACTGTTGACTCAGCACATATGGAGATGGTTGTACTTCTTTCCCATAAATAACAATTCTTTATTTGGAGGTATTCGCGTTATGGATAATGAACTGAAAATCAAAATGTACTCATTTACGGTGGATTGCAAAAACCCTTATGAATTAGCAAAGTTTTATGCGGCGCTGCTCAAGTGGGAAATACCATTTTATGATGAAGATTGGGCATGTGTAGGTGCTCCGGGAACGGAGCAGGGGATGTATCCTGGTATAACGTTTCAACGGAATCCTGAGTATCAACCGCCTGTTTGGCCGGATAAGCCTGAAGCGCAACAGCAAAT
>DEYX01000305.1 GCA_002365025.1 Hungatella sp. UBA3147 | reverse complement strand
GGAAATACTCCTCAAGGAAGAAGCAGTTGATACCGATGGTATGAACTACCTTGCAGGAAAGAGCGTTGATTTTGTTAATAAGAGTGCTATGAACGGAACCATTCTGGCTCATACCGACGGAAACGTGCCAAATCTTATGGTAAGGATTCCCGGACAGGATGAGTACAGCCTGGGACAGCTGTTCTACTTCTTTGAATATGCCTGCGGCATCAGCGGATATATTTTGGGTGTAAATCCGTTTAACCAGCCGGGAGTAGAAAGCTATAAGAAGAATATGTTCGCACTTCTTGGAAAACCTGGATATGAGAAGGAAAGGGAGGAACTCTTAAAGAGGCTATAGAGTGTTGGCAGGAAACGCCGGTATTCTGGTTCAGACTTAAAAAAGTCGGACCGGAGTACCGGCGTTTATATATTTTTTTGCTTAATTGGGAACAATAAAGAGATATTTAAGAAAAACTTAGATATGAAATGTTGGTGCAGTGTAGTATACTTATAATTGTGATAATAACACATAATTAAAGGAGGAAGATATGAAAAAATATTTAATGCTTTTACTTGCTGTGGCTACGGCCCTGTCATTGACTGCTTGCAAGGGGGAAAAGGATCCAAAAGTGCTTTATGATGAGGCCTCAAAAAAAACGTCGGAGCTGACAACCATGGATGTGACCTCTGTGATCAAAATGCAGATGACCCAGGGAGAGGAAACCACAGACATCAATATGGATCTTGATATGAAGATGGCGGACATTAACACCGAGAACATGAGATATCTGGCTAAGGGGACCACTTCACTTATGGGCCAGAATCTGGATATCCTCATGTATTATGAGAACGGTTATTATTATATGGATTCCATGGGCCAGAAGGTGAAATACGCCATGGACTTAGATGCCATGATGAAACAGGTAAAGCAGAGCACAGAAGGTGCAAGCGTGAATTCTTCTTATCTCAAGGAGATCACGGCAAAGAAGGATGGAAATAATCAGGTCCTTACCTTTACGGTTGATGCTGAAAAGATGGATGCCTACGTACAGGATATGATGGGGCAGTTAGGAACCAATATGGAAGGCGTAACTTACACCATCAAAGAGGCAAGCGGTGAAGCAACGGTCAATAAAGATGGGTACTTTACAAATTCAAAGGTCAAGATGTCCCTTGAAATGAATGCTCAGGGTGAGACGATAGCTATGGTTATGGATACGGATTCCACCTACAACAATCCTGGCCAAACCGTTGAGGTCACAGCGCCGGATCTGGAGGGATATACGGAAATCGATGCCAGCGCAATGGAAAACCAGTAAATCGATTGTATAATAAAAGGTTCCCATCATTAGCTTATACCTAATAAAGAAGTATTAAGGAACATTCAGAAAGGCAAAGGCATTTGAAGCGGCAGAGTATGCCAGATAGCTTCCGCCTTTGCCTTTTATAAATATTTTGAGTTTATCTCTATGTGAAAGCTATACATTTATTCATAACTGCCATTATCTCCATTTACCAATGCTATAAATTCTTAATCACACTTTTCGTACAATTCTGTATGGTCTGTTAATAAATATATCGATTCAAATCTTATATCACCTAAACTTTTTCTGGAATATCTAAATAGTACTTTGATATGCGAAATCCGCGATAGCTGCAATTTCCCACTTTTCATCTAAAAAAATATACCATTGAGAGATTCCTGTTTTTTTACTGTGCACTCATTTTGTTAGAACAATAATCTTCAGCCTTAAATTTTCCTTCTCCGTGCCTTATATATAGCAAGGGTGTTAAGAACATTGCCTATAATTATTAGTAAAACTTGGTAAAGGTTTACTGGATGAATATTTGGGTAAAACATATAAAGTTTATAATAATCATAAAAACAGGTAATTATACACAAATATTACATATGAAAAATGTTAAAAACAGAAGAAAATACGAGGATCTCACTAAAAATGTTGAAAAATTACTTAGTAAATTATATAATAATTTTATCAAAAAAGAGGAGGTATTTTTATGAAAAGAAAGTTGGCAGCATTGTGTATGTTATCTCTGACAGTTATAGCCATATTAAGTGGATGCGGCGGAAGTAAAGCCAGTCAGGATTCAGCAAAAGGCGGAAAAACAAAAATCCGTTTTGCATCCTGGGATGTGGCAGAAGATGTAGACCGCCAGCAGGAACTGGTGGATAAGTTTAATGCGGCACATGAGGACATTGAAGTAGCTCTGGAAGCCTATGGAAAGGATTTTGATACAAAAATCAGCGCAGGCATGGGATCCGGGGATACTCCTGATGTGATGTATATGTGGAATTATCCAGCGTATTATCAGGGGTTAGAACCGCTGGATAGCTTCATAGAAAAAGAAGGGGAAGCATATAAAGCTAATTTCTATGATACCTTATGGAATTACAACTCCATGGATGGACAAATATATGGTATTCCGATCGGATTTACGACACACACCTTGTTCTATAATAAGGATTTATTCCAGGAAGCAGGAATTCCTGAGCCTACCAATGATTGGACATGGGATGATTTACAGCAGGCGGCAAAAACCATATCTGAAAAAACCTCTGCAAAAGGCTTTGCATTCCCGATGAAGCCGGATCCATATGATTTTGAAATGTATTTATGGAGCAATGGAGCGGCGTATTGTGACAATGAGGGAAAGCTGGAGGGAAATATTAATTCCAAAGAATCAGAGGAAGTGTTCCAGATGTTCCAGGATATGGAGAAAGGTGGATATGCAGTTGCAACGGAAAAAAGCGGAACCGATGAATTCCGTTCCGGAGCAGTAGCAATGTATGTTTATGGTGCGTGGTCAATTAATTCCTTAAAAGAAGACGGTTTAAACTATGGAGTGGTTGCGATTCCTGCTTTTGCCAATGCAGGAAAAGATTCTGTCAGTATTTTAAGTTCTTCCGGTATCTCCATTTCAAAAGACAGCAAGAATAAAGAAGCAGCATGGGAATTTGTGAAATTCTGGACCAATGAGGAATCTAATAAAGCGCGTATTGGCCTGGAATTACCGGTACTTAGCAGTGTTGTAGAATCTGAAAAGATTATGGATCAGCCGGAATATGCACCTTTCTACTTAATGCTTGAACAAAGCACGGGTTATACTTCTGCAAGCTTTATTATTAAAGAGTGGTCTGAATTATCAGAAAACCTGTCCTTGTCCTTTGAAGAAGTATTTAATCCAAGTTCTCTTCAAAGCGTACCGGATGTATTGAACAGTGCGGCACAGCAGTAAAACAAAATAGAAAAGAAGAATTTGGCCGTCTGGTGAATCGTCACCAGATAGCCAGATTCCTCTAAGGGGCTACGAAAAAGAATCAGCTTAATGGGAGAAACGCTATGAAGCAAAAAAAGTTTATAAGGAATGCAACTCCATATTTCTTCATTACTCCGTGGATTATTGGGTTTTTAGTATTTACAATCGGACCGCTTATTCTGTCCCTGGGCATGAGCTTTTTTGACTGGCCATTGACGTCTGATCCGGTATTTAAGGGGTTCGGCAATTATACTGAGATGTTCACAAAAGATACTCAGTTCTGGAAGTCCCTGACAATCAGCTTGAAGTATGCGGCAATTTTTGTACCGCTTAATATGGCGATTGCGCTGTTCCTTGCAATGTTAATCACACAGCCGGTAACCGGCGTTAAGATGTACCGTACGATTTTCTATATACCGGCAGTTATTTCCGGCGTTGCAGTATCGATTATCTGGGGCTGGATCTTAAATGGGGACTATGGCGTATTGAATTATTTATTATCTTTACTGGGGATTACAGGCCCAAGGTGGCTGGTAGACCCTGCCTGGGCAATGTTTGCAGTTGTTTTGGCCAGTGCTTTTGGCGTAGGAACGATGATGCTTATTTTCTATACAGATATTAAGAATATATCAATTGACTTATATGAAGCATCATCTTTAGACGGAGCCAGTCCTGCAAGACAGTTTTTCAGTATTACGCTGCCGATTATTACACCTACCATTTTGTTTAATTTAATCACTTCTGTTATCAGCTCTTTCCAGCAGGTGACGCTGGTAATGCTGCTGACCGGAGGCGGACCGTTAAAATCCACCTATTTCTATGGGCTGTATACCTATAACAATGCGTTTAAGCACCATAAGCTGGGCTATGCAAGCGCCAATGCATGGGTGATGTTTATTATTATCTTAATTCTGACGGCACTGATCTTTAAGTCTTCTTCTACATGGGTATTCTATGAAACGGAAGCAAAGAATGGAAAGAAGAAAAGGGGAGGTAAAAAATAATGAAAATGTCCATGAAGTCAAAAGTGATTATCTATACCCTTCTGACTGTTGTTGCAGTTTACTTTCTTGCACCATTTATTTATATGTTTTTTACTGCCTTTAAGACGGAAGCAGAAGCCATTGCCTATCCGCCCCGGCTATTCCCTTCAAAATGGCTGTTTGAAAACTTTAGAAACGCATGGGAATCACAGCCCTTTGGTACATACTTAAAAAATTCAATTATCATAACGGTTATGACGACTGCAGGGCAGATTCTTTCCTGTTCCTTGGTGGCATATGGTTTTGCGAGGTTTGAATTTAAAGGAAAAAACCTGTTATTTATGATTTTGCTTTCTACTATGATGATTCCATGGGATGTTACCATGATTCCTCAATATATGGAATTTAATTTATTTGGATGGATTAATACATTAAAACCGCTGGTTGTGCCGGCGTGGTTTGGTTCGGCCTACTATATTTTCTTAATGAGGCAGTTCTTAATGGGGGTTCCAAAGGACTTTGAAGAGGCGGCGCGAATTGACGGTGCCAATGCATTTCAGATTTATTGGAAGATTTTCATGCCGATCTTAAAACCTTCCCTCATTCTGGTAGGCGTCTTAAATATGATTACGGTGTGGAATGATTATCTTGGACCATTGATTTTCCTTCATGACAGAAGCAAATATACACTTGCTTTAGGTCTTGCAACCTTTAAGGGAGTTCACAGCACACGGATTATCCCTATGCTTTGTATTACAATCATTATGATTATCCCGCCAATTATTATATTCATAATAGCGCAAAAGTATATTGTAGAAGGGACAAGTGGTTCTATTAAATAGAAAGAGCAGCCGGGTTAAGTATTTCATGTGCATCGATGCACTGTTTTCTTCCCGGCTATATATTTTTTGACACAAACACATAGAGGAGAAACAAAGATGATAAGGCGAACAAAAAAGAGATGGGAAGACCAGGCGCTGGGACATATTGGAAGAAGGGAAGCCCGTACAGAATTTTATAAAGATTCTGCTTCCAGAATTAATTTAAACGGAGAGTGGAAATTCCTCTATTTGGAAGCGCCGGAACTGTCCCCGGAAGGATTTATGAACAAAGGAACAGGAACAGACTGGGATATGATTGATGTGCCTTCTGTGTGGCAGTTAAGAGGATATGACCGGATGCACTATACAGATGTGTTATATTTGTTTCCAATCAATCCGCCTTTTGTACCTTCAGAAAATCCCACCGGAATTTATAAAAAAACAGTCCACATCAACAGGGAGTGGATTCAGAATGATACTATATTAAAATTCCACGGTGTGGACAGTGCATTTGATGTATGGAGCAATGGAATACATGCAGGATACAGCAAGGTCAGCCGCCTTCCAAGTGAATTCGATATTACAGCCTATATCCAGGAAGGGGAAAATGATATTACAGTACGGGTCTATAAATGGTCGGATGGAACGTATTTGGAAGACCAGGATATGTGGTGGCTTTCCGGGATTTATCGTGATGTGGAATTAATCAATGAACCGAAAGAAGGTATTTTTGATTGTACCGTGGATGGGGATTTAGACAGCTCTTATATAAATGGGATCTTAAGAGCAGATATTTCCACAAAGCGGGAAGTTTGTGATGGTACATGGATATTGGAAAGGGATGGAAAGGCAGTTACCAGCGGAACCTTTCAGACAAAAGAGGGCAAAGCACACGTAAAGGAGATCATTCCAGGTGCTGACCTTTGGACGGCAGAAACCCCTAATTTATATGAACTGACAGTATCTGCAGATAAGTATGAAGTTGTGGTACGTGTTGGATTTCGAAAGATTGAAATAAAAGATAATAACTTTACGGTAAATAATCAGGTGATTCTGTTAAATGGTGTGAATCATCATGACTTCCATCCCAAAGAAGGGCGCTGTGTCACACAGGAACAGATGAAAGCAGATATCCTGCTTATGAAACAGTATAATATCAATGCTCTGCGCTGTTCCCACTATCCTGCCAATGGATATCTGTATGATTTGTGCGATGAATTTGGGCTCTATGTGATTGATGAAGCGGATTTAGAATGCCATGGATTTGAATGGGTAGAGCGGTATGACTGGATTACAAATGACCCTTCCTGGAAGGAAGCCTATGTGGACAGAAGCGTGCGCATGGTAAAACGGAACAGGAATCATCCTTGCATTATCATGTGGTCCATGGGAAATGAATCCAGCTTTGGCTGTAATTTCAGAAGTGCCGCCAAGGCAGTAAAAGAACTGGATGCTTCCCGGCTGCTCCACTATGAGGGAGATTATGAAGCAGAAGTGACCGACGTGTATTCTACGATGTACACAAGGCTTAAAAGGCTGAAAGAGATCGGAGAATCAGATATTAAAGGGAATAAACCCCACGTGATGTGTGAATATGGTCACGCTATGGGAAATGGACCGGGCGGATTAAAGGCATATCAGGAGATGTACCGCAAATATAAACGGCTTCAAGGCGGTTTTTTGTGGGAATGGTATGACCATGGAATACTTACAGAAGAAGAAAATGAGACTTACTACCGCTATGGAGGGAATTACGGGGATTTTCCCACCAACGGGAATTTCTGCATCGATGGGCTGTTAATGCCGGATAGAACCCCCTCCCCTGCCATGCTGGAATATAAACAGGTCATTGCCCCGGTGGAAGTGACAAGAATAGGTGCCGGACGGGAGATTCTTGTAAGAAACTATTATGACTTCCTGACCCTAGGCCATGTTTCTTTACGGTGGGAGATCCAGACAGAAGAACATATCATTCAGGAAGGATGCATTTCCCATATGACGGCCCTTCCTCATGAAGCTGAGAAAGTAACCATACCTTTTCTTCCATTCATGCCAGAAGCAAATACCGATTACTATATGAATATTACGGTCTGCCAGAAAGAGGATACGAACTTTGCAAAAGCCGGCCATGAAATTTCAAAAGTACAGTTTCCGCTGGATATAAGTTGTGATGTACTGGAGGAACGTTCCAAAGGAGAACCATTGAAAGTATCTGAAACAGCGAATATCCTCAAGGTTGGGAATGGGGCAGTTAAAGTAACGTTCCATAAAATATTTGGGAAACTGCTGTCTGTTGCGGCAGAAGACCAGGAATATTTAAGCGAAGGTCCGGCGGTGAGCGTATACCGTGCCACCATCGATAATGACATGTATAAAAAAGAGGATTGGCTGAATAAATACTTTATTCAGAAATCCAGTGAGCAGACAGAATATTTTACCTATGAAACAGGGGCGGATAAAGTGGTTGTTTCAATTGGAACATATTTTGGATGCGTAAATCAGTCCTGGGGCTTTGAATGTGACTATGAATATACCATCTATTCCTGCGGCCAGGTTAAGGTGAATTTACAGGGCAAGGCCATCCAGAGAGGAAAACTGGAACCTTCTTTCCTGCCCAGAATTGGTGTGGTCATGAAGGGGAATCGGTCCCTGCAAAAGGCCGTATGGTATGGCCTTGGACCCGGTGAAAGCTATTCAGACAGCAAAGCCGCCAGCTCAAGGAGAATTTATTCCAGCTCTGTGGATGAAATGGGAACCAACTATGTATTCCCCCAGGAAAATGGTCATAGGGAAGAAGTAAAATGGTTTGGAATAGGAGATGGGAATAAAAGCCTGTTATGTAAAATGGAAGCGCCTTTGGGACTGAATCTGGCAAATTATACAGATGAGAGCCTGGAAGAGGCAAAGCACCCATTCCAGATACAACGGGCAGACCATGTTGAAATCCATTTGGATTATTTACAGTCCGGCCTTGGAAGCAATAGCTGCGGAGAGGAACAAATGGAAGATTTTAAAGTTAAGCTTCAAGATTTTTCTATGGCATTTGTGCTGCAGGTGGTTGATGACGGGGAAATAAAGAAGGAAGCAAAAAAGCGTTATTTGGACTAGGAAGAGACAAAGGAGCAGTCGAAGAATGATAAAAGAGAGATTTTCAGGAAAATTAAAAGAGTTGCTAAGCTCCGATGACTGGATGATTCTGCAGCAGGAATATGAACCGGAAGAAAATCTGAAATTTGAAAGTTTATTCAGTTTATCCAATGGTTATCTGGGAATCAGGGGAAGTTATGAAGAAGGCGGGAAAATAACCCTTCCCTATTTATATATTAATGGTGTTTTTGATAAATCTGAAACCTTTATGAGGGAGCTTGCTGCTCTACCTAATTGGCTTGGGATAAAGCTTTATATTGAAAAAGAGCTGATTGGATTAGAAAACTGCCAGATTCTTAAGTTTTCCAGAGCCCTTGATATGAAACAGGCCCTTCTTGCAAAAAGTTATATATTGCGGGATATAAAGGGAAGAGAAACCCTGGTGGAAGGAATCCGGTTTGTGAGCCGTGCCAATGTACATCGCATGGGAGTTAAACTGTATATCACACCGTTAAATTACAGCGGAATCATAGAAGTGGAAAATATCATTGACGGTACGATTATTAACTTCCATGATGCTCCCCGCTTTAAAGTAAAACATACATATATGACAGCAAATGAGGCGCTGGATAAAGACGGTATTTATATGGAAGTGGCGACCAGGGATAATCACCTTCATGTAGGTTCCGGATGCCGGATCGAAGCCTATAAAAATGGCAGGGAAACTCTGAAAAACCGGATGTTCCATGCCTTTGGAGAACAAGGAGTGGAGTTTGGTGATTTTGATGCTATGGAAGGGGAAACAGTAGAAATCATAAAATATGTATCCATGTATACAGAACGTGATGCAGCCAGATATGCACTTCATGGGTCGGTAAAAGATGAAATAGATGGATTTTTGGAAACAGGTTTTGAAGAAGAGCTGGCAGCCCATAGGGCGGTTTATGAGGAGATGTGGAAAGCCGCGGATATCCGTATTGAAGGTGATTTTGAGCTGGACCGCGCAGTCCGTTTCAATATTTTCCATTTAATGAGCACGGGCAATGAGAGAGATGCCAGAGTCAATGTGGGCGCGAAACTTCTTTCCTGCGAAGAATACGGGGGCCATGCCTTTTGGGATACGGAAATTTTCATGCTTCCCTTTTTTGCATACGTTTTCCCTAAAACGGCAAGAAATCTGGAATCTTACCGGTATCATCTGCTGGAAGCAGCAAGGGAAAATGCCAGGAAAAACGGTTATAAAGGAGCACAGTATCCATGGGAATCTGCGGATGACGGCACAGAGCAGTGCCCTGACTGGACCATTGAGCCGGATGGTTCCTGTTACCGCTGTTATGTAGCCGTTTATGAGCATCACGTGACGGCTGCAGTTGCTTATGGCATTTATAATTATGTGAAAATAACCAGAGACATCGATTTTTTGCTGAACCAGGGAGTGGAGATTTTAGCAGAAACAGCAAGGTTTTGGGCCAGCCGGTGTGAATATGTCGCAGAAAAGGACCGCTATGAGATCAACCAGGTAACCGGCCCTGATGAATGGCATGAACCAGTTAATAACAATCTCTATACCAATTATCTGGCGAAATGGAATCTGCGCTATGTGATTGCCTTAATTGACACCCTTAAAAAGGAGCATGCCAAAGAATATGATACGATAATCCGGAAAACAGGGTTAACGGACGGAGAAATCAAAAATTGGGAGATCGTCCAGGAAAAGATGTACCTTCCGAGAAAAGAAGGCACGAGCCTTTTAGAACAGTTTGAAGGTTACTTTAAGCTGGATGATGTGGTGATTGAAAAATACGATGAAAATGACTGGCCGATTCGTCCGGAAGCCTTAAAGACCAAGAAGGCAAGACAGACACAGATTATTAAGCAGGCGGATGTGGTCATGCTTCTTCACTTAATGGGAGAAGAATTTTCAGAAGATGAGATAGGTCAAAATTACGAGTATTATGAGAAACGTACCCTTCATGGATCTTCTTTAAGCCCAAGCATTTACTCTGTTATGGGATTAAAGGTAGGAGACGATTCTAAGGCGTACCGGTATCTGAGAAGAGCAGCTTTCCTGGATTTGCTGAACTTACAGAAAAACACGAGGGAAGGGATTCACGCTGCCAATACCGGAGGCGTATGGCAGACCGTGGTATTTGGATTTGCCGGGGTTTCCATTGGGGAAGACGGTATGCTGACTGTTTGCCCTCACATGCCAAAGGAATGGGAGGGGCTGGACTTTAGCCTCCACTATCTGAATTCCTGGTTAAAGATCACCATCAGCAGGGTTAACAGCGTCTTAGTGAAGGTACTGGACGGGGAATCCCTAGATGTAAAGGTGAATGGACAGATCATAAAGGCATCCAGGGAATAGAGAGGACATATTCATGAAAAAAAGGCTTGCAATCGGAGGGCTTATCTTAGTAACCATCATATGGGGCGGCGGCTTTGTTGCCAGCGACATGGCTCTGGAGAGTATGAGACCATTTCAGATTATGGCGGTCCGCTTTCTATTAGGCACTATTTTAATGGGGCTGATCAGCATACATTCCTTAAAAGGAATCACAAAATCAGAAG
>DEYX01000127.1 GCA_002365025.1 Hungatella sp. UBA3147 | reverse complement strand
CCGGAGCACTTAAAGAACTGTATCAATCAAACGGTTCCTAATGATATACGGCATTTAATCAGTGAAGATGTCCTTTGTTCAGAGGCAGGATACCAGCAGTTTTCAGGACGTTTGCACAAGATGAGCGGTACTGGTATTTATGAGCAGCTGGAAGAAAAATATACAAAGCTATTGAAAAATGGGATAGCAGCACAAGAGATCAGCCGGATCTTACAAGATGAGGTTGAAACAACGCTGGTCCAGCAGATTCGCAAAATGGAAGAGTCTAAATTCAGTCTGCATGAGCTATCCGCGATAGTAGGAGAAGATGTGCTTGAGATAACGGAATATGTATATCAGGAAGCGCGGAAAGAATTACCTGGGCTTAAGGATACAATTATTTTTCCCATGGCCATTCATATTCGAGCGTCACTGGATATGACGAAAGAGCGAAAGGCTGCACTTTGAAGCAGCTTTGAAGAAATTAAAAAGCGGGATGCAATGGAATATCAGGTTGCAGCACATATAGTTGATAAGGTCAATTATAAATTCTATGTGATGCTTCCGGCCGACGAGGCAGTCTTTTTGGCAATGTATCTCAGTAAATTTCAAGGGGGACAGGTAGATACAGAGGGATTACCTTGACTACCAGCTGTATTTCTGATAAAATAAAGATACTTTATAAAGTGCCTTTAATAAGGAGGTGTAGTATGGCTGTAGCGAATGTAAATTTAATGAAACAAATCAATTTAGATACGGTTAGACGGGTATTAAAAGAAAATAAAAAAGCAACAAAGCCTCAGTTGGCAAATTTGACAGGATTAAGCGTGGTAACAATTAATTCACTTGTTGAAGTGCTTTTGAGAGATGGAGAGATACTGCTTGATGAGTTTGAAGTGTCCAGCGGCGGCAGACCAGCCGTCATCTATTCCTTTAATGAGGAATACAGTATGGCATTAGTCATTTATACAAATGAGTATGAAATGAAGGATTTGACCCATGTTGCCGTTGTTAATCTATATGGGGAAGTGATTGAAGGCAGCGAGATTGTCTTTGATGAAATATCTGAACATAGTTTTGATCTGATAATCGAGAAAATGCTGAAAAAGTATCCTAACATTAAATTGATCGGTATTGGTATGCCGGGGCAGGAAATCAGAGGGAAGATGGAGGTCAGTGATTATATATCTCTTGAAGGGAAATCCCTTGTGGAACATTTGAGAAACCAATTTCAAATTCCTGTAGTCTTTGAAAATGATGTTAACGCAGCTGTACTAGGATATTGCACTTCTAATCAATGTGACGATAAAAACGTGGTTGGCGTTTATATTCCAGAGAAGTATCCTTTAGGTGCAGGTATTTTTATCAATGGTGATATGTATAAAGGAAAAGATGGCTTTGCTGGTGAAGCTAAATTTCTTCCGGATGGATTTGATTGGAATGATCCAGCATATGTTTCAGAAAATATTTCAGTGGCACTTAAGAAATTAATCATTACGTTCACCTGTCTTTTAAATCCAGATATCCTCGTCATTTACAGAGAAAATTTCGCTGATGTAGCGATTGATCTCATTATAGAGGACAGTAAAAAAACAATCAAGTCAGAAGTAATGCCTGACATTATTGTATCAAGTGGCTTTGGCAAAGATTTTGCAGAGGGCATTAAACAAATCTCATTAAAACCATTGGAACCAAAATGGCAACGATAAGGCAGGAGATACCATGACGACATTATTATTGATTATTATTTATATTGCATTTATCAGCTTAGGGCTTCCTGATTCTATGCTTGGCGCTGCATGGCCGACGGTCCGGGCTGATTTATCCCTGCCAATGGCCGGGGCAGGCTTAATCTCCATGATTATATCCGGCGGAACCATTATCTCAAGTATTCTGAGTGGCAGACTGATTCAAAAACTTGGTACTGGCAAACTCACATTAATCAGTGTATTTATAACAGCCATGGCTTTGCTGGGTTTTTCCTTTAGCCAAAGCTATGTATGGTTATGTCTGATGGCAATTCCATTAGGACTAGGAGCAGGGGCCGTAGATGCTGCTTTAAATAATTTTGTGGCTTTGCATTTTTCAGCCAGACATATGAGTTGGCTTCATTGTTTCTGGGGATTTGGTGCTACTGCGGGGCCCGCTATTATGTCAGTTGCCATTTCCCATAACGGGTCGTGGCAAACGGGTTATTTATCTGTTGCAATTATTCAGATTTTTTTAGTGATTATTCTGCTGGTTTCATTGCCGCTTTGGAGATTGTTTGGTGGAGGTCGGGAGGAATGTATAATTGAAGAATATCAAAGCCAGTATGTCTTTCAATTGACGGGGATACGCTCAGCACTTCTTGGTTTCTTTTGTTATTGCGCATTAGAGGCTACTACGGGTTTATGGGGCGCCAGTTATCTGGTGCAGGCAAAAGGTGTTTCTTCTGATGTTGCCGCGGGTTGGATATCCGTATATTACCTCGGCATCACCATAGGCAGGTTAGTCAATGGGTTTATTACTGCCAAGTGGAGTAATCCTGTGTTGATTCGAGGTGGTCAATTTATCATTGGTATTGGGGCTGTCTTATTACTGATTTCCAATCAATATGTCAACTTACTGGGACTTATTCTGATTGGAATGGGCTGTGCACCTATTTATCCTTCTATGTTGCATGAAACGCCGGCCCGTTTTGGCAAAAACAATTCAAGTAAACTGATGGGTGTGCAAATGGCGTTTGCTTACATTGGAACGATGCTGGTGCCACCAGCAATCGGGGTATTATCAAGTGTGGTGGGGATACAGTTCTATCCCATATTTATTATGGTGTTACTCATAACAATGTTTGTCAGCAGTGAGAAAATTAATAAAATTGTAGCAAGGAGGGCTTGAAATGGCTAATCAGTTAGATTTACATATGCATTCCAATATTAGCAACGATGGGGAATACACGCCATCACAACTCATGCAGCGGTGTAAACAACATGGTTTAAAAACGATTGCATTAGCTGACCACAATTCTGTACGAGGGATCGAGGATGCTCAGAGATCAGCAAATGAATTAGGGATGGAATTTATTCGTGCCATTGAGCTTGACTGTCAATTTGAAGGCGTTAATCTGCATCTTTTGGGATATGGGATTGATCCAACAGTACCTGAATTTGAAAAAAATGAAATGGATATTTTAAAGAAAGAACAAGATGCTTCTTCAAAACTAATACATCTAGTGCAGGATTTAGGTATTCATCTTGAAATAGAAGAGGTTTTGGATCTTGCCATAGAAGGTGTAGTGACAGGGGAAATGATTGCTGAAGTTGCTCTGGAAGATAAAAGAAATCAGAACAATCCTCTTCTGGAACCATATCGAAAGAACGGGAAGCGTAGTGATAATCCTTTTGTGAATTTTTATTGGGACTTTTGTTCCCAAGGGAAGCCGGCTTATGTACCTATTCAGTTTCTTGGGCTGAACGAAGCCATACAATTGATTAGAAAAGCAAGAGGCATAGCTGTTCTTGCTCACCCGGGGATTAATATCGGGCAGGATCAGAAGATTCTGGAATGCATTGTTTCTTGTGGTATTAATGGGATAGAAGTATACAGTAGTTATCATGATGAAAGCATGGTTGCTTTTTACGTTAAGCAGGCTGAAAAATTTCATTTACTGAAAACAATGGGCAGCGATTTTCATGGGAAAACAAAGCCGGCAATCAAACTGGGGTATATGAGCTGCCATGAAGAAATAGATATTTATCAACAATTCATGAAAAAACTTCATGAGGCGTCGTTATAAAAGTATTTGCTCATCGAATATGAAAGCAAAAGGACTTGAACCATCGTGGTTTAGTCCTTTTGATTTTTATTCGAATTCAGATTTTATAGTAATGATCATAGCGCCGTACATCTTGTACGTTGATTTTAAGACACAGCTTTACAGTTTTCACTTGTGCTATCTTCCATATCATCAGCAAAAACAAAATCATAATTACGAAGCACATGCCGCCAATGTGCTTTTTCGATTTCTCTGGTGCGCTGTAGTGCGGCTTCTCTGCGGGCGCCCTTTCGGTGCTGAATCAATTGGTTCAAGAGAATGGCACCAACCAATGCGGTGATTAAAAAAAAGACATTGCCGAAAGTCATAATATATATCCTCCTATTGATTTTTTGTTGTCGAGCTTTATGTTAAGAATAACAGGATATGGGCGTAATCCATTAGGAGATTTATCATAGTCCTGCAAAAAAAATTGTCTTGATAAATTTACTTGACAATGCTCGCGAAATAGTATAAACTATTAACAGTGTTAGTTATGAATACTAATATCTGTTTGAAAGGTGGAGGTGAATAGATTGAGTAGTATAGAAGAACTGGTCGATTCATTGGGTGAGCTGATGTCCCGTGGAAAAGTCATGGATGAATTTAATCGTTCTGGAAAAGGTGAAATTTTCATTTTAAGATATCTTTATACGAAAGAATCTCCAGCATCGCCATCTGAATTGAGTGAGGCGCTGAACAGCAGTACGGCAAGAATCTCTGCGGCGCTCCGTACCCTAGAAAAGAAAGGGCAGATTCACCGTGAAATAGACACCACGAACAGGCGCTTTATTTTGGTTACGATTACGGAGGAAGGTCGTGAGCGGATTCGGGCAAATATGCAGCGAATGCAGAATCATTTAATTCAAGTTTTAACTGTGATGGGTGAAAAAGACGCAAGAGAATTTGTACGTCTCTCTACGCGGTTCTTTGAGATCGCTCAGCGCACGATGCCAGATCCTTTTGAATAGAATAATCGGAATCGGGGAATAAAGATAGTAAGATAAAAATGCAGACCAAACGAGGTCTGCATTTTAGAACCACATAACTAACAGCGTTCAATATAAACACTAATAACAAGGAGGTTTTTTCTATGATTAGAATATTTAAATATCTCAAGCCCAAAGAATGGCTGATGGCTTTATTTAGCTTGATATTTGTAATGGTCCAGGTATGGCTGGATTTAAAATCACCGGATTACATGTCAGAAATCACCATGTTAGTGCAAACGCCCGGTAGTGCAATGAGCGATATTTGGCTTGCCGGGGGTAAAATGCTTCTCTGCACACTCGGCAGTTTGGCAAGTGCTGTTATTGTTGGTTATTTTGCGGCACGGATTGCCGCAGCATTTTCTAAACGTCTGCGCAGTCTGCTTTTTAATAAAGTGGAATCCTTTTCCATGGAGGAAATCAACCGCTTTTCAACGGACAGCTTGATCACCCGTTCAACAAACGATATTACACAGATTCAGACTTTGATTACCATGGGATTGATGCTGATTATAAAAGCTCCCATTATGGCTGTATGGGCAATTACCAAAATCGCGGAAAAGGGTTTTGAATGGTCACTCGCCACAGGCGCGGCGGTTGCAATTCTGGTTGTTTTGATTGGTATCATCATGATTTTTGTGATACCGAAATTTAAGAAGATGCAATCTTTAACAGATAACATGAACCGGGTCACCCGTGAAAATCTGACAGGACTTCGTGTAGTAAGAGCTTATAATGCCGAGGATTATCAAGAAAAGAAGTTTGAAGAAGCGAATGAAGAATTAACAGGTACCCAGTTATATACAAGCCGTGCCACGGCAATTATGATGCCGGTCATGAATATGATTATGAGTGGTCTGTCCCTTTCCATCTATTGGATCGGCGCCTACTTAATTAATGCGGCGCAGATGACGGATAAACTGACGCTGTTTTCTAACATGGTAGTATTCTCCAGCTATGCGATGCAGGTTGTTATGTCATTTTTGATGTTGGTCATGATTTTCATCATGCTTCCCCGTGCAAGCGTCTCCGCCAGGCGAATCAATGAAGTGCTGGACACCGAGCCTGCAATCCTTGATGGCAGCCATACAGATGGACTTCCTGGTTTGAAAGGTGAGGTTACGTTTCAACATGTGGGTTTCAAATATCCGGATGCGGCGGATTATGTGCTGGAGGATGTTAATTTTACGGTAAAGCAGGGGGAAACAATTGCATTTATCGGCTCCACAGGGAGTGGTAAATCAACACTGATAAACCTTGTACCGCGCTTTTTTGATGCAACAGAAGGAGAAATCCTGATTGACGGTGTGAATATTAAGGAGTATACACAGGAAGCACTTCACAATAAAATTGGTTATGTGCCGCAGAAAGCGGTTCTATTCAAGGGATCGGTTTCGTCCAATGTGGCATACGGAGATAACGGTGGCAATGGATTTTCTGAGCACGAAATCAAGAAAGCTGTAGCAATTGCACAGGGAACGGATTTTGTTGAGCGCATGGAGGGAGGCTATGAAGCAGACATTGCCCAGGGCGGTACCAATGTGTCCGGCGGGCAGAAACAGCGGCTTGCCATTGCCCGCGCGGTCTGCAGAAAGCCGGAAATCTATATATTTGATGATTCCTTTTCCGCATTGGATTATAAGACGGATCGGATTTTGCGTAATGTACTGAAAAAAGAAACAGCAGGTGTGACCAGTATGATTGTGGCACAGCGCATCGGCACGATTATGGATGCGGATCAGATAATCGTAATGGACGAAGGCAGAGTTGTGGGCAAAGGAAAGCACAAGGATCTGCTGCAGAACTGTGAGGTATACAGGCAAATTGCCATGAGTCAATTAAGTGAGGAGGAGCTTGTATCATGAGTGAAAAAAGAACGAACAGAAAGCCGATGGCCGGAGGGCCTATGGGGCAGGGGGCTGTCGAAAAGCCAAAAGATTTTAAAAAGACATGGGGAAAACTGATTGCCTATTGTAAAAATTATATGCCT
>DEYX01000136.1 GCA_002365025.1 Hungatella sp. UBA3147 | reverse complement strand
CTGATAATTTTACATCGGAAGACGGATGGGATATTTCTAAAAGGCCCTGGTACCGGGCAATGGAACTGGATCATCCGGTTCTGACGGAGCCTTATGTGGATGTCAGCACAGGTCAGACCATTGTAAGCGCTGTCAGCGGGGTGTTTAACAGCACAACAGGGGAGCCCTTAGGTGTTATGGGAGTTGATATAAAATTATCCCAGCTGGTTACGATTTTAGGCAATTATAAGATAGGGAAGACCGGCTCCGTTATCCTGGCAACAGAGGGCGGCCAGATCGTGTATCACCCCAACAATGATCTGATCCAAAAGACGATTTCCGAGATTGACGTTTCCCAGAATATCAAGGATGCATTTGCAGGCCAGGAGGTTGGAAACTACGATTATACCATGGAAAAGGTTCCGTATTTCGGTTCCATTAACCGGGTAGGGGACTCGGGTTGGCTTGTTTTATCAAGCATTCACCAGTCGGAGGTGCTTTCCTCTAAAAAAGAGGTGATAGGCATTATAACCACGATCTTTACTCTGGGCTCTTTTGTCCTCTTTCTGATCATCTTTGTAATGGCCAGGGGGATATCCAATCCCCTTAGAAAATTATCCGCCATAGCGGAGCGGATCGCTGAGGGAGAGCTTGATCTTCAAGTGGATGTATCCGGCGATGATGAGATCGGTATGGTAGCAGCGTCCCTGGGGAATACGGTGAGCCAGCTGAAGAATTATGTAAACTATATCGACGAAATCGCCGCGGTATTAGACCAGATTGCGGAGAAAGATCTGGTTTTTCAGCTTCAGTACGATTATAAGGGGGATTTTGAGAAGATTAAAAGATCCCTGCTCAAGATCAGAGGTACGCTCACCACTACTATGAATCGGATCACCGTAACTTCTGATCAGGTGGCATACGGTTCCCAAAGCATTTCGGCCAGCTCTCAGGCTCTGGCCCAGGGAGCAACAGAACAGGCCAGCTCCGTGGAAGAACTGGCGGCAACGATCGGTGATATTTCCCATAAGATCGAGCGGAATGCAAAAGATTCCACCGGGGCCAATGAACTGGCACTCCTTGCTTCCAGGGAGCTGGAAACCAGCAACCATCACATGAGGGAGCTGGTCTCAGCCATGGCGGAGATTAATGAAAGCTCCGGCGAGATCGGGAAGATCATTAAGGCTATTGAGGACATTGCCTTCCAGACGAACATTCTGGCCTTAAATGCGGCGGTGGAAGCGGCCCGCGCGGGAGAGGCTGGAAAAGGATTTGATGTAGTTGCAGATGAGGTGAGGAATCTGGCTTCCAAAAGCTCAGAAGCAGCAAAAAGCACGACCCATTTGATTGAAGGGTCCGTTCTAGCGGTGGCAAATGGCTCCAGACTTGTGGATGAAGCGGCTGAATCCCTGGCAAATGCTGTGGACAGTACACGTTCTGTTTCCGAAATGATAGGAAGGGTATCAGAGGCTTCGGTACAGCAGTCTGAGGCGATCCGTCAGGTGTCTGTGGGAATTGATCAGATATCAGGCGTGGTTCAGACCAATTCAGCGACTGCGGAGGAAGGGGCGGCTGCCAGCGAGGAGCTTTCCGATCAGGCAGAGCTGTTAAAGGATCTGGTAAATGAATTTAAGTTTCATTGAGAAACCATAAAAAAAGATGCCCGGTAAATCGTTGGATTTCCGGGCATCTTTTTTTCTTATGTATGGTTATGCTGTTTTTTGATCAAGCAGAAAAACGGACAGAGTATCCAGAATTTCCTTGTGGTCACTGTTATGGATGATAAGCTCCAGATCAGCATCCGGACAAATAGTCATAAGGCCGAGAAAGGACTTGGCATCAATGATAACGCTTCCTTTGCATAAATCCATATCACAGTCATACTGGTTGACCGCTTTGACGAATGCGGTCACTTCGTCAACACTTCCCAAGCGGATTGGGTACCTTTTCATATGGCTCACCTCGTAAAAAAGATGTTTGTATAAGAATAAAATTCCAAGCTGATTATATGTAATATATAATAAATAAGCCATGTCTAAATTTGTATAAAAACCGTCCTTTCTTGCAAATAATGAGGAGATGGTGGTATAATGGTCTGGGGAAAAGTATAGTATTTGCCATTTGGAGGGAAGCATGAAAAAAGAACTTCTGGAATATTTAAGGAGCGCATCAGAAGGCAATAATGATATAAGGAGAGGCCTGGCTGATGAGGATGCTGCTATGGGCCAGAGAAAGCTGATGGACATGTGCTGCCAGCCTCACGAGGTTCCGATTCCGGAGCATTGCCATAATTATATAGAGCTGGTTTATATGTGCAGCGGATCTACGGTTCATGTGATCAATAGCAGTAGTATTGTTCGGCTGGATACCAATGATCTTCTGCTCATAAAGCAGGGGACAAGACATGCCGTTGAACCTGCAGGCAGGGAGGATATTGCTGTACATTTCTTTCTCCTTCCGGAATTTTTCTTCCATCTGGAGCTGACAGTAGAAGACGGAGGTGTTCTGCGCCGCTTTTTTACCGGGGCTCCATCAGGAAAGCATTCTGTGGCGGATTACCTTCATTTTCATTTACAGGATATGCTGCCTGCGAAGAATCTGCTGGAAAATATGATCTGGTCGCTTATGGGAGATAAAAAGAGCAGAGAGGAAATTAATCAGGCTACCATGGGAATACTGATCATGGAGCTGTTTCATAATGTAGATAAGGCAGAATTGCATGATATGGCCCAATATGAGGAAAAGATCGCAATGACTGCATATCAATATTTAGAGAACAATTATCCAAACGCAACCTTAGAAGAATTTTCGAATTTGTCCATGCAGCCGTCTTATTATATCAGCCGTTTGTTTAAACGGCATTATCAAGTGACATTTACGGAATGCCTGCAGCTTATCCGGATGATGAGGGCGGCAAATTATCTTACCTCCACGTCGAAGCCAGTGGAAGAGATCATTGCAGAAGTGGGTTACGAAAACAACAGTTATTTTCACCGATTGTTTAAAGAACGGTATG
>DEYX01000359.1 GCA_002365025.1 Hungatella sp. UBA3147 | reverse complement strand
TCCGCTTGGGAGCAGGGCATATCGGCGTTTTAGCCAGTATGGGAATCCGGGAAATTGCGGTGCTTAAAGAGCCGAAGGTGGGGATAATCTCAACGGGAAATGAGCTTGTTCCGCTCACCAGTCCCTTGGGAGAGGTAGGGGTATATCCCAGCAGTGCCTATGCCATCGCTGCCCAGTTGAAAGCTCAGGGAGTCCAGGTTCCTTTTATGGAAATCTGCCCTGACGATGCCAGTGGTTTTTCCCGTATGTTGGATGAGAGGATCAGCCAGGCAGATGTGATTATCACCACCGGCGCACTTTCCGTGGGAAAGAAGGATTTTCTTCCGGAAGCACTGGAAACAATGGGCGCCGAGAGGCTTTTTCATGGAGTGAATATGCGGCCGGGTACGCCAGTCATGGCTAACCGGTACAAGGAGAAGCTCATCCTCAGCTTATCCGGTTATCCCTTTGCAGCCATGGTTAATTTCCGGCTGTTCTTCTGGCCTGTCATGGCCAGGATGGTTGGCGATGATTCTCTTTCCTGGAAAAAAATAAGACGTATGGTAGTAGAGGGAAACGCCAATGCGGCAAAAAGGAGGCGGTTTGTCCAGGCATTCAGCGATGAGATGGGCGTCCATATTTTTGACAGAAACCACCATTCCTCCGTTTTATCCGAAATGCTCCGTTCAAACTGCATCATTGACCAGAAACAGGGATCGGTTATTTCGCCGGGGGATATGGTGGATATTCTCTATTGGAAGCAGGACCGGTAAAATTATGCCTGGAAAAAGGCCTCTGCCAGATGAACAAGGGCTTCCTGGTCTTTCGTGCCCATGACTTCCCTTGCGGAGTGCATGGCCAGGATGGGCACGCCTGCATCTACCGTCCGCATGGTGAGAAGGGCGGAAGAAATGCTTCCCAAGGTGGAACCGCCTTTCACATCGGAGCGGTTGGAGAACTTTTTATAAGGAATATTATTTGTCCGGCAGATTCCTTCAATGACTCCGGTGCTGGAAGCGTCGGTTGCGTAGGCCTGGCTTGATGCCAGCTTAATGGCAACTCCGTCTCCCATGAGGATCTGGTTCTTAATATCACATTTTTCCCCATGGTTGGGGTGAATGGCATGAGCCACGTCCAGGGACAGCAAAAAGCCGCTGAGAAGAACATTTAGGAAGGTTTCCCTGGTATAACCCAGAGATAAGCAGATCTTTTCAAGAATGCGTTCCATCAGGGCGGAAGCAGCTCCCTGCTTTGTATGGCTTCCGATTTCCTCATTGTCGTACAGGGCAATGGCATGAATGCCGTTTTTGCATGGTCCGGCCATGATCCCGCTTAAGCAGGCCTGTACGGATGTTAAGTTATCCAGCCGGGGTGAAGAGTAGAACTCATTCTGCAAGCCTAAGAGAGTCCCCTGCTCCCAGTTATAGATGCAGATTTCATAATCCAGAATATCTTCCTTTTTCACACCTGCCTCTTTTGCCAGAGCTTCTAAGAAAAAGTCTTCTTTACTTAACTCATCCGTGATCCGGGTTATGAGGGGAAGCATGTCTATCTGTGCATTGATGGAAACTCCATCGTTGGCGTCCCGGTTCATGTGGATCGCTAAGTTGGGGACCGTAAGGAGGGGACGTGAAAAATCCACAAAGATGGTCTCAGGCTTCATGGGTGATGTTCCGGCTACGCAGACCTTGCCCGCCATGGATAGGGGACGGTCAAACCAGGTACCCAGTAAAGGACCTCCGTATACCTCCACGTTAAGTTTTCCATATTCCAGAGAAGTGACCTCGGGGGAGGGTTTTACCTTCAGGCATGGCCAGTCCGTATGGGACGCTGCCAGTTTAAGGGCCGGTATTTCACCTAACTCTTCCCCTACGCTAAATGCAACCAGGGTGGAATCAAAGACATTTATGTAGTATGACCCGCCCTGTTGTAACTTCCAGGGCTCGGCAAGGGGCAGTTCCTTAAATCCTGCGGACAATAACTGGTCCGCTGCCGCCATGATGCAGTGGTATGGAGAAACGGATGCGGCGATCAGTGTCTCTAATTGCTTGATATGATTCATATGGTTTCCTCTTTTCTGCCCATGCTTTTTGGGCATAGTGGTATGGCCGAAGGGCGCTTCCTCTTTTCTGCCTGTGTTTTTTGGGCATAGTGGTATGGCCGAAGGGAGCCCTTCTTTTTTGCCTGTGTTTTTAAGGGCATGGGGCTGTTTGGTTAAGTCCGCAGTGCAAGCCAGGGAATCCGCAGGATTCCCTGGCTCACGGGCATTCGCCCTTTAAAACAGGGTGCAAACAAATTTTCTTACGTGCGGGCACGACGAAAATTCGTTTGTACCCTGTTTTGCACTGCTCATTGCTTACGTGAAAATAGTATACCACAGAAAAAAACTGTTTGGAATAGCGAAGATCGTGGGAATTCCTGCGTTGACAGTCTGGGAGGATCCGGTGTATAGTTAACGGATAGAGATTATAAAATGGGGAGAAATTGCCATGATCGCACTGAAAATTGAGGACCTCAAGCTCTTTACCTCCAAGCTGTTCGTAGGGGAAGTGTTTGACCAGTTCCTTGCAAAGGAAGCTGTTATTGTTACCTTTAATACATTTACCATCGATGGAAATATCCGTTCCGCTTATTACTCCAAAGAGGAACTGGAGGAAATGAATACGGGACAGCTTTCTACCTGGGCTATGATGAAGCCCTTTTGTTTTTCATTAATTAAAGGAAAAAGACTTCCTGTCAGTTTCCGGATCATCCTGCAGATGTCGAAGGAAGGTACCGAGCGCTTTCTAGCCTCCCGCCAGATTGCCTTTACACCTGATCAGGTAAAGGGGCTGTACCTCAATATCCGCTATGAGGAAGATAAGCTTTCCTGCGTGACAGGAACCTCGGTTTCTGTCTTTACCCTTGATAAGACTCTGGATGAGGAATGGGATCAGGCGTTTAAAGGATTTTTAAAACAAAATGAGATTCCGTTTCTGGAGGAATAGAATTATTAGCACTCAGTTTAATTGAGTGCTGATTTTCTATTGACAATTCCATAACAGCGTATTAAAATATTCTTTGCAGGTATGATCCATAAGTTTACAAATTTGTGAAAATTCCATGGTAACATGGAACTGAAATAGAAAAAAGAGTAAGGAGTGTTCTAATATGGCAAAGACAGGAAGTTTAACAATTAACAGCGAGAATATTTTTCCGATTATCAAGAAATGGCTGTATTCCGACCATGATATTTTCTACCGCGAGCTTGTTTCCAATGGCTGCGATGCTATTACAAAGCTTAAGAAGCTGGAAATCATGGGAGAATGGCAGAAGCCGGAGGATCTGGATTTTAAGATCGAGATCATTACCGATTCCAATGAAAAGTCCATTACCTTTAAGGACAACGGCCTTGGAATGACTATGGAGGAAGTTGATGAGTACATCAACCAGATCGCTTTCTCAGGTGCCCAGGATTTCCTTGAAAAGTATAAGGACAAGGCCAATGAAGATCAGATCATCGGTCACTTTGGACTTGGTTTTTATTCCGCATTCATGGTAGCTGACAGAGTTACGATTGATACCTTATCCTATAAGGAAGGCGCTACTGCGGTTCACTGGGAGTCTGACGGCGGTACGGAATATGAGATGGAAGAAGGGGACAAGGCAGAGTCTGGTACTACCATTAAGCTGTATCTCAATGAAGAAAGCCTGGAATTCTGCAACGAGTACCGCGCAAAAGAGGTTCTTGATAAATACTGTTCCTTTATGCCGGTGGCAATCTATTTATCCAGTTCATCTTCAGAGCCTCAGTATGAGACCATTGAAAAGGATGAGCTGACCGATAAGGACACTGTTATCGAAACCATCCTCGAGGAAGCAAAGACCGAGGAAAAAGAGAACGAAAACGGTGAGAAGGAAGTCGTAGAGGTATCTCCAGCCAAAGAAAAGTATAAGATTAAAAAGCGTCCGGTACCTGTTAATGATATCAATCCCCTGTGGAACAAGCATCCAAACGACTGCACAGAGGAGGAGTACAAGTCCTTCTACCGCAAGGTATTCAATGACTACAAGGAACCTTTATTCTGGATTCACTTAAATATGGATTATCCTTTTAACTTAAAGGGAATCCTTTACTTCCCCAAGCTGAATTTAAATTATGACAGCCTTGAGGGAACCATTAAGCTGTATAACAGCCAGGTATTTATTGCTGACAATATCAAGGAAGTTATTCCGGAATTCCTGATGCTGTTAAAGGGAGTGATCGATTGCCCGGATCTGCCGCTTAACGTATCCAGAAGCGCTCTTCAGAACGATGGTTTTGTGAAGAAGATTTCTGACTACATCACAAAGAAGGTTGCGGATAAATTAACCGGTATGTTTAAAACAGACCGTGAAAATTATGAAAAATACTGGGATGACATCAATCCATTTATTAAATTCGGCTGTTTAAAAGACGAAAAGTTCGCGGAGAAGATCAATGATTCCCTCCTGTTTAAGAATCTGGACGGCAAGTATTTAACTCTTTCCGATTGTCTGGAGGCAAATAAGGAGAATCATGAAAACAGCGTATTCTATATCTCCGATGAAAAAGAGCAGAGCCAGTACATCAACATGTTTAAAGAGGCAGGCATAGATGCAGTTTATTTAACCCATAATATTGACAGTCCATTTGTAGGCTATCTGGAACAAAAGAATGAGAATGTTAAGTTCTTATGCATCAATTCTGACTTATCCGACATCTTCAAAGAAGAGGTAAAGGAAGAAGATAAGGAGACCATGAAGGCAGATGCAGAGACCCTGACTGAACTGTTCCGCAAAGCATTGAACAAAGAACATCTGGAAGTAAAGGTGGAGAAGTTAAAGAACGGAAATGTATCTTCCATGATTACCGTATCTGAGGAATCTCGCCGCATGCAGGAGATGATGAAGATGTATACCATGCCGGGAATGGATCCTTCCATGTTTGGTGCAGGCGGTGAGACCCTGGTTCTTAACTACAACAATAAGCTGGTGCAATATATACTGGGACACAAAGACGGAGCCCACACAAACTCTATCTGTGAACAGCTTTATGATCTGGCGGCTCTCAGCCATGGTTCTCTGACACCGGAGCGCATGACGAAATTTATTGCCAGAAGCAATGAACTGATGCTTGTGATGGCAGAGGAATAGAACGGGAATCCTTGGATTTAGGGATATCTTTTTTCGCCTGATTGTGCTATATTAGATACAGCGATTTAAAATTGGCAGGGGAAAATACCTTAGGGGGGAACCTGCCCCCGCTGTATTGGGCATGTATCT
>DEYX01000184.1 GCA_002365025.1 Hungatella sp. UBA3147 | reverse complement strand
GGGGAAGAGAGAGAACAGGCAGCAGAGGAATTTAAAAAGTATGCCATTGCCTTAAGGCAGATGGAGGATGAGATGGAGGAATTTCTCTGAGGTGAAAATAAGAGAAGGCATGTTCCGGAGCTATGATTTTTCATGCATAGCTTTGGAACATGCCTTTTTATTTTGAGCGGTATGACTGTCTCAACGAATGACCAGTGTTGGCATTAAACAAATTTCTTTTTGTTTTGTTTCTTTTTTCTTATCCTGTCTGGCCGCTTCTTTCATGATGTTCCAGGCCTTTATTCCAAGCTCTTCCACGTCCTGGTTCACACTTGATATTTCTATTCCGAATAAATAATCAGACAGCAGATTGTCATAGCTTACTATGGCATAATCTCCGGGTACATGGATACCCTGCTCCGAAAAGTATCTTAATATACCAAGGGTCATCATGTCATTGCATACAAATATGGCGGTGCAGTCCGTATCAAGGACTTGCGTCGCTGCTTCATATCCGCCTTCTATGCGGTAGTTTGCAGGAATGATATACTCTTTTGGCACCTTGATTCCATATTCCATCATTGCATTCCGGTATCCGTGTATACGGGAAAGAGAGTTGTGGGAAATGAAAGTATTGCAGATACAGGCAATCTTTCTATGGCCTTTCTCCAGAAGATACCTCGTTGCAATATAAGAACCTTCTACATGGAAGCCCAAATGTATTGTTTTTTCTGGTTACCAGACTTCGCGCAGCCGCATTTGGAATATATTGGTTATTTTCAGCAATCTGCAGTATAAGATTTTCCTTTGTTCAGAAATTCTATTTGGTCTGTTGTTTAGAACCAGGGATTTTGACCGCGCGGTAAATGGAGCCGAGGTAGAGTGTCAGATTGCCTCTGATAATGTGGCCGGTGCAAGAAGCTTATCTGTTATGGAAAATATCCTGCAGGCTGACGGTGACATAAAAGGAGTGTTTGCGCACAATGATGAGATGGCATTAGGCGCTGTTGAAGCAATTGCATCAACCGGAAAAGATATCAAGGTAGTTGGCTTTGATGCTACGGATGATGCCAGAAAAGCGGTGGAAGACGGAACTATGGCGGCGACAGTCGCACAGCAGCCGGAACTGATGGGAAAGACAGCTGTAGAAACTGCTATATCAATCATGGAAGGAAAAAGTGTTGAGAAGTCCATACCGGTAGAAGTAACACTGATCAAGAAATAATAACTTACATCCAGCCAGATTATCTAAATAATATAATCTGGCTGGATTTTTTGTGCAGCAAACCACAGATCTCCAAGCCTTTAGAGCTGCTATGCAGCTGCAGTCTTCATATCAAACATAAATATAATTTTCACATAGCCGTTTGTTCTAACAGGGGCAAGCGGCTATTCCCATTGTTTATGAAAATTTAACAATGAAGGAGGCATATTAGGGAATAAACCTCTTGTACTTTTTCCTGTTTCGTTATATACTAAATACTGTATACAAAAAAATAAAAAAATACAATCCTAAGAGATAAAAAGTGAGGGATGTTTGCCTATGATAAGACATCTGGGATTAAAAGCATATGGTAAGGTTAATCTGGGACTTGATGTTTTAAGAAAACGGGAAGACGGATACCATGAGGTACGAATGATCATGCAGACCGTAGGCCTTTATGATAAGATTGATATTTACTTAAAAGAGACCCCGGGAATTGAGGTAGTGACAAATCTCTATTATCTTCCAGTGAATGAAAACAACCTGGTTTATAAAGCGGCCAGGCTTTTGATGGAGGAGTTTCATATTATTCACGGAATCCGCATTCATTTAAATAAATTCATACCGGTTTCTGCAGGCATGGCCGGCGGCAGCAGCGATGCGGCAACGGTACTGTTCGGAGTGAACAAGATGTTCCAGCTGGGTCTGACAAGAGAAGAATTGATGGAACGGGGGGTGAAGATCGGAGCAGACGTTCCCTATTGTTTGATGAGAGGAACCGCACTGAGTGAAGGAATCGGGGAAATTTTAACGCCTCTTCCCGATATGCCCCAGTGTCAGGTGCTCATAGCAAAGCCTGGGGTCAGCGTATCCACGAAGTTCGTTTATGAGCATCTGGATTTGCCCGTCTTACGAAAAGAAGACCATCCGGATATTGATGGCATGATCGAAGCCATTGGGAACCGCAACATATACCAGGTGTCGGAACGCCTGGGAAATGTGCTTGAAACAGTTACGATTCCGGAATATCCGGTGATTGAACAGATTAAAGACAAAATGAAAGAATTGGGAGCTGTGAACGCCTTGATGAGCGGAAGCGGCCCTACGGTTTTTGGCATTTTCACTAGCCCCAGAGCTGCAGAAAGGGCTTATGAGGAATTGAGGTACGGCGAGGCCAGGAGCCTTGCAAAGCAGGTTTATTTAACGAATTTTTACAATACCAGGGAGGTTACAAATGAGCAATGATTTAAAGGTTAATATGAATGAATATCTGCCCCTTCGGGACGTAGTCTTTAACACGCTGCGTCAGGCGATTTTAAAAGGGGAACTGGCACCGGGAGAGCGCCTTATGGAGATCCAGCTTGCGGAACGTCTTGGAGTCAGCCGTACGCCTATCCGGGAAGCCATCCGGAAACTGGAACTGGAAGGGCTTGTACTAATGATACCCAGAAAGGGAGCTGAGGTTGCTAAGATTTCGGAGAAGAGCTTAAGGGACGTATTGGAGGTCCGCAGATCCTTAGAGGAACTGGCGATTGAACTGGCCTGCCAGAGAATGACCCCGGAGGCCGTAGAGGAGCTTGAAAAAAAGCAGGAAGAATTTAAAGAGGCCGTGGAACAAGGAAATCCCATGGAGATTGCAGAGACGGATGAAGCTTATCATGATGTGATTTATAAAGGCACATGCAATGACAGGCTGGTGCAGATGATCAACAATTTAAGAGAGCAGATGTACCGTTATCGTTTGGAATACATTAAGGATGAGGATAAACGCCAGATTCTTTTGCTGGAACATGACAACATATTGAAGGCGGTCAGACAGCGGAAGGTTCAGGAAGCAAAAGAAGCAATGCGCGAGCATATTGATAACCAGGAAATCACCGTATCAAAGAATATAAAGGAACAGGAATAAGAAGAGAGGTATATTATGACGTTTAAGGAGAAGTATCTGGCCGGTGAGATAGAATTTGAAGCCATTGATGATTTTATTGAAGAATGGAATAACAGCGATGAGCCCGAAACCCTTGCCCGGTTTCTCGGCCTTAATGAAAAGGAAGAGGATGTATGGATCGAAGAGAGCGATGAAGCCTTAAAGGAGCTTCTGGACAGGAGATAGGAGCGTCCGGCTGTCATACTATTTTGCCCAAAAACGAGGGCGTAAGATTGCAAAAGATAAACAAAACTGGAAAAATTATTAAATAAATATAACCTTTCTTGACAAGGTGACAACGTGTCATTATAATAAGTGGCATGTTGTCACCTTTTCGTGTGGTCGGTGGATTCACATGGGAAAAGAGAAAGGAGAGATGAAAAGATGCCAACGGAACGGTTTTATAATCTCCCGGCAGGAAAAAAGAAAACTATTTGCGATGCAGCGGTGGAAGAATTTACAAGGGTGCCGTTTGAAAAGGCTTCTATTAATAAGATAATCCAGGCAGCTGGAATATCAAGAGGTAGCTTTTATACTTATTTTGAAGACAAACGTGATGTTCTTGGATATATTTTTGAAGATGCTACTGAAAATTTTCAGAATAGCTGGGTGAGATGCGCTGAAAAAAATAGTGGTGATCTTTGGAAGACCGCAGAAACGTTTTTGCATTACGGCTTAGCCAATGCAAAGGAAAGTGTACTGCAGCTGATTAAGAACATCGCCGTCAGCGAAACAATGTTTGGTGTGACCCATCAGCTTTGCGAAGAAAACTCCAAAAGCCAGCAGGAGCTGCAGGAGACGATGTACCGTGTCATCGATACCTCTAATTTTAAAGATCAGAGTATAGAATTCTTTGGGAAACTGGTATCCATGATTTTCCTGGAACTGGCTCATTGTATGGGCTGGTACTACCATCATCGGGAAGATGAAGAAAAAATTAAGAAAATTTTTCTGGAAAAATTAGAAATTCTGCAATATGGAGTTTGTAGACATCAATTATAATCTTAATATGATTAAATAAGGAGCTTGTCATGACAAAGAAAAAAGTCTTTATTATTGCAGGTGCAATCGTTATTATTGCAGCCCTGGCGGGATTAATTATTCCCAAGGTGTTAGGAGGAAATAAGGAGGAGTTTGTGGCCGATGTCCCTCCTGTTGTAACTGTAGAGAATCCAAAGATCCGTTCCATAGAGCTTACCAGTGATCTGATCGGTACCATAGAGCCTTCCAGTATCGTCCGTATCACGCCTCTGGGGGCAGGAGAAGTCACTGCTGTAAATGTTCAGACAGGTGACATGGTTACTGCCGGCCAGCTACTTTGTGTCATTGATACGAAACAGGTAGAGAGTTCCAGAATCATGGTAGAAACGGCCAGGATTACATACGAGGATGCAAGAAAGAATTTAGACCGGATGTCCGTTCTTTATGCAGCTGGTGATGTGGCGGAGGCCGATTACCAGTCTCTAAAGGATAATGTGGAGATGGCAAGGCTTCAATATGAAAATGCCAAGATCGCATACAATATCCAGATGGAAAGCAGTCAGGTGACGGCATCCATTGGAGGCAAGGTGGAAAGCTTTAACATCAGCGTTCACGATATGGTATCTCCTCAGACCGTTCTCTGCGTTATATCAGGAGAAGGGGGAAAAGCGGTGACCTTTTATGCTTCCGAGCGTATAGTAAACGGATTAAAGGCCGGGGACAGCATAAATGTGGAAAAGAATGGAACCGGTTATGAGGCGTCTATAACCGAAGTGAGTACCATGGTGGATGAAGCAAGCGGGCTGTTCAAGGTAAAAGCCTCTATTCCGGAAGGCGACAGTCTGGCCACGGGTACATCGGTAAAGCTTACGTTGGTCTCCCAGAAGGCGGTGGATGTACTTACTGTTCCTGTGGAAAGTGTTAATTATGAAGGAGGAGATCCCTTTATTTATACATATGCCGATGGAGCCCTTATAAGGAATGCTGTGACCGTAGGGCTGGCAGACGTGGATTATGCGGAAATTCAGTCTGGCATCACAGCTGAGGACCAGGTGGTCACCACCTGGACCAGTGAATTATATGATGGGTCTAAAGTTACCCTTGCAGGTGTGCCTGCAGAAGAATCTCAAGCAGCAGACGGCGAATCGGAATCAAAAGAATCAGGGGCGGAAACTTCCGGTTCCGGGCAGTAAGGGGGCGGCAGAATGGGAATTGTAAAAGGAATATTAAAACGTCCTGTGACTTTTATACTGGCAATTTTATGTCTGATCGTATTTGGTCTGTCCTCTGTTTTTAACGCCAAGATGGAACTGACTCCGGAAATGAAATTTCCTATGTTTTTGATCATCAGCACATATCCCGGTGCCAATACGGGGGATATCAATGACCTGGTAACAAAGCCCCTGGAAGAATCCGTTGGAATTTTGTCCGGCGTCAAAAATGTCTATGCCATATCCCAGGAGAATACCTCCATTTTGCAGCTGGAATATGAGTACGGAACCAACATGGATAAGGCATACTCTGAATTAAAGAAAAAAATGGACAGTGTGGAACTTCCTGATGATGTGGACGTACCCACAATTATGGAATTCAACATGAATGAAATGCCTTCCGTTACGCTGGCGGTTAAGGATTCCACTCAAAGCAACTTATATAATTATGTCAATGATAAGATTGTTCCTGAATTTGAAAAAATATCTTCCGTTGCCAGGGTGGATGTCAGCGGGGGTGAGGAAAACTATGTCAGCGTTCGCTTGATTCCGGAAAATATGGCTCAATACCATCTGACCATGGATTCCATCAGTCAGGCCATCAAGGCAGCAGACTTTACCTATCCGGCAGGAAGTACGGGGGTGGGAAAACGGGATTTATCGGTTAGTACGTCTGTGGAAATAAAAACCGTTGACAGTCTTAAAAAAGTTCCTTTGGCTGCCGGAAACGGGAAGATCATATACCTGGAAGATGTCGCCGATATTTCACAAACCGCTAAAGAACAAAAAGCCATTGGCCGGTACAATGGAGATGATACCATTACCTTGTCCATTAACAAGCAGCAAAAGAATAGTGCGGTGGACGTTTCAAAAGGTGTCAAAAAGACCATTGAAAACTTAAAGCGGGAATATCCTAACGTAGATTTTATAACCATTGACGATTCCAGTGACCAGATCTTATCGGCTCTGGGAAGTGTGAAGGATGCCATGATAGCGGCGGTTGTTATTTCCATGATCATTATCTTCCTGTTTTTCGGTGATGTTAAAGCTTCTCTTATTGTGGGCAGTTCCATTCCCGCGTCAATGCTCATTTCCCTGATATTAATGTCGGCCATGGGATTTTCCATGAACCTGGTTACCATGAGCAGTATTGTTCTGGCTGTGGGAAATATGGTGGATGACTCGATTGTCGTGCTGGACAATTGCTTCCGTGCTCAAAAGGGGAAGGGATTCAAGGAATATATGGAAGCGGCGGTAAGCGGAGCAGGAGAAGTGTTTTCGGCCATTTTAGGCGGCGCTGTGACAAACAGTGTGGTATTTATTCCTTTGGCTATGCTTCAGGGGATGTCAGGGCAGCTGTTCATGCCGCTGGGATTTACCCTTATATTCGCTTCCCTGGCTTCAGCGATTTCAGGTTTGACCATTGTGCCCATGTGCTATACCAAACTTCGTCCTGTTGAAAAAAAGAATTCTCCTATAGGAGGAATTATGAAGGCCCTCCAGGAGGGCTATAGCCGGCTTATTTCTAAATTGCTGAACAAAAAGGCTCTGGTAATGACCATATCCGTGCTTTTGCTGGTGGTTTCTTTTATACTGGCGGGAAGACTGGGATTTGAACTCATGCCTGGAGTGGATGAGGGAACGGTCTCTGTTTCCGTTGAAGTAGAGCCTGGACTTAAGATTGAAGAGGCAGATCAGATTCTTAAAAAGGTTGAGGCAATTGTGACCAGTGAAGAGGACTTAAAGTCCTATATGGTAAGCTATGGAGGCGGAGGCCTAAGCTTAAACGGCAGCAATATAGGTACTTTAACAGGATATTTAAAGTCTGACAGAAAACTTACTACCCAGGAAGTTGTCAATAAGTGGAAAAAAGAAATGAACCAGCTTCCTGACTGCAACATTACCGTAAAGTCCACTTCCATGATGGAAATGAACGGATCAGCAGGCAATGATTTTGAGGTGATTATACAAAGCGCTCAGTTAGATAAGCTGAAAGAAACCTCAGATCAGTTGGTGGCTGAGCTTTCCGGCCATTCAGGACTAATCAAAGTCCATTCGGATCTGGAAAATGCGGCGCCTGTCATTAAGGTTCATGTTGATCCCATAAAGGCGGCGGCAGAAGGCGTGGCACCGGCCGGCGTAGGCGGAATATTGAGCGATATGCTTAGCGGCAAGGAGGCCGCCACACTGGACGTGGCAGGAGAAGAACTTTCTGTAAGGGTGGAATACCCAAAAGATTTCTATGATACACTTAATAAAGTTCAGGGAATTCTCCTTCCCAATGGGTCCGGGGGCACGGCTGCTTTGACGGACATTGCTGATATAGATTATGAAGACAGCCCTTCTGCTATCTGGAGAATGAATAAACAGTATAGGGCTACCATAACCGGTTCCTTTACTGATGAGGTTAAGTCAGAAGAGGGAAAGGAGGCATTGAAAAAGACGATTGACCAGGATATAGTAAATCCAAAACTGGATTCCACGGTTACAAGAGCAAAAAACAGTGAGGATGAGGCTATGGTAGAAGAGTTCACCAACCTGGCCATGGCGATGGCTACGGCTATTTTCTTGCTTTTTGTGGTTATGGCAGCCCAGTTTGAATCGCCTAAATTATCATTGATGGTTATGACGGCCATTCCCTTCAGTTTGATCGGTGCGTTTGGACTCATGGTAGCGGTAGGAATTAAGATAAACCTGCCCTCCCTGTTAGGCTTTTTGATGCTGGTAGGTACGGTAGTGAAATCCGGTATTCTCTATGTGGAGACCGTAGGCCAGTACCGCCTGACCATGGAAAAAAGGGAGGCAGTGATAAAGGCAGGTGTCAACAGATTCCGTTCTATCTCCATGACAACCCTGATTGCCATTGTTTCTATAATACCTCTGGCGTTAGGAATCGGTGATGACGGAGAAATCATGCAGGGTCTGTCACTGGTTAACGTAGGCGGTTTAACCGCTTCTACGGTTTTGACCCTTCTGTTGCTGCCGGTATATTATTCCATTATGACCGGAAAGTCAGATAAGATCGCAGAGCCGGAGGATTAAACTGCAGTCTGTTAAACCTCATCAAGCAGTGAAGCAGATTGCGATTAACCGATTGATTTTTCAGTGGAAAAAAGTGGTTATTAAATAATAAAAAAGGTATGATAGAATTAATTCCAAATAAGGAGGATTAAGGATGAGAAAATGGAAACAGATTAGTGCATTCTGCCTTGCGGCAGCGCTTACTGTCTCCGGACCTGCGGCCACAGTTTGGGCCGGAAGCCCGGAGTTTGCAAGAACTCCAGAGGAGTGGGCAAAGCTCCGTGACAATGTGATGGAATACGATGAACTGGCAGGCCTGATCCGTGAATATAATGTGACGGTCCAGAAAAACCAGCTGGATATTAATGATAAGAAAAAAGATGACAGAATTACCAGTGACCAGAATGCCCAGTATTACCGGGATGCGGCAAGCGATTACAGAAACATGATTACCGGAGATGACCCGGTGTCTGATGCAAGCGGTGCGGCCAGCGCCAACAGTGCGGAAGCCATGGCAGATAACAATGTAGAGGATTTGCAGGTATATCAGCTTACCTATGAGCAGGAGGAAGCCAATCTGGTAGCAACGGCCCAGTCTTCCATGATCGCCTATTTTCAGCAGAGATATGAGCTGGAAAGTGCAAAGAACAGCCTGGAGTTTGCAGAGGCTGCATACCAGTCCGCACTGGTAAGACAAAGTGCAGGAATGGCTATCCAGGCCGATGTACTGGGTGCTTTAGAGAGTGTTCAGAGCACACAGACTTCCATTGATAAGCTGACATCTTCTGTTGAGGAGACCAGACAGAAGCTTTGTGTTATGCTGGGCTGGAAATACAACGACTCACCGGATATTTTGGAAATTCCGGCTGTGAATATGGAACGCATTGCATCCATGAACCCGGACACAGATAAGGATTCTGCCCTGGGCAACAGCTATACCTTGAAAATTAATAAGAGGAAGCTGGAAAATGCCGTGGGGGATATTACAAAGCAGACCTTAAACCGGACAATAACAAGCAATGAGCAGAATATCGGTTCCGATTTAACAAAACGCTACCGGGCGGTTCTTCAGGCAAAAGCAGCGTATGACCAGGCAGGTGCAGAATTTGCTCTGGAAAGTAAAAATATGGATACTGCCCAGAGGAAATATGACCTGGGAACCTTAAGCAAACTGGATTATTTAAAGCAGAAAAATGCATATGACACGAAGAATTTCGCTATAAAGACAGCAGAGCTTGCCCTGTTTCAGGCGGTTCAAAATTATGATAATGCGGTAAACGGACTGGCTTCGGCAGGAGGTTTATAAGATATGAGAAAGAAAGGCTACTTATCTGCCTGTAT
>DEYX01000132.1 GCA_002365025.1 Hungatella sp. UBA3147 | reverse complement strand
GCTGTCAGACCAACTACCGTTGCAATGCTTACCACTCCGTTTAAAAACTTCTGCTTGCTCTGTTGTTTCCTTGCTACAAGCGCCGAGGTCAGGGCATTGTTATTGGCCTCACGGTCAGACGCATCATCTTTTTTTAATTCAGCTGCCAATTCCGCTGCAGATGGCACTGCTTCCGGACAAGAGTCTGCCTTATGAGTAACAAGACCTGATTTGATATCTGTCTTTTCCTCTAAAGTGACCACGTCGTCGCCGCCATCTCCAACCTGTAGCACCACCTTATTCTCTCCGGAAATCATCAGGTTCCGTACCGGTGTTTCTCCTCCGGCCATCATCCCTTTCTGGGCTTTTATATTGATGTTCTTTCCGGCCAGGGATAGGAATCCTCCCTTATTTAGATTCAACAGAATGGAACCGCTGGAATCAGGAGCATAGCTTAACGTATCGGAAGTCATGTTCATGGCGCTTCCGCTCGGATCTGAAAAGCTTTTATTTTCAGGATTTCTGCCTTCCCCTCCGCCGCTTCCGCTTCCAATGGCATGAACGGCGACTGCACTCTGTTCGTCATGCTCCGGAAAATAAATATGTACCCTGCTTCCCTCTACCGGCATGCAGTAAAAGCTGCTGCTCTCTATGGCATAGGTGAAATACTTCATCCCAGAAGCAGCCTCATAGACCGGATCAATATCAAAATGTACCCGGATCCGGTTTCCGTTCCGCTCTTTTACTGTTGCAGGAATGCTCATTCCATAAATTCTGGGATTCTTCTCCTTTTCTCTCCTAAGTCCTTCCCGCCTGGAAAGTGTATACCGGTAAACCAGTTCTCCGTTTGTGGTGAAGATTTTCATTCCAGTGACCCAAGTCTGTATTTTATTAAAAGAAACTGCTTCTCCCATTTGCAGATACTGGCGTGTCCCAATATTCCACTTAGAGGCTTCCTGAGACAAGACTCCCAATGGCTCCAGAATTCTTGAATAATGAAACAGGTCCTTTTCCAGGACATAGTCCTCTTTGTGAAGCTCCCTTCCATAGTTAATATTCGGGATGCCAAAATACACCTTTCCACAGTCAGCAGAAGTCTCAGCAAGAAGGCTGGTTCCAAAATGGCTGACAAGCCTCCGGAGGAATACCCAGTCACTTTCCTCATACTGCAAAAGCATTTCAGGGATCAGAGCATTCCCTGTGATCTCATCCTTAATATCATACCGTCCATAATCAGCAAGTACCTTCCGTGCCACATCCATATAGGTCATGGACCCATTCAAAAAGCTTCTGCTCTTTTCCGTGCGCTCCCAATCTTTTGTATAGGAATAAGCCTCCAAATACAAAAATGGCAGTCCTTTCTCCACTTTTGTGTAGACGTTTTCCATCTTTCCCTGGAAAATTACCCTGCCCCCGGTACATTTGATTTCCCGGATTATCACTGGAAGGACAGAAGCCATGTTTACAAAATTCTCCGCCTGCTCTCCATCTACCAGCAGCTTCATGGTAAGGAATGCATGGCTGTTAAGCTCCTGCGTAAGCCGGAAGATTTCCACTTGAATCACACCTTCCAGTGCCAGCTCAATTTCCAGTTCTTTATATTCCAATATCATATTTCATTGCCTCCTTTATCATGAAATAGAAGGTCATTCTCATCATTTGATAGCTATATCACTCTTTTTCTTAAATATTTTCAGTTGTTCTTATTGCTCAACTTTATTCATTGTCTTATTTTGGTATCAGTATACTTCGAACCACCTTCACATCACTTCACACGAACCTAATTCCATTTCTACCCACCCTGCTGCTGTGCTTACCTATTTATAGAGCCTATTTCTGTTCTCTCATCGCGAATAAAACATCACACCTTTTTAAGAAAAATATATAACATAATGTGAAATAACTTCATTAGCTGCCATCTTCTACCGGAATCAAAATACAGCGGGTTACTCTCACATTACTGCCAATATCCTTCTCTGTAAATGTAACTTCCGGAGGCCCGTTAAACTTTTTATAGCTGATTCCACCTTCTGGATCGGCAATTTTGATATACCTTATTTTGCTTCCAATATAGGAATCCAATTCCATCTCTGACCATTCCAGTTGTTTTGCCTGATCTTTATTTTCAAGCATGAGTCCGCAAAAATTCCAAAAACCAGCATAATAATCCCTTTTATTTCCGTGGTATCCTTCATAAAATAAATCCGATATACCTGTGTAAACCTCATTTTTCATTTTATAGGTACCAACTGGCAAATCTTTTCCAACTTTATACGTTCCTCCGGCAAAAACCAGTTGTCCTTTCCCTTCATCCTCTCCCTGGTATTGAATGGGTGAAATTTCAGGCTTTTGTTCTAATGAGATTAAGATGCCGTAATCTATGTTTACAGCTAATTCATCTTTAATGGTCACATACCCGAAACGGCTGATTGCTCCAATTAATTCATCTCTCTCGTTTGTTATCGAACCGCCCCCCCCTAATGTTCCCATTGAAAGTACAAAATACTCCCCCTCTGGTATTTCTTCCCCGACTTTATAGGAACCTTCATAATATATTCCGTCATGACAGGGAGGCAAAATGCCAAGCTCATCTACCGGAGCTATAAAAGTCCCGTCATCTATGG
>DEYX01000246.1 GCA_002365025.1 Hungatella sp. UBA3147 | reverse complement strand
CGTATTTACTGAAAAATTATTGCTAAAGTCGAATCATATTCCTTCAAACTATGAAAACCTGTTTAGTCCGGGAACGAAACCAAGCGATTGGGAAGAAGCAGCTCCCTCGTTAAAAGAACTGACAGCTTATCTGGAAAAGCAGCAAGAGCGCATAAATAACTTTGATGATCTTTTTTGGAAATCAAATGTAACCTTTAAGGTTCCTTTTGGAAGTATTGAAACATTTGGTGATTTACTCATCATGCTTAGCCACCATGAAACAGAGCATTTAGGAAAAATGAAAGCAATGCATCAGGTCGTGACGCGTGAGAAATGAATAAAAAAGTAGTCATTATTGGAGGGGGAATTGTTGGTGCGAGCGCAGCCTATTCCCTCTCTAAACACCCTGTTGAAGTTACCCTAATTGATCGCACTGATGCTGGACAAGCAACAGATGCAGCAGCTGGCATCATCTGTCCCTGGCTATCACAACGAAGAAATAAAGCATGGTATCGTTTAGTCAAAGCTAGTGCAGCTATGTACCCGGATTTCATTCAATCCCTAGAGGCAGATGGTGAAACAGACACCGGCTATAAGCGCGTTGGTGCCTTAAATATTCATACAAACCGCGAAAAACTCATTGCTATAAAAGAGCGTGCTCTAAAACGCCGTGAGGATGCTCCAGAAATTGGGGAAATACATTTATTAAACGAGAATGAAACGAAGGAAAAATTCCCTTTAATTGCTGACGGCTATGCATCTGTTTTCGTAACGGGAGCCGCTCGGACAGATGGAAGGAAACTCCGTAACGCAATGCTTTCTGCAGCCGAAAAACGTGGAGTAAAAATAATACGAGCAAGTGCATATCTGCTTACAGAAGGTACACGTGTAATTGGAGTGAAAGCAAATAATAAAACTATTTTTGCTGATCAAGTCATTGCTGCGGCTGGCGCCTGGATGGACGAGCTAATAAAACCGTTTGGGACAAAGCTTGATATCAGACCGCAAAAAGCACAGATTCTTCATCTCAAGTATGATGCAATTCATACGGCCAACCTGCCTGTTATTATGCCGCCAAATGATCAATATTTGCTCAGCTTCGATGATCACCGATTCGTCGTTGGTGCGACACACGAAAATGATGCTGGCTATGACACAAATGTTACTGCTTTTGGTGTACAGGATATTTTAAATAAAGCTTTAACAATCGCACCTGAATTAAAAAACAGCACAATCATTGAGGCTAGAGTAGGATTCAGGCCAATGACCCCAGGCTTTTTGCCAATCATCGGTGCATTCCCAGGCTTTGAAGGCCTGTTATTCGCTAACGGCCTCGGGGCTACTGGGCTTACAGCTGGACCTTATCTTGGACAGGAGCTGGCAAGGCTCGCTCTGGAAAAACCAACTGAATTAGATTTAGCCGACTATCATATCTAAAAAGAGCGAGCATCTTGTCCATTGCAAAATGCTTGCTCTTTCTTATTTTTATATTGATAAACAGCACTTTAACCCAATCTTTTCTTGTGCTCCAGGCGAATTTTTTCATCCATCATTAATTCAATCTGCTTTATCCATTTACGAAATTTCATATACGTCATTTGAAAAATTGGACTTTGAATAAATGTAAAGATGAGTGAAAAAATAAATACGGGACCGCCAATCAAAAAGCCAATGAGTAAAACAAGTAATTCTACAATGATACGCACCCTTCCAATTGACATACCCGTTTTATCTGATAAAGAAAGCATAAAACCATCACGAGGACCTGAGCCTACCCCCGCAGCGTTATATATCCCGCCACCAAAGCCCATAATCACAATTCCCATGATGATGATCAGAATGTCTGTCCATGTATGTGCAGCTTGCGGCAACAAGCCAGTCCATAAATAAAAATCTACACATAAACCTACCAGAAAAGCATTAAAAAATGTGCCAAGCTTAATATAGCTGCGATCCAATAAGAAGGAAATCATAATCAGCAAAGCTGAAATAATAATACTCCATGATCCGATGGATAAACCGATTTTTTCAAAAAAAGCTACATTCAGCACATCCCAGGGATGAATACCTAAATGCTTTACATTAATTGTCATCGTGATTCCTAAACTGAAAATCATAATACCAATTATAAAGAATGCCCAACGTAATACATGCTTCACCATCATCCCCCCTAACAACACCTTTTCCATACTATATCATATTTCAATAAAGCAGTTTACTTATGCAAATTTACTTTCAGCCATAGGCTAAAAACATAATCAGCATGTCATGCATAATATATCAAGATAAAAAACAGAAAGGAATGGAATATACATGAATAATGGACGTTTTCCACATTATTATTACCCGCCTGTGTACTATCCGTATCCAGTAACAAGGGAACGGCAAATGTACCCACAGCATAATGGAGTGAGAAGATTTCATCCCCTCCCCGTAAATCATCAGGAGGAATCACAAGAGAGACAGCAGGATTTTGGCAACACCCCATATGTTGTTGATATAGAAGATGCAGCAGAGGATAACCATGCATTCCGGAAAGCGATTTGGACAGGAACACATTTGCAAGTAACATTAATGAATATTCAACCTGGAGCAGACATTGGACTGGAGCGTCATCCAAATACAGATCAGTTTATCCGTATTGAAGAAGGTCATGGGACTGTGCAAATGGGAGATAGCCAAAATAACCTGAATTTCCAAAGACGCATTGAAGAAGACTATGCAATCATGATTCCAGCGGGCAAGTGGCATAATGTAAGAAATACCGGAAGAGAGCCTTTAAAACTATTTTCTGTATACGCACCACCTGAGCATCCTTTTGGTACATTGCAACAAGAAAAAAATGAATAATGAACAATAACAGAAGCTTTATTTATCTTTCTAACCTGCTATAACCCAAAAATTTAAAAAAGGTACCAATCCCCCTACTTGATGATTGGTACCTGTAATTATTATGATGTCCTAACGATTTGCAAAGAATTCCTCTGCCCGTTCAAGAAATACTTCCTGCTCCGGATTAAGGTCGTACTCTTCTTCTATCGCTTCAACCGGGCAAACTGCTTTACATGCAGCACAGTCAATACATACATCCGGATCAATAAAAAATTGTTCTGGTCCTTCTTCTATACAATCAACGGGACAAACACTGACACATTCCGCAGCTTTTTCCCCCTGGCAAGGTTCCAATATTACAAAAGCCATCTATCATTTTCCTCCTTAAAAATAATCTCTATCCTAAATGATAATGCTTTACTTTTAGAAAGTAAAAGTATTCGCCTGCTTCCTGTTTCGTTTATCCTCCTTTTCGAACATACACTTTAACTTAATTTATTAAGATACCAATCTATTATATACTGACTTGGTTTTTCATCAAAATATTCCCAGCAAATTTTGTAAAGCGTATTATACTGCTGCATCATTAAAGTAAAATCACCATTCGCTTCATATAATTTCATTAATTTTAATATCCCCCCTATTTTAAGAATGCGGAGAGCCTGGGGGCCTGCACCGTAGATGGCTATGGTCCCCCCGCTTAAAGCCATCTGCTTATACCTGTTCAGCAAAATACCAATTCCCGAGGAATCCATGAACCTGGTCCTTGAAAAATCAAAAACAATGCGCCTGATATAGTTCTCGGAAAGGATTAAATCGGTTTCGTATTTAAGCCCTGAACAGTTATGATGATCCAACTCCTCCGGCAGATGGACGATCAGTGTCTGCCCCTCTGCTTCATATGTAAAGTATGGTTGATTCATATGCAATACTCCTCCATTCCTTATTGTCTGTCCGTAATACCAAAAAGAGCACCACCCGACCGCCGGAAACGTGCCGGGAAAATGAAAAAAAGACACCACAAAAAAATTGCTCTTCTGTAGTGTCTTTCATTTGCTAAAAAAACAAAGGAGGTTCGATTCACTCTCGTTCATCGAACGACTAATTTACTAAGCTTAAGCTGCACTTTGCTTGCCCTCACTAAGTAAATTATGTCAAAAACCTCGCTCTGATTTTGCCTTAGCAGATAGTTCTTCATCTTTGCTGTTATTTATAATGTCGGAGAACAGCCCGTTGGCCTGCTCCTTCTGGTCCATTCCCTTATAGATGACCGCCGTCTTGTATTTGGCCTGCCAGCTGGCTGGTTTCAATTCAATACATTTTAAATAATACGCAAGTGCAGCCTGGGCATCGCCTGTTTCCATCGCCTTGTCCCCAAAGCCTTCTAAAATCGGACAGCCATTTTCCGCCATATCCTTCCTAATCTCACCTACGATTGTCTGGACATCTGCGGAAGCGATGAGATCCGGGTTAAGCCCGGCATAAATCCGCACTGCAGCCGGAAAATCATCCTTCTTATATGCCTGAAGAATCCCGATCACGGCCTGATACTGGGCCAGAACACTGTCTGAATCACTGGTGAGAGAGGCTAAAGAAGCCTCTGCAGTCTTTTTTTCTGCTTCTATGGATTCCAGCTGTGCCGTAAGACCGTCTGCTTTTTGGTTGGCCTGGCTTAACTGCTCGCTGTATTTTAGCATCTCCTGATTATGGAGCTCATTTATGGATTTTGTATTCGCCGGCGTTACCAGAAAAAAGACCACTGCAGCCCCAAGCAAAAGCCCTGCAAGAATATTCCATACCGCCTGATCCTTGGTATTCTCCCGATAGCTTGGGGGGATAATCACATCGTCATCTTCCATTTGCCTGTGGGAAAGCACATTCTTCAGCTTTCTTTTTTCCGGCTCCCGCTCACTTTTTCCAGTTCCGGCCGTATCCTTGACTAAGGACTTGTAGTAAAGCGCCTTTGGATGATTGCGGTCGATCTGTAATACCTTATAAACGGCTTTACCAGCCTTCTGATAATCCTCTCTGGCTATGCAAAGGAGTGCCAGAAGAAGCTGGGCCTTTACATAGTTAGGCTTGCTTTCCACAACCTTATGGAGCTGCAGAATCGCCAGATCCTCACTGCCGCTTTGTGCGTAAATCAGGGCCTGGTTAAATCTTCTCACTGCACGCCGTTCCGTCTCCATGATACCTGATTTTCTCTGTATCTCACCGAGGTAGTTATCCGCCTGGTTTCCTTCTGGTTGGAAGTTCATGCTGATTACCCATTGAACAAGAGCTTCGCCCACTTCTCCGACCTCATAATAGATCAGCCCCAAAAGGTTCCTTGCATCTGTCATATACTTGTTAAAATGGAGGCTTTTTTTCAGACATTCGGAAGCTCCTGATAAGTCCCTGAGCTTTGCCCGTTCCAGCCCCATGTTGTAATAGCTGTTTGCGATTACCCGGGTTTTTCTTTCATAATCCATATTTTAACCGCCTATTCCTTGTTGATTTCTTTTATAAGATCCATCATTAAGTCATTCATATCCGTCAAATCACTTCTTACAATGGCATCTTCAATGGCATCAACCTCCAGGCTTGGCCTGTAACTGTTAATCTCAGCTTCAAAATCAATCATATCCGTTCCTCCTTAAAACCGCTTTTATCTCCCCCATCAGGTAAAGTGAACCTACACAAAAAAGCAGATGCTCTTCATCCCTTTTATGAAGCATGTATAAAACCGCCTCTTCCACTGTCTGAAATCCTTCCACACCGCAGCCGCAGGCACTTTGAAACTCTTTAAGCAGGACCTCCGTCTCCAGTCCTCTTTCTGAATGAATGTGAGCCACCGCCACCTGATCAAGGGGCAGCGTACCTGAAATCTCCTTTATCATTTTATCATGATCCTTATCGGATACTGACGAAAACAAAAGATCAGCCCGTTTATTCCTTGCCTCACAAAGGCCTGCTGCAGCCTTTAAAAAGGCCTTAATACCACCCGGATTATGGGCTCCGTCCAGATATACTCCCGGCATCACCTCTTCCATTCTTCCCGGCCAGTACATGTGAGCGATTCCTTCCTTCATCTGAGACCGGCTGATCTCTAAGTCCATGACCTCCTTAAGCCCTGCCGCCTCAAGAGCCTTAAACGCAAGGAAGGCATTCATCACCTGATATTCAGCTACGGTAGGAACAGTAACTTCAATAAAATCGCCTTCCGTTTTATAAAATCTGGCCTTGCAGCCATGACCTTCATATCCGGTTATATCATATCCCTGCCTGTCCACTTCACAGAAAGGGGATCCAAGCTCCTCTGCCCTGCTGCGGATGACCTGGGAAGCCTGTCCATCGTTTCCATCAAAGACGACTGTCACACCTTTTTTTATAATTCCAGCCTTTTCCCATGCAATTTTTTCAATCGTATCTCCCAGATATTCTGTATGATCCAGGCTGATGGAGGTAATCACCGATACCAGGGGAGTCTTAATAACATTGGTCGTGTCAAACCTTCCTCCAAGGCCGGTTTCCAAAATCACAATATCCACTTCTGTCTTATGGAACATGTCCATTGCCATATAAAACAGAAACTCAAAATAAGACGGATGGCAATATCCTTTCTCCATCATATTCTCCGATAACATTCGGACGGTCTCATAGCTTTCTTCAAAAACCTTTTCCGATACCATCTCTCCGTTTATGCAGAAACGTTCCCTGGTTTCAATCAGATGAGGGGAGGTAAAGGTCCCCACCCTGCAGCCTGCTTTCCTTAAAATANNAATAGACTGTAAAAATGCACATACCGACCCTTTTCCATTGGTACCTGCCACATGAAAAATTTTCATCCCTTCATCCGGATCCCCCATCTCACAGAGGTACCTCCGGATATCTTCCAGAGAATTTTTCTTTCTGGTCCACATAGGAATCCGGCCCAGATATTCTTCTGCCGTTTCGTCAATCTTCATCGTTAGAGTACCAGCTTCCATATGAATTTCAGACCTGATTTTCATGATGAACGCAAGCCTTAGAGGGCTGACATTCAGAAAACCGGCAGCCCGATAGCCATAAAACAAATCGGACTTTCTAATTTATTATAATATATGTCCGTCAATATGCAACCCATTTCTTTCGCAAAAAGCCCTTTATTTCTACAACTGCCCTTTTCATATGCCTTAAGTTTACAGAAATACAAAAAGAGAGCAAAGCCCTCTGAAACACTTTTAAGCATCTCAAAGGATCCTGCTCCCTGCATTCGTTTCTTTCGATCAATTCCTGGAAAGACTATTTACCGCAATATGCGATGGCCTCGATTTCAACCAGAGCGTTCTTAGGAAGAGCTGCCACTTCATATGCGGCTCTTGCCGGGCATTCTCCTTCAAAGAAGGATGCATAAACTTCGTTCATTGCTCCAAACTCACTGATATTCTTTAATAAAACGGTTGTCTTAACCACGTTAGCCATGGATAAGCCTTCGCTTTCCAGAATGGACTTGATGTTTGTCAATGACTGCTTTGTCTGGGATACGATATCCTCACCTGCAAATTCACCGGTAGCAGGGTCAATGGGAAGCTGTCCTGATATAAATACGTAATCGCCCCCGCGTACGCCCTGAGAATATGGGCCGATTGCTGCCGGTGCTTTTTCTGTATGAATTGCTTTAACCATTTGAATTCCTCCCTTTGTTCTTCGGTTTATTTTTAATATACCACTTAAAGTGTATTCAAGCTATTTGAATAAGTCTTTTTCTCTGAATTTTCCATATCTGTAATAAAGAAAGGCAAACATACTGCTGATCATAAAACTGCTTCCCATACCAACTGCAATCCCTACGGAGCCAAGCTGACTGGAAAATAACCATGTAAGCGGGTAGCGCAATACCCAAAAAGAAAGGATATTTAGTATGAGTACTTGATACATCGCGCCAGATGCACGAACAATTCCATTTAATATAAAATTAATTCCCAGAAAAGGGTAACAAAGCGCAACAATTGTTAAATATTGCTTTCCAAATGCCACAGCAGCTTCATCCCTAATAAATAATTGAATCGCAAATTCTGCAAATAAAATGATAAAAATACCAATTACAAGCATAATAGCAAAATTATAAAGCACACCGTATTTGGCAATCTTTTCGACACGCTGCCAATTTTTTATCCCGATATTTTGTCCTGCCATACTTGTAACAGTTGTACTTAAGGCATGGGCAGGCAGCATAATGATATTATCCAGCCGCTGCGCAGCGCTGAAACCAGCAACTACACCGCCGCCAAACATGGTTACAACACTCATAATTGCTGCAGAACCAGCAGAGATTACCGCCATCTGCAGGCCAGAAGGAATTCCCAAATTCAGGATAAGTCGAATTTCCTTCCAGGAAGGTGGTGCAGGAAAAGTAAAAGGTGCTAATTTTTTACGCTGTAAATAGACAAACCCATAAACAAATGCTATGCCCTGAGAAACGACTGTTGCATAGCCTGCTCCGGCAATTCCCCAATTAAATACGGAAATAAAAACTGGATCAAGAACGATATTGGCAAGTACCGCCACCGTAACAAATCGAAGTGGTGTCTTGCTGTCCCCTAAAGCACGCATTACCGTGCTAATAAAGTTATAGCCAAATAAAAATAATATACCAAGGAAATTAATCTGCAGATAGATTTTTGCATCCTGTAACATACTTTGAGGTGTACCAAGCAGATTCAAAAGCTGTTCTGAAAAGATATAGCCTATAACTCCGAGGGCAAGGGCAATTGAAGTCATTAGAACAACGAAAGCATTTAAGTAGTTTTTTAATCCTTCTTCGCCGCCAATTCCCTTTTGCTGTGACAAAATAGTCAATGCAGCATTGTTTAAACCTATAATAAAGGAAAGAATGGTAAATATGATTGTCCCTGATACCCCAATAGCACCTAATGCATTAGCGCCGAGTAAATTACCAACCCAAAGACTATCAATGAATTGATAGGAGGTTTGCAATAAATTTGCCAGTAAAATCGGCCCTGAGAAGAAAATAATCTGCTTTAATATATTTCCCTGCGTAAAATCATACTGCTTTTCCATGCTTATAACCAGCCTTTTCGTATCTTTATTTCTAATCTATATCATACAGGAATAGTCCGTTTAAGGCACACCAAAAAAGAAGACCAAGTATGTAGTACCATACCCGGTCATCTTTAATCATGCATTATTTATGCTTGCGCACTTGCTTGCGGCTGACTTTCGCCTTTGCCCTTTGATTTATTTTTACCAATCAATTGGATAATTAGCATCACTAAGAAAATTACAGCTCCAATAAAATCTGAGTTGCCTTCTGGATACATCAATAATAAACCGGCCGTAATTGCAATCAGCCTTTCAATCCAATTAATCTTACGATACCAGAATCCGATTAGTCCTGCCCCGATAGCAATCATCCCTGTAAGCGCAGTAATAAGAATCCATGTAATTCCAAAAAAGGTTACATCAATCATTAAAAGCTGCGGCTCAAAAATAAACATATACGGAATGATAAAAGCAACAATTGCAAGTTTCGTTGCGTTTACTCCCGTTCGTATCGGCTCTCCGCCAGAAATACCTGTAGCTGCAAAAGCTGCGAGTGCAACAGGCGGGGTAATATCCGCTACAATTCCAAAGAAGAACACAAACATATGGGCAGCGAGCACTGGAATTGCAAACTCATATTGATCATTCAATGCCATAATTGCAGGTAATGCAATCGTCGACGTAATAATATAGTTCGCAGTTGTTGGCGACCCCATCCCTAAAATAATTGAGGTAATCATTGTGAAGAATAAGGTAAGTAAAATTAATGCGGTTGGATTGCTTGCAATTGAAGCAGCCATTCCAACTAGTCCATTTCCCAGCTTCAATCCAAGTCCTGTTTTCGTTACCACCCCAACAATGATACCCCCACAGGCAGTTGCAGCAGCCACACCAAGTGCTGTTCGTGCACCATCCGTTAAAGCGGTAATGAACTTTGAAAATGTAAATTTACCATTCTGAAGGAACATATTCGTTTCTTTACTAAACATGCTGACAAGAATACAAGCAAGAATTCCGTAAAGAGCTGTTCTTTCAATACTATATCCTTCAAATAAAAAGTATACAATAGCTAGAATGGGAAGCAGCAAATATAATTTTTTCAGAACGGCTATTTTACTAGGCATTTCCTCTTTCGGAAGACCAACTAGACCGAGACGTTTCGCTTCTAAGTGTGTCATTACCCAAATACCTGTAAAGTATAAAAGTGCTGGTATGACTGCAGCTTTAGCAATCTCCCAATAAGGCACACCCGCAAATTCAATCATTAAGAATGCTGCTGCACCCATAATCGGTGGCATAATTTGTCCACCTGTGGAAGCAGCTGCTTCAACTGCCCCTGCGAAATTTGGTTTATATCCAAGACGTTTCATCATTGGAATTGTGTAAGATCCTGTTGTTACAGTGTTTGCAACCGAACTTCCTGAAATTGTACCATTTAAAGCACTTGAAAAAATGGCAACCTTCGCAGGACCACCAACTCGGCGGCCGGCAATAGCAAGCGCTAAATCATTAAAGTACAAGCCCACGCCAGTTTGTACAAGAAATGCGCCAAATAACAGGAATAAGAAAATATATGTGGAAGAAACCTGCAGTGGCGTTCCTAGAATCCCCTCTGTTGTAAAAAACATTGTATTAATTAATTGATCGATACTTAAGCCGCGGTGAATGAGCATGCCTGGCATGTACGGACCAAACAAAGCATATAATAGGAATACACCTGCAATAATAACAATTGGAAGCCCTACTGCACGCCTCGCTGCTTCCAGCACTAATAATATTGCCACTCCACCAATCATTACTTGTGCTAAATCTATTCCACCGATCTGTTGTACTAATGCTTCGTAGAACAGTGGCCAATACGTACAGACAACAATAGAAAGCCCCACTAATATCCAATCATACCAAGGAACTCCCTTGCGCTTCGTCCCGCGCTTTGCAGGAAACAGCAGAAAAATAAGCGACAAAGCAAATCCTAAGTGAATGGTCCGCTGAATATAGGCAGTAAATGCACCAAATACACCTGTATAAAGGTGGAATAAGGAAAATGCAATCAAGGTGAAAAATACAATCCATCCTAATATTCCGCCTATCTTACGTGTATTAGACTCTACGTCATATTTTTCCATTAGTTCCTGCTGTTCTTCTATTGATAATTGTTTTGTATCTTTATCACTCACTAATTTTCACTCCTTTCAAGTACTGCAAAAGGGTTAGCTTTTCTGCTTGTACCTTAAACCATGCCCCTGGTTCAAAATAATCATTAAACCAAATCATTTTTTCATCTGTCCCCCATACGAGACGGTGTTCAGAAACAGTTTTCCCATTTCGGATATTCATCGATTCAAAAGCTTGATTTAAATTAGAAATACGATATTTCCCATCCTTCATCTCAAACTTCGCTTCCCCTTCCGCATTTGAAGGCATTCCAATCCCAAACTGTTCAAATATAATTTCATCCTGTATAATCTCCAAATCTGCTGTTATATGATACTTTTCGACAACATCGGCTAGATGGATGGAATGCTTGAAAATAATTTGAAATGAATCCTCTGCTTTAAGCGGAAGAAATGCCTCAATTCTATTTGTATTTTCATGATAGAAAACTACTGCAGTTTTAACGGGAATAAAAATCAAACAGATAATGATCAGTAGAATAATTAAGGCAGGTATCACTTTACTAGCTTTCATTTGCCGCACACCATTTCATTGTTAAAACTTCAAT
>DEYX01000190.1 GCA_002365025.1 Hungatella sp. UBA3147 | reverse complement strand
AAATCCCTGTCCCTGCGGCTTTTTCCCGGATCGGACAAGATGCAGATGTTCTGAACAACAGGTACGCAAATATTTAAGCAGGATATCAAAACCTCTGTTGGACCGGATCGATATCTGCGCAGAATCCGGGGCCGTCACATACGAAGAACTGCAGGAGAGAAAAGGCGGTGAATCCTCTGCGGCCATACGGAGGCGGATTGAGGACGCAAGAACGATTCAAAAAAAGCGGTTTAAAGGCTGTGGGATATACTTTAACAGTTCCATGAAAAAGCCTCAGATTGAGGAGGCCTGCAGTCTTGGAAACGAGGAGCAGAAGTTTTTAAAGAAGGTATATGAAAATATGGGACTCAGTGTGAGAGGCTATGAGAAGATTCTAAAAGTATCAAGAACAATTGCGGATTTAGACTGCTCTGAACGGATAAGAAAAAACCATCTGGCAGAGGCGGTAGGACTGCGCAGCATGGAAGGGAAATATTGGGGAGGAATTTATGGACGGTCATGAGGAACGGGAGTATTTATACTGGCTTTGTCATGTTCCCTCTCTGGGAGCTGTAAAAATAAAACGACTTTATGATTCCATCGGAAGCTATAAAGGAATATATAATATAGAAGGAAAAGAACTGGAACAGTCAGGACTCTTAAAACAGACGGAAGCTTCCGTTTTTGAGGAGATGAAACGTAAAAAAGATGCTTGTATGGCAGAGCTGGAAAGGCTGGAAAATAGAGGAATTCATTTTGTTACACCTTATGACATAGAATATCCGAAACGGCTTCTTTCAATTTATGGATATCCTATGGGAATCTTTTTTAAAGGAAAGCTGCCTGATGATGAAAGGCCGGCGGTTTCCATAATCGGAGCCCGAAACTGTACGAATTACGGGAAGCAAATGGCATCCTGCCTGGCCAGGGAGCTTTCCAGGGCAGGAATACAGATCATAAGCGGATTGGCATCGGGAATTGACAGTGCAGGGCATCAGGGAGCGCTGGAAGCCGGCGGAGCCACCTATGGGGTTTTAGGCTGCGGGATCAATATTTGTTATCCTAAGGAGAATTATGGATTATATGAACAAATGGCGGTCAGGGGCGGAATTATTACGGAGTTTATGCCGGGTGAAGCGCCAAGACCTTGTAATTTTCCCATGAGGAACCGGATCATCAGCGGGCTGTCAGATGGAATTTTAGTTATTGAGGCGCGTGAGAAAAGTGGTTCTCTGATTACGGTTAACTTGGGACTTGAGCAGGGAAAAGAAATTTTTTCTCTTCCCGGAAGGGTCACAGATCCCTTAAGTGCAGGTTGCAATCGGCTTATTTCAGAAGGCGCAGAAATTTTGTTAGGTCCTGATTCTGTGTTGGAATATTTCAAATTGCAGAGTGGTAATATATTAAGAGTTCATGAAAAAAACGAGAACGGACTTGTCAAAAAAGAAAAAATGGTGTATAGTTGCCTAGATTTGCAACCGAAGAATCTGGAAGAGATTATATCTTTAAGCGGATTGTCTGTCAGTGATTGTTTGAGCACTCTTCTGGATTTAGAGCTCAAAGGCTGTGTTATACAGACATCCCATCAATATTATGGTAAGAAACTATAGGCGAGGAGTTTGGTATGGCGAACTGTTTAGTAATTGTGGAATCACCGGCAAAGGTAAAAACGATAAAAAAGTTCCTGGGAGCGAATTATGAAGTGGATGCCTCTAACGGACATGTGAGGGATCTTCCGAAAAGCCAGATGGGAATTGATGTGGAGAATGATTTTGATCCCAAATATATAACAATCAGAGGAAAGGGAGATATTCTGGCCAAACTTAGGAAAGAAGTGAAAAAGGCCGATAAGATTTATCTTGCGACTGACCCTGACCGGGAAGGAGAAGCGATTTCCTGGCATCTGATGAAGGCGTTAAAGCTGGATGAAGTGAAGGATAAGCAGGTGTACCGGATCAGCTTTAACGAGATTACAAAGAATGCGATAAAGGCTTCCTTAAAAACCCCGAGAACAATTGATATGGATCTGGTAGATGCCCAGCAGGCCAGAAGGGTTTTGGACCGTATGGTTGGATATATGATCAGTCCCCTCCTTTGGGCTAAGGTAAAGAGAGGCTTAAGTGCCGGCAGGGTCCAGTCAGTGGCATTGCGTCTGATCAGTGACCGGGAGGAAGAAATCAATGCATTTATTCCGGAAGAGTACTGGAATCTGGAAGCCGTTTTAAAGCAGGAAGGAAGCAAAAAGCCTTTAACCGCAAAATTTTACGGTGATAAAGAAGGCAAGATTGCCATTGGAAAAAAGGAAGAACTGGATAAAATACTGAAAGGTCTAAAAAATCAGACGTATCAGGTAGAGGAAGTTAAAAATGGAGAAAGAGTTAAAAAGGCTCCCATACCATTTACTACCAGTACCCTCCAGCAGGAAGCATCTAAGGTACTTAATTTTTCAACCCAGAAGACCATGCGTCTTGCCCAGCAGTTGTATGAAGGTGTGGAGGTAGCAGGACATGGGACCGTGGGTCTTATCACCTATTTGAGAACCGATTCCACCAGAATCGCAGAGGAAGCAGATACTGCGGCAAGAGAATATATCGGAAAGCAGTACGGCAGCCAGTACGTAGCAAATGGGGAACAGGCGAAAAAAAGCAATGCAAAGATCCAGGATGCCCACGAGGCGATCCGTCCTACGGATATTACCCTTACGCCGGTTATTGTAAAAGAATCCCTGCAGCGGGATTTATTCAGGCTTTACCAGTTGATCTGGAAACGTTTTACAGCCAGCAGAATGCAGTCTGCCGTTTATGCTACCACTTCAGTAAAAGTGGGGGCAGGAAACTATGTCTTCACACTTTCCGCTTCCAAACTATCCTTTGATGGTTTTATGTCCGTATATGTTCAGGAAGATGAAAAGGAAGATAACAATGTATTGCTTGGAAATCTGGAAAAGGGCAGCCTCCTTAAACTGGATAAACTTGAGAGCGGACAGCATTTCACCCAGCCGCCGGCGCACTTTACGGAGGCCTCCCTTGTAAAGGCTATGGAAGAACAGGGGATTGGACGCCCAAGTACTTATGCTCCCACCATCACAACCATTATCGCCAGAAGGTATGTGGCAAAGGAAAGTAAAAATCTTTATGTGACAGAGCTTGGTGAAGTAGTTAACAGTATGATGAAGCAAAGCTTCCCAAGTATCGTGGATATTACGTTCACTGCCAATTTGGAGTACCTTCTTGATAAAGTAGGAGATGGTTCTGTCCCGTGGAAGACTGTTGTGAAAAACTTCTATCCGGATTTAAAAGAAGCGGTAGATAAAGCTCTTGTGGAATTGGAATCTGTGACCATCGCTGATGAGGTGACGGATGAGATTTGTGAAGTATGTGGCCGGAACATGGTTATAAAATACGGTCCTCATGGTAAATTCCTGGCCTGTCCCGGATTCCCGGAATGTAAGAATACAAAGCCTTATCTTGAAAAAGTCGGTGTACCTTGTCCGAAATGCGGTAAAGAAGTTGTAATAAAGAAAACCAAAAAGGGCAGAATTTATTATGGCTGTGAGGCAAATCCTGAGTGTGATTTCATGTCCTGGCAGAAGCCTTCCACGAAAGCCTGTCCCAAGTGCGGCGCTTATATGGTTGAAAAGGGAAACAAATTACTATGCTCAAATGAGCAATGTGGATATAGCACTGACAAATAGGAAAAAGAATAATTATTAAGAAAATCGAAAATCTTCAAAAAACTATTGTTATTTGAAAATAATAATGTTAATATTTAATCATTAGAGGTGTATTTTAGTTTTTCACATAAATTCTTAAGGAGGTTTTCGGCTATGAGCGTACAGTTGTTGGACAAAACTAGAAAAATTAACAAATTATTGCATAACAATAATTCGCATAAGGTTGTATTTAACGATATCTGTGAAGTGCTGACCGAGATCCTGAATTCGAATATTCTTGTGATCAGCAAGAAGGGAAAGGTGCTGGGCATAGGTCTGACACCGGACATCGAGGAGATTCAGGAGCTGATCGCGGACCAGGTTGGCGGTTATGTTGATACCATGTTAAATGAGCGTTTGCTCAGTATATTATCAACAAAGGAGAACGTTAATCTGGAAACGCTGGGTTTCACTGGTGACAATATCAGAAAATACCAAGCTATCATCACACCGATAGATATTGCAGGGGAAAGACTAGGAACCCTGTTCATTTATAAATCCGATTCTCAATACGATATCGATGACATCATTTTAAGTGAATACGGCACCACCGTGGTAGGACTTGAAATGATGCGGTCGGTTAATGAAGAGAATGCGGAGGAGACCAGAAAAGTGCAGATTGTCAAATCTGCAATCAGCACCTTATCTTTTTCCGAATTAGAGGCCATTACTCATATCTTTGAAGAATTGGATGGCAATGAGGGCATCCTGGTAGCCAGCAAGATCGCTGACCGTGTTGGAATTACCCGTTCTGTCATTGTCAATGCCCTTCGTAAGTTTGAAAGTGCCGGAGTGATTGAATCCAGATCCTCTGGTATGAAGGGAACTTATATTAAGGTACTGAACGATGTGGTGTTTGATGAATTGAAAGTCATTAAGGCCGGAACCATAAAAAGTATGCCGGAGCGCCGGGAAATTAAAGATATGTAAAGCCATTGTCAGGAGAAAAAGGAGCAGAGTGAAAAACTGCTCTTTTTTATATGGAAGGCTAAGGAAAAAATGTTCTGATTTGAATTAATGAATCTGACTAATATGCATTTATATCCAGTTGTTTCATCTGTACACAAAATATGGTAGGACATGTTTGATTTGAACACAAAATGTAAAAAAATACTTGCATCGTGTAATAAGATATGCTATACTGGCTAAGCTGATAAAAAACACGTCTGCGGATTCCTGAGGAAGGTGCCGGATACCGGTCTCCCCGGAAGCATAAGAAGCGGGCGGAAGTAAAACCAAATGGAGGTAATAACATGAGCGTTATTTCAATGAAGCAGCTTTTAGAAGCTGGCGTACACTTCGGTCATCAGACAAGAAGATGGAACCCTAAGATGGCTCCATACATTTACACAGAGAGAAACGGCATCTATATCATTGATCTGCAGAAGTCTGTTGTAATGGTAGATGAAGCTTACAAAGCAGTATCCGATATTGCTGCAGAAGGCGGCAAGATCCTTTTCGTAGGAACAAAGAAGCAGGCTCAGGATGCCATCAGATCTGAGGCAGAGCGTTGCGGAATGTATTTTATTAATGAGAGATGGCTTGGCGGTATGCTTACAAACTTTAAGACAATCCAGTCCAGAGTTGCAAGATTAAAGCAGATTGAGACCATGTCCCAGGACGGCACATTTGATGTTCTTCCTAAGAAAGAAGTTATTGCTCTTAAGAAAGAGTGGGAGAAATTAGAGAAGAACTTGGGCGGAATCAAGGATATGAAGAAGATTCCGGATGCGATTTTTGTTGTAGATCCAAAGAAAGAAAGAATCTGCGTTCAGGAAGCTCATACACTGGGAATTCCGTTAATCGGTATCGCTGATACAAACTGTGATCCTGAAGAACTTGATTTTGTGATCCCAGGTAATGATGATGCGATAAGAGCCGTTAAGTTAATTGTTGCCAAGATGGCAGACGCAGTAATCGAAGCAAACCAGGGCGAGGCAGTAGCAGAGGAAGCGGAAGCAGCTCAGGAAACAGAAGAGACTGTAGAGGCTTAATTATTCAGGCGATTGAATGCTTCGACCTGCTTTGAGAAGCGGGTCGAAGCTTTTTTTACTGGAAAAAAGTTCCTGTGAATAAAACGGCCTTTTAAAATATCGAAATTGAAATGAACGCCCTGCGGGCATACCTTTATTCCCAAAGAGCATGGGCAATAATAATGAAATCAATTGATGGAGGGAAAACAAATGGCAGCAGTTACAGCTGGAATGGTAAAAGAATTAAGAGAGATGACCGGCGCAGGCATGATGGATTGCAAGAAAGCTCTTGCAGAAACAGACGGTGATATGGACAAAGCAGTAGAGTTCTTAAGAGAAAAAGGACTTGCAGCTGCTTCTAAGAAGGCAGGAAGAATTGCAGCAGAAGGTATCGTTACCACGGTTGTATCAGAAGACGGAAAATCTGCAGCAATCGTTGAAGTAAACAGTGAGACAGACTTTGTTGCAAAGAACGCTCAGTTCCAGACCTATGTTGCTGATGTTGCAACTCAGGTGCTTACTTCCCAGGCAACAGATATGGAAGGATTCCTTGCAGAGCCATGGACACAGGACAACTCCTTAACCGTTGCCCAGGCATTATCCAGCCAGATCGCTGTGATTGGGGAAAATATGAACATCAGAAGATATGAGAAGATCGTTGCCGACGGAGTCGTTGTTGATTATATCCACGGCGGAGGAAGAATCGGTGTCCTTATTGAAGCTGATGCAGAAGTAGTGAATGATACGGTAAAGGAAGCTTTAAAGAATATTGCCATGCAGATCGCTGCATTAACACCAAAGTATGTGAAGAGAGATGAAATTCCTCAGGATTTCATTGATCATGAGATGGAAATCTTAAAGGTTCAGGCTAAGAATGAGAATCCGGATAAGCCAGATAATATTCTTGAGAAGATGATTGTAGGTCGTTTGAACAAAGAATTAAAAGAATTCTGTCTGGTAGATCAGGCTTATGTAAAAGATGGGGATTTAACGGTTGGAAAGTACTTGGAGCAGGTATCCAAGGAAGTCGGCGGTAAGGTAGATGTGAAAAAGTTCGTACGCTTTGAGACTGGTGAAGGTCTTGAAAAGAAGGAAGAGAACTTTGCAGAAGAAGTTGCTAGGCAGATGCAGTAATCTTGTAGCAGGATTCTGGGGGGAATCCCATGGGTATCCATGGGATTTTTCTTTTAAAACAGTGTCCGTTTACCATTGACAAATGTTTCCATAACTGACGGACATCACTATACCAAAGGAGTTGAGGAAAGTGGCTAAATATATTATAAAGCGTATCGCTATGGCGATCGTAACCATCTTTGCTGTTGCAACGGTTACTTTCTTTGTCATGAATATGGTGCCAGGCGGCCCTTTCATGTCAGAGAAGGCCATCAGCCCACAGGCCCAGGCGGCCCTTAATGAAAAGTACGGCCTGGATAAACCGTTAGGCGAACAGTATATCACCTATATGAAGGATCTGCTTCATGGCAATTTAGGATTAAGCGTAAAACAGCGCGGCCGTACGGTGAACATGATCATTGAAACTAAATTTCCTGTATCTGCAAGGATCGGCGGAATTGCGATTCTGACTGCTGTTCTTGTCGGAGTTCCATTAGGCAGTATTGCCGCATTCAAGCGCGGAACCGCAGTTGATAATATTATCATTATCTTCAGTACATGCGGAATCGCAGTACCGAGTTTTGTTGTCTGTACTATATTAATGTATATTTTGAGTTTAAAGCTGGGACTTTTACCTACGTTTGGACTGGCGTCGTGGAAAAACTACATTATGCCTGTCATGGCTCTTTCATTTTATCCGTCCTCTTATATCGCACGTCTGATGCGTTCTTCCATGTTGGATGTTATGGGACAGGATTACATGAGAACAGCCCGTGCCAAAGGGCTTTCCCAGATGGTCAGCATCTTTAAGCATGCACTTCGTAACGCCATTCTTCCGGTTGTTACATATTTAGGACCGCTTTTGGCCTATACCGTAACAGGAAGTTTTATTGTTGAAAAGATATTTACGATTCCGGGCCTGGGATCTGAATTCATCGGTTCCATTACAGGACGTGACTATCCTCTTATCATGGGTACTACGATCTTCCTTGCTACTTTAATGGTTATCATGAATGTGCTTGTCGACGTTGCTTATAAATTCATCGATCCGCGAATTAATCTGAAGTAAGGGAAAGGAGAAAGAAATGCCAAAGAATAAATTATCATTACAGCTAAATGTAGAAGACTTTCTCCCGGCAAGTGATGCAGAAAAAGAAAGCCTGACAGTCATGCGTAAGAGCGTTGGATTTTGGAAGGATGGAATCAGACGCCTTAAAAAGAATAAGATTTCAATGATCAGCCTTGCTATTATCATTGTTGTATTTATTTTGTCCTTTTTAGTCCCTCAATTCTACCCATATAGGTATGAACAGCAGATCCGTGGAAGTGAAAATCTTGCTCCCATGCAGTATTCTGAAAAAGAACTGACTGCTATAGAATCGGGAGAGA
>DEYX01000054.1 GCA_002365025.1 Hungatella sp. UBA3147 | reverse complement strand
AGCAAGAGTGAAGCACTGGGACATAAGGAATATTTCATCCCTTATAAATACCAGAACACAGAGGTTGTAAAAAAATGCGAGGAGGCATGAGCCATGTTTGAAACAGGTAAATATTTTTCTCTGGAAGGTCAGACCGCTGTAGTAACAGGAGGCTCTACCGGACTGGGGCTTGCGATTACCAGATGTATGGCGGGCGCCGGAGCGAAGGTGGTTGTCTTAAGCTTTGAAAGCAGGGAGCAGGGGCAGGAAGCCCTGAAAGAATTTGGGGAAAAGGCCGTTTTTTATCATTTTAATATCACGGATACGGACCATACCCAGGAAATGGTGGATCGTATTATCTCAGAACATGGGCCTGTGTCCATTTTGGTGAATAATGCAGGAAACCACTGTAAGAAATTTATTGAGGAAATGACGGTAGAAGATTATGTGAGCGTGCTGAATGTTCACCTGGTAGGTGCATTTGCCCTGACAAAGGCGTTGTTCCCTCATATGAAAGAGCAGAAGAAAGGCAGCATTCTCTTCCAGGCCAGCATGACCAGCTTTATCGGCCAGCCCCAGGTGGCAGGCTATGCGACAGCCAAGGCAGGATATCTTGGTCTGGTACATACACTGGCAGCAGAAGGCGGCCCATACGGAGTCCGGGTAAATGCCATAGCTCCGGGCTGGATCGATACCCCCATGTATCACAAGGCAACGGATGAGGATGAAACAAGACGCAATAAGATTCTGGGAAGAATTCCTATGAATAAGGTAGGTGATTCTATGGATGTCGGTATGGCTGCTGTATTCTTATCCAGTGATGCAGCGGGTTATATATCAGGCTCTTGTCTTCCTGTAGACGGCGGCGCCCTGATCGGATTCTAAAGAGGCATACGAAAGAAAGGAAAGGGGTAGCACGATGAACCATCAATTTTCGGAGGAACTGCTTTTAACGAATCAGACAGGAAGTTACTTCTATCACACTTATGCCGAACACCTGCCCATCATTGATTATCATTGTCATCTGGTTGCCAGAGAGATTTATGAAAATGAGGAATTTGAAGACCTGGGTGAAATGTGGCTTGCCCACGACCATTATAAATGGAGAGCCATGAGGGCTTTTGGGATCGATGAATGTTATATCACCGGAGGCGCCGGTTATTATGAGAAATTCTTAAAATTCGCAGAGATACTGCCCAAGCTGGCCGGCAATCCTGTTTACATCTGGTGTTCTTTGGAGCTGAAACGCTATTTTGATATAGAAAAGCCTTTGGGGCCGGATAATGCGGAAGAGATCTATAAAAAAACCAAGGAATTGATAAAAGTACGCCATATGACGCCAAGATGGTGCATGGAACAGTCAAAGGTAGAGATTGTCAGCACTACGGAGGACCCTGTGGATACCCTGGAATATCATATCCGGATGAAGCGGGATCCGGATATGAAGACCAGGATCCTTACGGCTTTTCGGCCGGATCAGGCATTTTACTGCGAATGGCCCTCTTTTTCGAACTATATGGAAAAGCTTTCTCAGGCAGCAGAACAGGAGATCATAAGCTTTACTTCCATGATGAATGCTCTGGATCGGCGCCTCTCTTTCTTCGCGGAATTTGGGACCAAAGTGAGCGATAACGGTATCGCGGATATTACATGGTGTGATTATACGATGGAAGAGGTGGAAGCGGTTTTTGATAAAGCGGTTCGGAAGAAGGAACTGTCACCAAAAGAAAAAAACCAGTATAAGTCTGCATTTATCATTGAGATGGCAAAGCTTTATAAAAAGTATGGATTTGTCATGCAGCTCCATATTGGGACCTACTTGGATGCCAATCAAAAAAAAGTGAAAGAAATCGGACAGTCCACCGGCTTTGACTGTGTGGATGATACAACCTCTGTCCGGTCAGTAGGCGCTGTTCTTAACCGTTTAACGGAACTGGATGAGCTGCCAAAGACAATCCTTTATCCCCTGAATGCGTCGCAGGTGGAGTCCTTTGCCATTCTGGCCGCCGGTTTTTGCGATGGTACGGAAAAGGCAAAGGTACAGTTGGGCGCTCCGTGGTGGTTTAATGATCAGTCCTATGGCATTGTACGCCAGTTCTGTGCGGCAGGGAATCTTTATCCGGTCAGTTTATCAGTAGGTATGCTGACAGATTCCAGAAGCTTTTTAAGCTATCCCCGGCATGAGCTTTACAGGAGAGTTCTTTGCAGTTACTTAGGAGAGCTGGCGGAGCGTGGGGAATATTTTTCTGATGAAAAGTATATAAAAGAGATGATCGAATCAATATGTTATAAGAATTCAAAGGAATATTTTGGCTGGTAGCTGTCATTGTTTTAAAAATAAACCGGTGCCTGGACTTGCGTCCTGGGCACCGGTTTGTCTGTGGCCCTCTTTTTGGAGCGGATAATTACCGTTATGTAAAGTTTTAATATAGTTTGTAAAGCTTTCGAAAAGCCTCTTGAATATAATGTCCGTCCGTTTTATTCTTGGAAAGAGAGAAGTGCTTCCATCATGAATAAAAAAACGGCCGCGCAGATTACGTGGCAACTAGGAGGAAAAACGTATGAATGGCAGAAAAAGGTATGCGGCGGCTGTTATTTCGGCTGCTCTGACGGTAACTTTGGCCGGGGGGTACGTATATGCGGCAACCCAGCATTTTGCGGATTCTACAACGGATGGAGCCTGGGAAAACTGGGTACAGCAATGGGAAGGCCAGGTGAGGACGGATTACGAAAAGATAGCCTTGACACCAGGTTCTAATGAAACACAAATGAACTTTGCATGGTATTCGAAGGCAGATGGAACGTCTACACCAAAGGTCGAACTATCCACACAAAGTGATATGAGCGGAGCGGTTATATTTGAGGGAGGCGCAACACCGGCAATTGACGGATATATGAGCAATAAGGTGACTGCAAAAGCGCTGACGGAGAACACTGCCTATTATTACCGATACTATAAAAATGGAATGCCGAGCGAGGTCTCTTCCTTTCGCACCCATGGCTTCAACAACTATGCCATGCTGTATGTAGGGGATCCCCAGATCGGCGCATCAAAGGGCCAGACAACTTCAAAAGGTGACAAGCTGGAAAGTGACTCTGATCTCAACACGGCAGCCAGAAATGATGCATTCAGTTGGAATAAGACCCTGAATACAGCCATGTCTGCCAATCCGGATATCAGTTTCATACTTTCTGCAGGCGACCAGATTAATAAGAACGTGGAAGGTAAGGATCCCGGAAACGAGGTGGAGTATGCCGGCTTTTTAAATGCAGGCTGGATGAAGTCACTGCCAATCGCAACCACCATTGGCAACCATGATTCCACCAATGAAAGCTACAGTTTTCATTTTAATAATCCCAATGATACCCAGCTGGGAAAGACGACTGCCGGCGGTGATTACTTTTATAAATATGGTCCGGCTCTCTATGTGATTCTTAATACAAACAACTACAACTGTGCAGAGCATGAACAGGTTATGAAGCAGGCAGTTGCTGCTTATCCTAAAACCATATGGAGGATCGTCATGTTCCATCAGGATATCTATGGAAGCGGACTGGATCACTCGGATTCTGACGGGATTGTGCTGAGAACACAGCTGACACCTCTGATGGATAAATACGATGTGGATGTAGTGCTTCAGGGACATGATCATACCTATTCCAGAAGCTATCTGCTAAAGTCCGACTCAAAGACCCATTCCAGTTATGATTTTTACGATTGGGATAATGTAACGGACGAGGCGGGCCATGTATTCCCGTACAGCAATGCTGCTTATCAAGCGGAGAACAACTGCTATACCATTGCAAACAAAATGCCTGACAGTGTGACCAATGCAGATGGCACCCTGTACATGGAAGCCAATTCCTCCACGGGCAGCAAGTACTATGAATTAATTCCTAATCAACAGGATTACATAGCGGTCAGAAACCAGAATTGGAATCCAACGTATTCTGTGATCCGGATAAATAATAATACATTTTCCATTGATACTTATGAGATTACTGGGGGACAGCCGCAGAAGATCGATCAAACCTTTACACTTAAAAAGACCAATATTGCAAGAAGATAATTTTACATGAAATAGTTCCGGGCTCCAGGGGGCGTCTGATTCAGTCAGGGCGTCCCCTTTGCTGAGTGGCTGGATGAAAGCAATGTGTGAAAAGAGAGAGGAAGTAGTGAACATGGAAAAAAAGCGACGATCAGACATCTTTGGGGATTTTTGCGGAAGCAATTGGAAGCAGTGGGTACCGTTTGGTATTGTGATGGCCATATTCATCCTGTTCTTAATCGGATTTAACAAGGTAGACATTACCAGTCTGGTGTCCATGGAGGGAAGAACCTTTGAACGGGCTAAAGTAATAAAGGTCCTTAAAGATAATATGCAGGAGGATGGAAGCCGGGTGGGGCAGCAGAGCGTTTTGATTGAAGTACAGTCCGAGCCCATGAAGGGCCAAAAGGTGGAGGCCACCAGCAATGACGGGTATCTGTTCGGAGCTGCATGTGAACCGGGAATGCATGTGGTTGTGATACAGAGCCTGGCAGGGGATATTTCGATCCATACCGTTTACAGCATAGACCGGGAGTGGGCAGTGCTTGGATTTGTATTAATTTTCCTGCTGGTGGTATGTGTGATCGGAGGGATGAAGGGGGTGCAGGCGTGTATCGGGCTTATATTTACGTTCATCTGCATTATCTGGCTTTATATCCCGATGATTTATAAGGGGTATTCTCCTTTTTTAGCGGCGGTACTGCTGGCGGCCGTTACTACTTTTGTCACCATGTATCTTCTTGGCGGCTGGTCCGGAAAGACGGCCTGCGCCGTAATCGGAACGGTTAGCGGTGTGATAATCGCCGGGATTTCTGCTTTTTTATTTGGGAAGGCAGCCCATATCAACGGGTATAATGTATCAAATATCGAGTCGCTGACGGTTCTGGAAAGTATTCGTGGGATCCGGGTGGGAGAGCTTTTGTTCTCCGGCCTCTTAATTTCCGCATTGGGAGCCGTCATGGATATCGGGATGTCCATTTCCTCCACCGTATTTGAGATCCATGACCAGAAACCGGAGCTTAACAGGAAGGAGCTGTTTTACTCCGGGCTGAATGTGGGCCGTGATGCGATGGGGACTATGGTCAATACCCTGATCCTGGCTTTTGTGGGCGGTTCGGTGAGCATATTGCTTCTGAACTATGCATACGAACTGCCTTACCTTCAGATCATTAATTCCAATAATATGGCAATAGAGGTAATGCAGGGGCTATCCGGAAGCCTGGGTGTGGTGATGACAGTTCCGATCGTATCCTTTCTCGCATCTTTTGCAGCAGACTATCGTAAGCAGAAAGAATGAAGTCTCGTTTAATTCCTTCTTTTCTTTACGGCAATTCCGTGGTAAATTATAGGGAAGCAGAAATGTAACTATAATAAGCGGCTAAAGGTAAGGTGCAAATATGCAATGGAAAGACAGTTTTCATCCTTATGCGGCCATAACCATTTTTTTCTGGTCACTGGCCTATGTGTTCACTAAGCTGGCCCTTCGGTATTTTTCTCCATTTTCCCTGGGATTTCTCCGATATGTGGTAGCGTCTCTCGCCCTGATAGCAGTGGCGGTCGCTACGAGGATGAAGCTTCCCAAAAGGAGAGATGTCTGGTGGTTCATGGCTTCCGGGGCAACCGGTTTTTTCTTTTACATGATTGCCTTTAACAAAGGGCAGAATATGGTAACGGCTTCTACCGGCAGTGTTGTTCTCGCCACGGTTCCGGTTATTACCGCGCTTCTGGCCCGGTTTTTTTACAGAGAAAGGCTGCTGGGATTCCAGTGGGCAGCCATTGGGGTCCAGTTCATCGGAGTATTGGTACTGACCTTGATGAATGGGGTATTTTCCATTAATTCCGGCTTGTTCTGGCTGTTCCTTGCAGCTTTGCTGGTCAGTATTTACAATCTTTTGCAGAGAAAGTTGACAAAGACTTATCCGGCGCTGCAATCCTGCGCCTTTAGTATTTTCTTTGGTACGCTGTTTCTTGCTATATTTCTTCCGTCATCGGTAAATGAGGCGGTACATGCCCCCGGAATCCAGATATTCTATGTTGCGACCCTGGGAATAGGCTCCAGCGCCATTGCTTATGTGTCATGGTCAAAGGCATTTGCTAAGGCAAAACAGACATCACAAGTCAGCAATTATATGTTTGTGACTCCCTTTTTAACAAGTGTTTTCGGTTTTCTTATGATAAATGAGGTTCCGGACAAGGCGACCCTCACCGGAGGTGCAATCATTTTGTCTGGGATCCTATTGTTTAACTTTGGAGGAAAAATCAATGGATCTTTATTCACAAAAAAACGGACTGGACATTCCCTTATTGATAAAGCATTTAAAGCGGAATAACTTGGCAGGTTATCTGGTTCAGGATAAAGATGAACTTCTGGAACTTTTAAGGAGACTTATTGCGGATGGAACGACCGTAGGCTGCGGAGATTCTGTCACCCTGGAACAGACGGGAGTGTTTGAAGATTTAAGGAAAAGGGACGTGAGTTTTCTGGATAAGTATGATCCTTCCCTTACCAGGGGAGGAAAACGGGAGATATATCTTAAGAATTTTTCAGCGGATACGTTTATCACCGGAGCCAACGCAATTACCATGGACGGGAAGATCTTTAACATTGACGGAAATGGAAGCCGGGTGGCCCCCATGCTGTACGGCCCGGAGCAGGTCATCGTTGTTGCAGGGACGAACAAGATAACGGAAGATGTGGAGGCAGCCGTAAAAAGAACCAGGCAGATCGCGGCTCCCCTGGATGCAAAGCGTCTTAACAAATCAACTCCCTGTGCCGCCCTTGGACGCTGCATTGACTGCGGACACAGGGAGAGGATCTGTAATGATTTTGTTTTGATTACAGGTCAATTTATTAAAGACAGGATAAAAGTGATCCTTGTTAATGAGGAACTGGGCTATTAAATAGCCCGGTTCCCTTATTTTTGTTCTGCCGTTTTTACAATGCATGCAGGTCTTTTCTTTCGTAAAGCCTGACTGCCATGAAGCAACTGGCCAGAGTGATGATCAGGGAGAGCAGGATATAAAATGGGTTTAATCCGTTTTCCGAAACCGAAACCACATTAAAATAACCTACCGGTGTCAGTACCTTAAAAAAAGCCATAATGCCGGTATAATCAAGGGAAAAGCTGATCACATAAAACGCCGCAACCGCAAGCAATGTATAAAGGCTTGCGGCTTTATAGTTTTTAGTAAGGCCTGAGATGAAAAGCCCGATGGAAAACAGCACGATCTGGGTAAGAAAGATTCCCAGGGTTGTGATTATATGGGTACCGATAATCCTTAGATCGCCCAGAGGGAGGATGATGCATAAATATGACATTATCCCAACGGTAAGGGAAAATACCATAAGGTTTGTTACAGCTGCCCAGATTTTCGCCCAGACAATTGCAGAACGCTTATAGGGTTTTGAGAATAAGAATTCACTTGTACCTGACCTCTCTTCTCTGGAAACGGCAAATACCCCTGAAAATCCCGCATAAAAGAAGGCAAGCAGGTTGGTCCAGAATACCATACACTGATAAGCGCCCAGGGGGGTGTCGATTCTCACTCCATTTAATCCAAATAAAATCAATATGATTTTTGGAAAGCTTTCAGCCAGAGCGGCAATTTCTCCCATGGCATCTTTTAACACAATAAATTCTATAGCTGCAAATCCTGTAAGCATCACGATTAACACAAGCCATATCATCAGCATTTTCCGCGTAAGCTTCAGTTCTTTTAAATAGATCGTTTTCATGTCAGCCTCCGAATATAACGTCTTTTTTAAGAAATGTCCTGCAGCTGATATACAGCAGTCCGGCACCAAGAGCTACGTACCACATTACATAATTCCACTGGTAGAATCCGGTTTCCGTGATGCTCACCGGATTAAAAAATGCAAAAGGAGTGAAATAGCCCAGTGCCGGCTGATGGATCTTCTTTGACATGGAGCTTAAGCAAAAAAGGCCAAACATAACACAGGAAGATATGAGCACAGGTGTCCGCACATTTGGGAAGAATGTTCCTGCGGCTGTTCCCAATACCACAAACATCAGCTCAACCAGCACAAGGGATATCCCAATAAGCAGAAACGCAGGCCAATCAATGCGGATGCCCTTGACGGTCAAAAGTGCCAGCCCGGCTCCTGCGATGTAGGCGGCTCCTACGATCAGGCTGTCTGTCATGCAGGCAAGAACCTTGCTCCAGAAAACTTTGATCCGGGAATAAGGCTTAGTCAGCAGAAATTCCGCTGATTTGTTCACATATTCCTTTGTATGAGAGGAAAAGGCAATGCCCATTCCGTGGATTGCCGCCGCTGTCATGGCAAAGCTGTTTAAAAAGCTGAACATGCCAAGAGGCGTCATTACGAAAGCAGCGCTGACTCCCAAAGCTTCAAATATTGGGTTGTTTTTTATTGCCTCTGTCACCAGAGCATCAGACCCTGAGATAAAGCCAAGATAAGCCGGCAGCATCAGGAAGATCAGTACGCCCATGGATAGTGACCATATAATGATATTTTTCTTTAACTGCTTCAGTTCATACTTTAATACAGTCATCCCTTCACCTCACCTGTAATAGTGCATAAAGATTTCTTCCAGTGTCGGTTCCTCAATGAAAAGATCACGGACATGCAAAGCAGACAGCTTTGCAAGAACCTCCCCAATACTCCCCATGAACATGAATGTGGCAGTATTGCCGTCCTGCTGGTAGCTGGTTACGCCTCCAAGATCAAAATATTCTTCCGGTATTTCCTCAGCGGTAACGTTTATTTTTTTATGGCTGCCCGCCCGTAGCTCACTTATTTTTTGTATGCCGATCATTTTTCCCTCTTTTAAAATCCCCACGCGGTCGCAGATTTTCTGTACCTCTGACAGGACATGGGAAGAGAAGAAGATTGTTGCCCCCCGTTTGTTTTCCTCTTTTAATATGGTGAAGAACTCCTGCTGGATCAGCGGGTCTAAACCGCTGGTCGGTTCGTCTAATACAATGAGTTTGGGCGAGTGAAGCAGGGCACACAGGATTCCGGCTTTCTTTTTATTTCCAAGGGATAAGTCGGCGATTTTACGGGATAAGTCAAGATCTAAGCGCCTGGAAAGCTCTTTTATTTTGCCATCTCCCTTTATGCCGTACAAATCCGCCGCGTACTGCACCAGCTCCCGTACCGTCATGTTATCGTAATAGGCGGATTCACCGGGCAGATAGCCCACATCCTTAGCAATTTCTGCAGCCTTCCTGATGCAGTCCTTGCCAAAGATCTCTGCACTGCCGGAGGTGGGCCGGATCAATGCCAAAAGAGTACGGATGGTAGTGGATTTCCCCGCCCCGTTGGGTCCGATAAAGCCAAATATCTCGCCCTCCTCAACGGAGAAGCTGATGTTTTCAATCCCCCTGTGCCCCCCATAGCTTTTGGACAGGTTATTAATTTGAATTGCGTTCACCGGTGATTCTCCTTTCTGTATATACATCACAGGTATTCCTCCTTATACAAATTACTTTTCAACATGTGGATGGTTTTTTCCAGTTCTTCGGTTATTTTGCCAAGATCGCATTGTTCATCGGTCATCTCGTGAGCGTAACCTTCCGCCATGAGGAACATCACGCGCATAACCACATCAATATCCACACTTTCTTTAAATTTAATAACATCTTCTTTTCTAAGCACCAGGTCATAGGAAAAGCGCTGGGCCTCGGGCATGATCTTTTTTGTAAGATCGGTGACCGCATCGTCGGTTTCCTCGAACATACTGATAATAAATTTCAATATATGAGGATGCTTTTCCAGTATGCTCATTTTCATTCTGGAGGCCACAAGAATGCGTTCGAATAAATCGTCATATGCATTGATTTCATTGCGCTTATAAGCCTCAATCATAACACTTCTCACATATTCCGAAAGGTATAGGTACAGATCTCTTTTTGTGCCGAAATAATGGAAGAGCATTGGTTTGGATATTCCGCTGCTTTGGGCGATGTCGCCCATGGAGGCCTTTTTGTATCCATGCTTTCCAAAACATTTTAATGCCGCTTCAATGATGGGCAGCTGCTTTTCTTCTGAAAGTTCTTTGAATTTTTCCATGTCTTCACCTTCTGATAATGTAATTGACCGAATCGGTTTATGGCATGATTATAACACCATAAACCGATTCGGTCAAAGTAAATTTTCTTATATTAGATTGTGTAATCTGTGCCGGCATTTATAACAGGTCTATATCACAAAAACGGTCTTTGCTTTTACAGAGGGGCATATTTCCCTTCGCTTAATAAATGGCCTTTCATATATTCGGAAGGTGAGATTCCCGTACTTTTTAGGAAAACCTTGGTAAAATACCTGGTACTGAAATATCCAACCCGCTCAGCAGTTTCCCGGACCGTGACAGTATGCCCTCCTGACATGAGTTCCATTGCCTTTTTCATACGGACACCGGTTAGGTGGTCAACGAATTTTTCTCCGGTTTTCATCTTATAGATTTTGCTTAAGTAATTCGGCGAGATATCAATCATATCTGCAATGGTATTGATTCCGATCTGGTCCATATAATGTTCCTCAATATAAGCGTTGATTTTATCTATTAAATCTATGCTATGGTTCTGGGAAGTCATCTGCTTTAAAAATTCCACAAGCTGGTGAATGGAGAGAATGTTAGCGTTTGTTCCGGATTCCATTGTGAGAATCCGGTTTAAGGAATCATCACAAAGTTCAAAAATTTTTTTTTCGTAGGGAAGTTGGGTAAGAGCATGAAGAAGATTTTGAAAGCCCATAACATCATCTGCCTGATTGGCCATCAAAAGCTTTTCCAGTAAATCCGAAAAAGGAAGAAGCTTCGAAAACATCAGCCGCTCTTTCTCTGATATAACCGACCCAAGGTGGACGCAAAGGCGCAGACTTTCATCCCTTTGAACAGACTCAAACTGTGCAAACAGTTCTGAGAGATTTCCGGCAGAAACATGAAATCCGGTTGCTACACATCCGCTGGTCTGATGAAACCGGGCCAGTATCTCTTGGAACTCCCCGGGAGGGATCGCGGTACTGGTAAGATAACAGATTTCACCTGTAGGCAGAAAGGTGAATGTAAACCGGGCGCCGTAGCGGGAGGAGATGGAAGAGAGCATGGCATTTAATTCATCTAAATCGTCTTTAAAGGTCTCCTTATGATAATGATCAACATAAAAAAGAACTGCAGTGTAAGGAGGAAGAACGTATTTGGGACTCTGTAAAAAGCTGATGGAGGTATGGAGATCAAGAATCTTTTCAAATTCCAGCTCATAATCCTTTTTCAGCAAAAGCTCCCGCTCTCCAAACAGGGAATCTGCTTTTTCCATGGTAGCCCTGACTTCCTCCAGGCTGGCCGGCTTTAAGAGATAGTCCATGGCACCCAGTTTTAAGGCTTCCTGGGCATAGGAAAATTCCGCGTATCCGGTCAGCATGACCACCGGTATCTTCCGCATATGAAACTGGGAAAATGCCTGCAGACCGGTGAGCATCGGCATGTGAATATCCAGGAAAATCAGGTCCGGAATTTCCTTTTCCAGTTGTTTTAATAGTTTTTCTCCGTTTTCTACTTCAAAAAACTGGTGCGTATTGGGGTAAAGTTCCTCAATCATACTTTTTAATCCAAGCCGGATCAGGCGTTCATCATCAGCTAAAAGAATTTTCATTCAGAAGCTCCTCCTTCCAGGGGTATCTTAATTGTCATGGAGGTAATATCTCCGGTCAGTTTTATTTCAAAGGAGGCATAGGGGTGAAAGATTTTTATACGGTTCTCCACATTTCTTATGCCAACCTTTCCGTCAGAGTAAACCTCTTGAATATCAATGGGTATTCCATTGTTTTTTACCCTCAGGACCAGGGTATCGTCCTCAATTGATGCGGAAATGGAGATGGTGATGGATATGCCGTCGCCTTCCATTCCATGCTTAAGGGCATTCTCTACAAGAGGCTGTATAAGAAGTCTTGGAATAGAAATATTCTTTGCCTCTTCCTCCATGGAGCTTAGAAAGGTCAGGCGTTCATCATAACGTATTTTAAGGAGATTGCAGTACTGGATGCAGAATTCAAACTCTTCCTGTACGGTAGTCAGCTTTGCATTGCTGCAGGTATAGCGGAATATTCTGGTCAGCTGGATGATGCTGTCCTCCAGCTCTTTTTTCATCCCAATCCGGTTCATGGACAGGAAGCAGTTTAAGGTATTATAGAGAAAGTGCGGGTTAACCTGGCTTTGAAGGGCACGGTATTCTGCCTCTTGCCGGTCAATCTCATATTTATAGGACTGATCAATGTATAGCTGCAGCTTTTGGATCATCTCGTTTAGATTCTCCGCAATCAGGGACAATTCTTCTGTGTTAAAGGAGTCGTTCTGCAACAGGTCTGTGTCAGGAACGGACGCTTCCAAGTCTCCCTTTGCCACCTTTTTCATGGTATTTAAGATGGAATTTAAAGCAAGGGCAGTCTTCTTTGAGTTGGAACGGAAGATTGAGAATGCAGCCAGAATGGAGGAAAGGCTTAAAACAGCCGCCAGGCTCCAGACAATGGATACCTCCTTAAATATATCCTTTTGGGAGGAAACAAAAATAAGCTGCCATGGCATTCCTGAAATATCACTTTTATACAGGCGGTAAGTATCGGAGTCCGTACGGATCATATTTTCTGCAGAAGAAAGCCTTTTAAGGACGCCTTCCTCCACCTTTCCTACCTGGTAGACGGGGGTTCCATCCTGACCTGCGATGACAAAGCCTGAATTTTCACTTAAGGTTACGCTGCTGAAAATATCCTTGATGATTTTATCGGAGGCATCGATCCGGATGACGCCCAGCTTCCGTTTGGTGTACACGTTGCGGACCGTATGAAGGGCAGAGATGACCGTTGTCTCAGAGCGGATATAAGGAGGGGCCTCTGAAACCATAAAGTCATATGGTTCGGCTGTATTTAAAGCCTCCTGATACCAGGGCTCCTTCTGATAAGGATAGTCTGTGGTATTTATGAGGTCGCTGGTTTTTGTTGCAGTAACAATGATGTGGTTGTCCGGGTTTACAGGCATGAAAGAAACGGCCAGGATATCCTCCCTGGCGGTGTTTAATATACGCTGTATGGAAGTGGTGTAGTTTTGCCGGTGAAGCTCGATCCGGTAGTCGAAAGAACCATTTTTTGTGTATTTCCCATTCTCAACGGCTGCAAAAAAATTTAGAATATCATCGTAAATATATGGAGTCAGAGCCAGCCTTTTTAAGTCAGATACATAGGTGCTTAAATTAGTAGAAATGGAGTAAAGGGAGGTTGAAAAGTATTTTTCATTATCCCTGTATATTCTTTTTTGGAAGTAAAAGGCAAGTATGGTGGCCATGATAATAATGGGCAAAACAATACTTACGAGAAACAGGGCCAAAAACCGGTTTTGAAAGCTTTGTCGTTTTTTCATATGGGGGCACCTCCTGGGCCTATATTGTATCCATATTATATACATTTTTCAATCCCAAAGAAAGAAAATGATAGAAAAGAGCCTGAAAGTGTAGATTTGGGTATCTTACGGAACCCAGGGGACTGTGATAGACTAAAGATACAAAATAGCCGGCTAAAAACTAATATATATGTAAGGGAGAATTATTATGAAGAAGTTAGCACTTGTCTCACTGGCAGGTCTCATTGCGGTCAGCGTAATTGGCTGTTCCAAGGCACCCCAGGAACCTGTGGAGACTACCACAGCGACAGAAACGGTAAAAGAGACAGAAACCAAGGGAAATGCAGTAGCCCCCACAGGCGTTACCATTGAATTTTTATATAACTTAAACGGCGAATCAGTCAGCGATGCCATTCAGGATGTTTGCAAACAGTTTACAGAAGAAACCGGAATCGGCGTGGAAGCAGTCATGCCAGGCAGCAATTTTTCTGATATCATGAAAACCAGAATGGCTTCCAATCAGCTTCCGGATGCATGGACAACCCATGGCTGGGCAGTTGCAAGATATGCGGAATATTTATCTCCATTAAATGATTTCGAGTTTGCTTCTCATATATCCCCAAGCATTAAGGAACAGATCACAGACGGGGAAGGAAACTTATACACCCTTCCAATTGATATGGATTTAACAGGAATGATCTACAACGAAAATGTGCTGGAAGAAGCCGGTGTGAATGTAGATGACATCAAAACCTGGGCTGATTTTGAGGCAGCCTGTGAGAAGATCAAGGCAGCAGGACTGACCCCCATCCAGCTTGGCGGAAAAGACAGCTACACTATGGGAAATATGATGGATTTCGTGGCACCTACCCTGATTACAAACGAGGATGAGGCCAATCAGGCAGCTCTTTTAGGCGGCAGCTTTGACTGGAGCAAATGGAATACGGTTGTAAATCAGATTGATTCCTGGAGACAGAAGGGATATTTCAATACAGATGCCGTTACAGCAGATTTCATGACCGGTATTAAGGCTCTTGCAGCCGATAAGGCAGCTTTCATGTTTACCGCAGCCAGCGGAATCACAGAAACCTACGTTCAGAATCAGGATACAAAAATGGGCTTTATGCCTCTTCCTGCCAGAGAAGAAGGGTTAAAACAGTCTCTGATGACAGGGGAGCACTTTGCAGTGGGCATGTCAAAGACCACAAAGCATCCGGAGGAAGTAAAACAGTTTATGGAATTCCTTGCCCGTGAAGACATCAGCTCTTACCTTGCAACCAAATGCGGTATGCCTTCCGGACTTGACAATGTGGTAAGTGATACGGGAAGACTGGCTCCTTACTATGATAAATATGCAAATGACAGTTCCATTTTAAACATTCCGTATTTTGACAGAAAATATCTGCCAAGCGGTATGTGGAACGACCTCTGCGTAACAGGAGCAGCCATTGTTTCAGGACAGGCAGATTCCCTTACCATTGCAGTGGATCAGATGAAGACAAGCTATGAGGAAAAGAAAGCACAGGAGTAAACATGAAGATTCAAAAAAAATCAGTAATCAATCTGTTTTATATTCCGGCAGTGATATTGTTTCTTGTTTTTGTGATATATCCGTTTATCCAGGGTATCCGGCTGTCCTTTACCAACTGGAATGGGTATTCCCAGACAATGAAATTTGTTGGAATTAAGAACTACACCAGATTGTTTCAGGATGCAAATGTAAAGACAGCACTGGTCAATACCCTTATTTACGGTGTTATGAGTACCGTGATCCAGAACATCTTAGGCCTTGGCTACGCGTTATTTTTAAATACAAAGTTTAAGGGACGTTCCATTGTCAGAACGATTATCTACATGCCGGTTATGATTGCTCCGCTGATTATGGGTTATATCATGTATTTCTTCTTTCAGTATGACGGAGGTGCGGTCAATGATATTTTGATCGCCCTCCATATGAAGCCGGTGGATTTACTGGTCCATTCAGGGACCGCCATCCGGATCATTGTTTTGGTAAACTCCCTGCAGTTTGTGGGCGTTGCCATGGTCATCTATCTGGCAGGACTACAGAATGTGCCGACCATGTATTATGAAGCAGCCATGATTGACGGAGCCACCTTCTGGGAGCGGTTTAAGCACATTACCATTCCGCTGCTGATGCCGGCCATTTCTTCCTCTGCCATCTTAAACCTGATCGGAGGATTAAAGCTATTTGACCTGGTTATGGCGCTTACAAGCGGCGGACCGGGATTCAGTACCCATTCCCTGTCCACTCTGGTTACAAACCAGTATTTTTCGGCCCAGTCCGCAGGATATGCTTCTGCAATCGGAATTTTCTCATTCCTGCTGATTATGATCATCAGCAATGTGGTCATGGGGTATTTTGACAAGAAGGAGGTGGATGTGTAATGAAAGAATCAAGGGTTTCCAATGCCTGGAAATATGTACTGGCTCTCATCATCATTGCAATCCACTTTGTTCCCATTTATATGGTGGTTGCCATTGCGTTCAAATCCCCTTATGATCATTCCTCAAGGTGGGCCTTTCCGGGATACCTTTACTTAAAAAATATTTACACCGCACTGGAGCGTGGGGGAATGCTTCTTGCCCTTAAAAATACTGTGATCATAAGCGGTATGTCGATTCTTTTTATTGTGGTCATCGGTGCTATGGCGGCTTATCCTCTCGCGAGAAATAAGAGCAGGCTTAACAACCTGGTAAAAGGGTTCATTATGGGTGTCATGATGATTCCCCCCTTAAGCATTCTGGTTCCCTTATATTCCTTTATGGCTAAAATTCAGGGAATCAATTCCTACTGGGGCATGATCGTGACTTTGATCACCTTCCAGCTTCCCACCAGCATCTTTTTGTTTTCAAGCTTTATAACCAGCATACCGGTGGCTCTTGAGGAAGCAGCGGCAATTGACGGCTGCGGACTGTTCCAGACATTTTTCAGGATCATTATGCCTCAGCTAAAGCCGGTAACTGCTTCTGTTATCATCATCACCGGTGTGAACTGCTGGAATAATTACCAGTTTGCTTTATATCTGCTCCAGTCCCCCAGGATTAAGACCATTACACTGGCCATTGCAGGCTTCTTTTCCGCAGATTCAGCCAATGTCAATGGGGCTGCGGCTGCGGCCTTTATTGGAATCCTTCCCATGGTTGCGGTATTCCTGTTTTTACAGAAATACTTTATCCAGGGTATGGTGGACAGCGCGATCAAGTAATTGAAGATTAACTAAATAGGGTTCAGATAAGAAAAGCGGGAATCGGATGAGACTTCCGCTTTCTTTCTAAAATTTTTTGAAAGATTGAGGTTTATAATGAGTGTAAAATATATTGAGGACAAAAAGGTATTCTTATTAAATACGAAGAATTCAAGCTACCAGTTCCGGGTGGCGGAATATGGATTTCTAGAGCATCTGTACTATGGAAAAAAGATATCAGATGCTGCGGATTATCTTCCTGTGAGAATCCGTCATGGGTTTGAAGCCAATCCCTATGAGTCGGAAAAGGACAGGACCATCTGCCTGGATGTGCTGGAACAGGAATATCCGGGGTTTGGAGTTTCAGACTTCCGGGTTTCTGCAGTCAGCGTGATCAATGGGGATGGCTCTAACTGTATTGATCTAAGATATGTTTCACATAAGGTATCAGAAGGAAAATACTGCATACATGAAATGCCATCCCTGCGGGATAACGGCGGCACCTGGCTGACTCTGGAGGTTCTGATGAGGGACCCTTACACCCAGGTGGAGGTGACTCTTGTTTACGGCGTTCTGGAAGAGTATGACATCATTACCAGGTGCGCCAGGATTAAGAATGCAGGAGAAAAGACCGTGTTTGCCAATACTGCTCATTCCGCCTGTATTTCTTTCCCTACGGATCAGATGGATATGATCAGTTTCTATGGAAGCTGGGGCCACGAGCGGTGTACGGAGAGAACTTCCGTAAGACATGGGAAGATCACAGTGGACAGCGCCAGAGGCATCTCCAGCCATTATCAGAACCCTTCGGCCATTCTCTGCAGCCCTGAGGCAACTGAGGATGGAGGAGATTGTTATGGAGTCGCCCTGGTTTACAGCGGAAACTTTGTAATCACCACAGAGGTCAACGATTTTAAGCAGACAAGACTGGTGGCAGGCATCAACCCGGAAACTTTTTACTGGGAGCTTTCAAAAGACAATGTATTTGAAACACCGGAAGCAGTCATGACCTATAGTTCCCAGGGCTTATCCAAAATGAGCCACAATTTCCACCGGGCAGTAAAGCATCATCTGATTCCCGGCCAGTTTATCAATGAGAGGTGCCCAGTTCTCATCAACAACTGGGAGGCTACCATGATTGATTTTGACGAAGAAATGCTGGTGAACATTGCTGGGAAAGCAAAGGAACTGGGGGTTGAGATGTTTGTCATGGATGACGGTTGGTTTGGAAGAAGGACCGATGAATACAGGGGCCTTGGAGACTGGCAGTGCAACTTAAGTAAGCTGCCAAGCGGGATACCCGGATTTTCTGCAAGAATTCACAATATGGGGTTAAAGTTCGGTATTTGGATCGAACCGGAAATGGTCAATGAGGATTCCAGGCTTTATGAGGAGCATCCGGACTGGTGTATCCGGATTCCGGGAAGAAAACCAACCCGCCAGAGATATCAGCTGATCCTGGATTTCAGCAGGGATGAAGTGGTGGAGGCTATTTTCCATCAGCTTTATGAGGAATTTAAGGATGCACAGATTGACTACATCAAGTGGGATATGAACCGAAGCATGACGGACCGTTTTTCTCAGGCCATGCCGGCACACAGGCAGGGAGAGGTTTGTCACAGGTATGTGCTGGGCCTTTACAAGCTGATGGATAAGATGACAAAGGCTTTTCCCAACGTGCGGTTTGAAGGCTGCAGCGGAGGCGGAGGAAGGTTTGATATGGGAGTTCTTTACTATATGCCCCAGATCTGGTGCTCCGATGATACGGATGCGGTCGAAAGGATTCACATTCAGTACGGAACTTCCATGATCTATCCGCCTTTTGCCATGGGCTCCCATGTTTCAGAGTGTCCCAACCAGCAGACGGGAAGAACCGTTTCCATTGATACAAGAGCGGCTCTTGCCTATTTCGGGACCTTTGGGTATGAGCTGGATTTAAATGACATATCTGAGGAAGAACAGGAAGCGGTCCGCAGGCAGGTAAAATACTACCAGGAACACGGACTTGTTTCCGGCCATGGTGACTATTACCGGCTGACGAACCCGGAAAGAGAGCGGGAGTATGGGGCGTTTATGTCGGTCTCCCAAGATAAAAAAGAGGCGGTCGTAGGATATGTACAGAGAGTTTCCGGAGCGAATAAGGGAATCATTTACTTAAAGCTGCGGGGGCTTGAAGAACAGACAGAGTATGAAATTCAGGAGCTTGGCATAAAGCTTTCCGGGGCAGCACTGATGTACGCGGGACTGCCTATGCCGGTGATCAAGGCTGACAATGAAGCAAGGGTGTTCACCTTGATGGCGCGGTAGGAAGTGTTTGTCCGGTATTGAAATTTTTTAAGAGATATGGGAAGAAAGAATCGGAAACGGGAACTCAGTAGCTGTAGTTCCCACTCCGATTCTTTTCGGTTATGAGCGAGACCGTTGATCCGGTACTTTTATGTACAGTGAATTAGCAAGTAAAAGCAGGCAGAATTAAACTTTTTGTGTTGCGAAAAGAAATTTAATTATTGACAAAAAAATATGGGAATGATACAATTTCATTGTGCTAATTTACTTGGCATTTTTTAATAAAGCATATGTAAAGGTTTTCATATAAATTTTTACACCCAAAATACCCCCCTCGCTTTCATTTCGGGGGAAAGGCAGAGGAATAAAGGAATGAGCATTGGTATCAAAGAAGTTGCAAAAGAGGCGGGAGTATCCATCGCAACCGTCTCAAGAGCGTTAAATAATGAGGGCTATGTAAGTGAAAGTGCCTATAAGAAAGTGGTGGAGGCCGCAAAACGGTTAAACTATGAGCCTAATTATCTGGCCCAAAGTTTATTGAAGCAAAAAACCAACATCATCGGAGTAGTGGTTTCCGATATTGGTACCAGCTTTTTTTCTAAAATATTAAAAAGCATTGAAAACTGTGCCTCCGAGAAAGGCTATAGCATTATGATTTGTAATATTGAAGAGGATTTAGAAAAAGAAAAAAAATACTTAAGCGTATTTAAACGCATGTGCGTAGACGGCATTATTCTGACCAATGAACAGACGGATGAGGAATTGCTGGGCCAGTTGGCCGCCATGTCCGATATACCAATGATTGCCTGCAGCTGCCATATCCATGGGGTTTCATGTGCCAGTGTCAACATTGATGATTATAAGGCAGCGTATGATGCCGTTTCTTATCTGCACAGGCTGGGGCATAGAAAAATAGCTTATATCGGTGCAGAACTACACGATTTCACGGTAGGCCGCCAGCGCTATGAAGGGGTAAGAGATTCACTGGCAGACAAAGGCTGTCCCATGAAGGAACAATATGTCTGGCTTTCCGGTTTAAAGATAGAACATGGCTATAAGATGATGAAAAACCTGTTGAAAACCTGTAAGGATGATTTGCCTACCGCCATATTTGCGGGAAGTGATGACGTGGCAGTAGGAATAATTAACTGCGCGTTTGATTTCGGATACCATGTTCCGGAGGATTTTTCTATACTGGGTTTTGATAACAGTGAAATTTCAGCCAGTATGCGTCCGGCTATCTCTACGGTTCATCAGCCCATAGAAGAAATCGGATATTTTTCGGTGAGCACGCTAATTGACTTAATTGAAAGGGAGGAACGGCAATATTCAAACCTGATACTACCTCATAAGATCATTGAGAGGGATAGCTGTATAAAAATTTTTCCTTGAAAGGAGAAATTTTTGCCTGATGTGTAAAGCTTTACATATAAAAATATACTGTTACAAGGGAGCAAAAAACCATGAAAGAAATAGATGTCCTCATAGCAGGTACGCCTAATATTGATCTGATTGTATCGCCATACGATGCACTGCCGGGCCCGGGAGAAGAAATACGGGTGGACAATATGTATGTGCAGTGCGGTGGCGGTGTGGCCATAACAGCCATCGGGCTCAGCAAGCTGGGAATGAAGACCATGATATATGGTGCGGTACATAATGATTTATTCGGCGAATTTATCTTACAGGAAATGCGGAAATACGAGGTAGAAATGAAGACCAGACTTTCTGAAAAGAGCACCGGCCTTTCAATCGCGCTGGATGTAGACAAAGACAGGCGGTTTATCACATATGACGGCTGTGTAAATGAAGTTATGCCTAAGGATATCCCTAAGGATCTGCTGGAAAAAACACGGCATATCCACCTGACTAATTACAGGGGACGCATAGACCTGGAAGAATATCTGCAATTTATTGAAGATGCCCATAAAGCGGGAGCTACGGTTTCCATGGATGTCGGCTGGGATGATACGGGACAGTGGGATGAATGTTTATTCAAAATAACAAAAAAATTGGATGTTTTCTTTATCAATGATAAGGAATTAATGGAATACACCCGTTCGGCCGGATTAGATGCGGGGATCGAAAAATTGACCGGTTTTTGCTCACATGCCGCCATTAAGATGGGGGCCCGGGGATCACAGCTGCTGACAGATGGAGAGGTTATCCATGGTAAAGCATATAGCGTAATCACTCTCGATACCACCGGTGCCGGCGATTCATTTAATGCTGGATATTTGTATGGATTCTTAAACGGTTTATCTCCTGAAAAATGCCTGACGGCTGCTAACTTTTGCGGCGCTTCCTCGGTACAGGGATATGGCGGATACGAAAAAGTTCCAAATCTAAAACAATTAAAGGAGGAGTTAAAATGAAATTAGTAATTCTGGGCGGAGCAGGTGTAAGAACTGTGTTTTTCACCAATGGCGTGGCCCAAAAGGCGGATATGATGGGCATTACTGAGCTGGTTCTTTTTGATACTGACGAAAAAAAGCTGGCGATTATGGGAGCATTATCCAAGTATGCTGCCAAGAAAGCAAATCCGGCACTGGAAGTAAGCACCTCTTTGGATATACGTGAAGCTGTTTCCGGAGCGGATTATGTAGTAACCACCATCCGGGTAGGGTATGACGAAGGCCGTGTGATCGATGAAGACATTGCTATGAAGCATGGTGTTCTGGGGCAGGAAACTACCGGAATCGGCGGATTTTCCATGGCTCTCAGGACCATTCCGGTAATGAAAGAATATTGCAGGATTATAAAAGAACTGGCGCCAAAGGCATGGATATTTAACTTCACCAACCCTTCCGGTCTGGTAACTCAGGCTCTTCGAGATGCCGGTTACGACCGGGTACTGGGTATCTGTGATGCACCCAGCGGCACAAAGATCAACATGGCGGAAGCATTGGGGATTCCGGCAAGTGAATTGAAGGTACAGTTTGCAGGACTGAACCACCTATCCTTCGTAACAAGTGTTTTACATAACGGGAAAGAGTTACTGCCGGAGTTATTAAAAGATGATGGATTTTTACGGGAAGTAAAAGAGTTTTCCATGTTTGAACCGGATGTGATCCGCACCATGGGACATCTTCCCAATGAATATCTCTACTATTTCTTTTACCGGAACAAAGCAAACCAAAACGTCCAAGGCAGCCAAAAGGCACGGGGACGGGCTGTAATGGAAAACAATATTGAGATGTTTAAAGCCCTTTCGCAGATGAACCCGGAGACACAGATCGAGGAAATGCTGCAAACATATTTACGGTATATGTACAACAGGGAGTCTACCTATATGGTTAATGAGACCAAACAGGCATTGGCTCATAAGCCTTTTGACGGGCAGATACCCAATGCGGAAGGTTATGCGGGGGTTATGATGAATTATCTATTGACCATGGCTACTGGAGAAGAGCGGGAAATGGTTTTATCCATTCCTGATTCGGTGGGACACTTTGGGCTGAATGCCGGTGATGTTATGGAAATTACCTGCAGGATTACAAAAGCCGGCATTGTGGTGGAGGAAAGAGGGGAACTTTCTCCGGCAGCCCTGGCGATTATCCAGAGTGTAAAGGCATATGAGAATCTGACGGTAGAAGCAATTAATTTAAAGTCAGTTCAAACTGCCCAGGCCGCCTTGATGGCACATCCTTTAATCGGCGATTATCCACTGGCAAAAGAGCTGGTGGAAGATATATTAAACGCACACAAAACTTATTTAGGAGAATGGAATTATTAAAAGGAGGAAATTATCATGAAAAAAATTTGGGGTTATGCAATGGCAGCTATCATGGGGATCTCAGCTTTAACCGGATGTGGTTCCGGGCAGTCTGCAGCCACCACAACAGCTTCAACAACAGCTGCTTCCGATCAAACAACAGCAGCGGATACATCCAAGGCACCGGAATCGTCAGAAGGTCCATCCGGTAAGGTTGTTATTTACACCGGCAGCGGTCCGGAGATTACCGAACCGATTTATGCGTTGTGGAAGGAGAAGTATCCTGCTATTGAAATAGAGGAGGTAAAGAGCGGAACCGGCGAATTGCTGGCCAGAATCAGTGCGGAAAAGGATAATCCCGGCGGCGATGTTCTTTGGGGCGGTGATACATTTTTGTATCTGTCCAATCCGGATCTGTTCGAAGCCTATGACTCCATTGAAGATGCGGCTATGATTACCCGGGATCCGGACCACAAATGGCATTCCTACGTAATTATGCCTCAGACGATTCTGGTAAATACAAAGCTTATAAAATCAGAAGCAGACTATCCGAAGACCTTAAAGGAATTAACAGACCCAAAGTGGAAAAAGGCTGAGATTGCCTTGGCAGACCCATCCAAATCAGGTACCGGTTTGTCTCTTGTAAAGGGTATGGCCTCTTTATATGATTGGGATTATGTGCAGCAGCTGCTTGTAAACACAGAGGTTTATCCAAGCTCCGATGCTATGTTTGCTGCTGTAAAGGATGCGACGAATCCGGTTGGCTTTATCAACGAGGACTTAGGCTACAAATGGGAAATGACCGGTGAGCCTGTTAAGATCATTTATCCGGAAGATGGGGTTACATATAACGTGGAAGCGACCGGGATCATCAAGGGTGCCAAAAACATGGATAATGCCAAGCTGTTTCTGGACTTTATTTTAAGTAGGGATGTTCATAAGGTTTTACAGGATGTTGTAAAAAGACGTTCTGCACGTACTGATATGGCTCCACCGGAAGGTTTAAGCGATTTAAGCTCTTATAAGCTGATTGAATCAAGATTTAATTCCAAGGATGAAGTACTGGATAACTTTACAAAAGCACTGGATGCTGCCAGAAAATAAAAATTAAGAGGTGACAGGTTGTATGAAACGTTTGAAAGACCCTTGGATATACCTAACGTCCCTATTTGTTATTCTCAGCATCGTTGCAATTATTATTCCCATGTTCTGGATCTTTGCTTCCGCTGTGATGCCCAAAGAAGGCGGTATATCCCTCATAAACTTTGTTAAATTCTTTACCGAGCGAACCACGAAGAGCGCCTTTAAAAACAGTTTGATACTGACTGCAATTATCACCCCTGTCACTGCTCTGATTGGCGTTCCCATCGCGTACTTTATGGCGCGGTATAGAATCAGGAATAAAAACCTGATCATTACATTGATCACCATGGCTTCCTGTGCCCCTCCCTTTTTAGGGGCACAGGCCTGGGTGATTTTACTTAAACGATTTGGATTTTTAAACTGGTTGATTCAATTGACAACAGGTATTGATGTACCTTTCAGCTTAAAGGGGATTCCCGGAATTGTATGGGTAAATATCTGGCCCCTTTCCGCCCTTGTATTTCTTACCTGCTATGAAGCCTTTATCGCCCAGGACCCTGCCCATAAGGAAGCTTCATTAATTCTGGGCGGCAATAAAATCAAAACGTTGTTTAAAATTGAATTGCCCCTGGCTTTGCCGGGAATTTTAACCGGTCTGCTGATGGCTGGCCTTGGTGCTTTCTCCGACTTTGGTGCGCCTTATATGCTGGGTGGTGAATTTCCGGTTATGCCGGTTATCATTTACAATGAATTTGTAAGCGAGATGGGTGGCAACTTATCCAAAGCAGCAACAGCAGGTATTATTATGTTGTTTATTGCAGGTGCATTTCTGTCATTGCAGCGGATTATTCTGACTGGAAAGGCTTATTCCTCTATTTCTGCAAAACGATATGCTGAAAAAACACCGGGCAGGCTGCTTGGTTTTGCAATTACCTTTATTATATTTCTCTATGTTATTATTTCTTTTATGCCACACATTACGCTGCTGGTGTATTCCCTGTTCCGGTTTAAGAACGGAAAACCCATTATTGACTTTGCAGCGAATGGGCTGCCCATCCTTAGGTTTACACTGGAAAACTATTATAATCTGTTTTCTCATTATTACCGCCCAATCTTAATGACATTCTTCATGTGCGGCCTGGCCACTGTATTAAATATTGTGGTGGGTGTGGGCATAGCATTTATCATTGTTCGCAAACGGTACAAATTGTTTTCTACTTTTTTGAACTTTTCGGTTGTTATTCCTTATGTGGTGCCGGGGATGACCATGGCCATCGGCTACATTGTTGTATTCAATAAACCACCCATTGTTCTTACCGGTACATGGATGATTTTAGTATTGTCCTATTTTATCCGGAAGCTGCAGTTTTCAGTTAAAAATGCAGAAGCTGCCCTGTACCAGGTACATCCCTCTCTGGAGGAAGCTGCGTTAATGGTAGGGGCGAAGCCCGGCAGGGTATTTATCGATGTTACTCTAAAGCTCATGATGGGAGGGGTCTTAAGCGGCAGTGCCCTGGCCTTCACACAGATCATGACTGAGTTCAGTACCAATATCATGCTGTACAGGCCGCCGTGGGAAAACATGGTTGTGGTTATCTTTCAAAAAGCTATGTCGGCCAACACCGATTTTGGCATTGCATCCTCTATGGCTGTAATGCTGATGATTTTCGTATTTGTTCCCATGTATCTTTTAAGCAGAATGGGGCGGGAAAATGTTAAGTTTCAGGAGAAAGGTTAAGGGGAGGAATTATGAACGATAACATATCGCTGAAACCGGCATCAATAAAAATTGATCAAGTCGTAAAAAAATTTGGTGAAGTAGAGGTATTAAAGGGGATTGATATTAATATTCAGCCGGGGGAATTCTTCACATTATTAGGATCTTCCGGCTGCGGAAAAACAACCCTGCTGCGTTTGATTGCTGGCTTTGAGGAGATAACCGGCGGACATATTTCTTTCGATGGAAAGGATATTTCCTCTTTAAATCCGTGGGAACGAAATGTGGGCTTTGTGTTCCAGAACTATGCGCTTTGGCCCCATATGTCTATTTATGAAAACATTGCTTATGGACTGCGGATGAGAAAGCTTCCGCAAAATGTAATTGATGAACGTGTGAGATGGGCCCTGTCGGTGGGCGGCCTGGAAGGAATGGAAAAACGGCATCCTGGTCAGCTTTCAGGAGGGCAGCAGCAGCGGGTGGCAATCGTCCGGGCATTGGTTATTCAGCCCCAGGCTCTTTTACTGGATGAGCCGCTTTCCAATCTGGACGTAAAGCTGCGTATTAAAATGCGTAAGGATATAAAGGATTTACAGCGGAAGGTAGGCATCACGGTTGTATATGTGACCCATGACCAGGAGGAAGCTCTGGAGATCTCAGATAGGATTGCAGTATTTGAAAAGGGAGTTGTACAGCAAATCGGAAGGCCTCAGGAGATTTATAAAAACCCGGCAAATCCGTTTGTCGCACAGTTCGTGGGCACCAGCAATTTTATAGAGGGAAGTATATCGGATGGAGGATTCATCACTCATTCAGGAAAGCCCATACCCCTTAGAACCGGTATTCAGGAAGCGGGAAGTGTGAAACTTTGCTTCCGTCCGGAGCATGCGCATCTTGGCCGCGTACAAAAAGAAGGGGCCTTCCCGGTTACAGTGAAGAGTGCGGCCTACCGGGGCAACTGTGTAAACTGTGTGGCAGAAGTAGAACCAGGTCTGGAATTGACCATTAATGCGGAAGAAGAATTTGAATCCGGTGAAAAGCTATGGTTAAGCATTCAAAAGTATTCTTATTTTAAATAACAATTACCGTGTTAAGAATGCTTTGGGGGCAATCGTAGTTAATGGAGTTTCCCTTGAAGCCTTTTAAAACTTGCTTGAGGTTTATATATTTTATTTATTGGAGATGGGAACGTGGATAAGAAGATTGGTATTGGTCTGAATGCTGATTGGATAGACGGCGATGACAGTAAATTGCGGTATTGTCTGGAGTTGGTCCGGAAATCCGGTGGGAATAGCTGTGAACTGATTATGCATTCTATGGATGTACTCTTAAATGGCAGACTCTTGGAGCCGCGAGTTTCGGCTGTGAAGAAGATTTTAATGGATTACGATTTTACTTACTCCATTCATATGCCCTATAGCTTTCAGCCTCATGTCCCGGGAGAGGCGGAAGGTTTGGCGTTTTTTAAGTCATGCATTGACTTTGCAAAACAAATTGGTGCCCCAAATATAACCGCCCATGCCAGTCCCATAGAAGTGGGAGATGAAGACGGCCTTTTAAAGGACATTGCCTTTTATAAAGAAATAGCACAGTATGCCGGAGATATCCGTATTGGGATAGAGAATCCGTACTACTCGGGGGCTGCAGAAGAATCCCGGATGATGCTGGGAGTAAATCCGGAAGCTTTGGCAGTGCATATCAAGAGAATCGGCCGTAAAAATTGTGGGATTACGTTAGATTTCGGCCATGCTTATCTGTCAGCGATATACTATAACCGGGATTACGTGTCGGATATCCGCAAGATGGCTCCTTTGGCCGTCCACCTTCATGTGCATGATAATTTCGGTAAGCATGGTGTAATGAAAAATTATATGGATAACTTTTCAAAGGGAATAGGCGATCTGCATCTGCCGCCTGCCTGGGGGGAAATACCCTGGAAATCGGTTCTGCCCTTATTTGACGGGTTTAATGGAATTTATATTTTGGAGACGGAATTCCGGTTTTATCAATATTTTCATAAGGGTGTTATATTTTTAAATGATGCAGCAAAAATTTAGAAGCTTAGATGTCAATGAACAAAGAATCCAGAGGAAGGCCTTGGTGGATTACTCTTAAATGCTTTAATCGGCAACAGCATTGAAAAAAGACTGATATAAGGGTTCGTTTATAAAAAACAAAGTACTTAGCGGCATATCTCCAGCCTCTGAGTATTTTGTTTTTTATAATGCATTGCAGATCAGCTGCCATTCTCATGTGCTGTTTCTAAATCCACAGCCCCTTTGCTCCGCGTCTATGACTTCCTTTGCCATACCAATTAAATAATCACAGCTCAAATCATCAGCTTGCCTTCTTCCTCCAGTCATTTATACGATTGGCCGTTTGCCGTAATAGCAGGAATCATATAATTCCATGCCCCTATCAATTGTCATTTCAACAGGTGATACAACAGTCGCTATTGCATCCAGAGATACTTTGGACCAAGTTTCTACTCTGTTAAAGTACTCTATTCTATCGATTCCCATTTCTTCAAATGTAAGCTCCAAAGACAAGGACTCCCTTAATCGAAACAAATGATCTATCAAATGCTGAGTCAGTTCTTTCTCATTCCCTTGATAGCCGAGCCGCGCTGCAAGAGTGGCATAGGATGGGTGTGTGCCGCAAAGCTCCATGGTGTAAGGAAGCATCAGACCGCAGACAGCTCCGTGGGCTTTTGAAAAAGCAGGACCAGGATGATCGTAGGAATGTGCAAGGCCTGTGCATGAATTAGTAATAGCTACACCTGCCATGGCGGAAGCAATATGTATCTTCTCCCGAGAGAGAGCCTGAACGCTCCCATTCGGGCAGTTGTTCAGTGAGCCTGGAAGGTTTTCCATAATGTCTATGGCTGCCTCTAATGCGATGGCTCTCGTCATAACTGATGCATTTGCGGCGGTACTTGCTTCAATAGCATGTGTTAGCGCGTCCATAGCTGTTGTTATCCGTACGCAATCAGGAAGGGAATCGGTCAGATCGGCATCCAGTACTGCATAATGAGGTATCAGATGATTGTCCAATAATAATTTTTTGACCTTCGTAAGAGGATCTATAAAAACCGCGGCAGAAGTTGCCTCAGAACCAGTCCCGCTAGTCGTGGGAACACTGACGTGTACTGCTCTTTTACCCAATTTCGGTAGAGTAAAGGGAATTAAGGCTTCTTTAAATTCCATATCAGGATTTTCATATAAAAGGTGTATTGCTTTTGCTGTATCCAAAACACTTCCACCACCGATCGCCAGTATCATATCAGGTTCAAACGAGCGTACTTCTTCCATACACCTGAAGATATCGTCAATTGAGGGCTCATTTCTGATTTGTGCAAGATACTGGATCTTAGCCCCAGATTCTGCTGCAAGCATCTCAATTTTTTCTCTCAGACTTTTGTTATAGCTACGTCCTCCCCGTATAATACCTATTCTTTTTTTTTCAAGAGAAGTAATAAATGAAACAGAGCCCCTGCCAGTGATAAACTTTGGGATTGATAATATAGAAAAAGTTTGTTGCATTTTAATGCTCCTTTCAAAATAAACCTATATTCTATTATCGTATCACTCGTTACATATGTCGTCAATATGGGAAAATGTAATAATGAGAAGGGGGATGAATTTGTATATTTTGCATAAAGATAAATAATAATATAGAAAATAATTGACTTATAAGTCATGCGGTGTTATGATTTGTCTGCAAAGGTTACAAAAGTAATGGAGCATTACAAAAGTAATGATGGTATTAATGAAATGAAATTTTATTTTTGAAAGGAGAAAATTTATGGCAAATGTAACGCAGAGAATGAATCACATCATACAATCGGACGGAAAGACTTTTATTATGGCAATGGATCACGGAGCTAATTTTAATGTATTACCTGCAATGAAAGATTCTAAAAATTTAATCAGAGATATCGCTTCTGCAGGTGCGGATGCATTTTTGGCTACAGTGGGCATGGCGGATAAATTTGCAGAGTCCTTTTTAGGGAAGGGTATTATTTTGAGAATTGACGGGGGCGTTTCCTATTTAGGAGATCATACAAAGGCCATGCAGATTGTTGCAACTGCGGAGGATGCTCTGAGGCTTGGAGCAGATTCAGTTATTACCATGGGATTCCCTGGATCAAAATTTGAAAATGAAGTTTTAAGTAATCTATCCAGAGTGGTCATGGACTGCCATAAATGGGGCCTTCCAGTAACGGCGGAAGCACTTCCGAGAGGCTTTGAGAAGGCGGAGGATTCAAGGACACCGGATAATATTACTTTTGCATGCCGGCAAAGTGTAGAGCTTGGAGCAGATATTATAAAAACTGAGTATACAGGAGATCAAGACAGTTTCTATAAACTAACGGAAAGTGTATATGCACCAGTAGTAATTCTTGGAGGATCCAAGAAAGTACCAGAAGAGCAGTTACTACAGGAAATCAAAAGTGCACTAGAAGCCGGGGCTGCTGGAATTGCAATGGGGCGTAATATATGGGGACATGAAAATCCTGCAAGATATGCATCTGCAATTGCAAAACTGATTCATGAGGATTGTAGTATTGATGCGGCTTTAAGAGAAATGCATAGTAAAACAGTTTAAGAATAATGAAGAGTGAGGCGTTAAAATGAGTACATATAAAGTGACTGTTCTGACGGATAAGAATAAAGTGGAGATCAGAGAGTTAGAACTAAAACAACCGGGTGGAAAGCAGGTATTGGTTAAAGTTGATTCTTGTGCAATTTGTACACTTGAGCAAAGATTTTATACTGGAGTTATGAACCGCTATCCCTTTGCAGGAGGCCATGAAGTAGCTGGCATTGTAGAAGCCGTAGGCGAGGGTGTGAAATCAGTGGTGCCAGGGGATAAAGTTACTATACGGCTATTAACCTCTTGCGGCGAGTGCTATTATTGCCGAAATGGTCATGAAAACCAGTGTGTTTTATCATTTATCGCCGAGACCCACGAGGGTATTGGAGGTCCAGGAGGGCTATCAGAATATATGATGGTCGATGCCAAAAATATATATAAAATGGCTAATGGTATAAATCTTGAATATGCTGCCCTTACAGAACCGCTTGCATGCTGTGTTCACAGTATCCAAAATGGGGATGTACAGCTTGGGGATGATGTTGTGGTAATCGGTGCCGGTATCATGGGAGCTCTGCATATACAGCTTGCTAAACTACGCGGTGCGCGCGTTATTGTTTGTGAAGTGGATGATGTCAGACTGGAAGCAGCAAAGAAGATGGGAGCAGATATTGTTATTAATTCCAAGAACGAGGATGCTATTTCGAAAATAAAGGAATTGACGGAGGGCCGCGGGGCTGATGTGGTTTTCTGCACAGTGGCAATTCCGGAAATCGGGTTAGATGCAGTTAAGATGACAGGAAAAGTGGGAAGAACTGTATTCTATTCATCATTCCATCCGGATAGTCCGATCGAGATCAGCCCGAATAAGGTGCATTCCACAGAGCAGATTATCACAGGTTCAGTAAATCCTCAGACAAAAGATTTCTTGATATCGTCCAGATTGCTTTCAAGTGGAATTATAGACGTATCAGAATTAATCTCAGCAAGAGTGCCATTTGATAGAATTGATGAGGCATTCCAGAAAGCAATCGATCCTTCCACCTACCGTATTATAGTAAAATTTTAATTTCAGATCTGCGTTAAATGCTTTAAAAAGGCACTGGTAGTGGAAAGTATAGGGGGACGGACAAGATATGAAATAGATTGATAAAATATATTAAATTGTGTAAAATGTACCTAGCCTCAAGAATTTATTAGAAAGGGGAAGGTATTAATTATGCAAAAACAAAATATGACAGAAGAATTAATCAATGACTACACAAGGGTCGCTTATTATTATCATAAGGCAGGGTTCACACAGGAGGAAATTGCAAAAAAAATGTCTATGTCCAGACAGCGGGTCAACCGTATTCTGGCAGAATGTATTGAACTTGGGATTGTTCAAATCCAGGTCGTTAATATTAATGAGAATTATATGGATATTGAGACAAGCCTAGAAAAGAAGTTTAATTTAAAGGGTGTTTATGTGATTAATAATTTGATTGAAGAGAATATTCATGATGATTTAGGTATCGCAGCAGGCAGATATATAGGAAAATTTATCAAAGACGGTGATATTATTGGGTTCTCCAGGGGACGTGCGACAGCAGCATTAGTAGAACATATGCCTTTGCTGCAGCGGGAGAATCTTACGGTTACACAACTATTGGGAAGTGAAAATAATGATAGGGAAAATATTGCGGTAGATGATATTGTCCATCACTTTGCAGCAAAATTGCAGGCGAAAGCCACAAAGCTCTATGCACCAGTTATAGTACAGGATAGTGAGCTGCAAAAATCAATTTTGAAGGAACCATATTTTAGGGATGCCTATCAGGTGGTAAAAAACTGCAATATTGCAATTGTCGGGATCGGGACATCCAACAGTCAGGTGGAACACCTCTCCCCTCTTTACGCAATTAAAAAAGCGGAAATTGATAATATAATAGGTGAGGTCAGTACGCATTTCTTCGATGCATTAGGCAGGCCGGTTGTTCCCTCTTTCCGCAACAGGATCATTGCGATCACTTTGGAAGATTACTTAAATATACCAGTCAGGATCGGTATAGCAGGTTTACCAGTTAAGGCGGATGCGATTTATGCTGCACTAAAGGGCGGATATATAAACGTGTTGGTTACAGATCTGGAAACAGCAAAAATTTTGGAGAAGAAATCGTAGTCATGGTTAACAGCTAATCAGGGACTCCTTTGTTTAGCCTTATCCATGATGAGTGAATCAGAAAGGAGAAGGCTTAACAAAGGGGTTCTTTTGTTATGTCAAAAAATGCGTATGTCAGATAACAATAATCAAAATGGTTCTTTGGGTTTAGTGGCATGTGTTACAATGATAACTGGAGGTATGATAGGAAGTGCCATTTTTTCTCTTTCAGGTCTGACTGTTTATTTAGCAGGCCCTTCAGCAATCATATCATGGGTCATAGCAGCGGCGATTATGTTGATCTATGGTCTTGTAGTGGCTGAATTATCTACAATATTCCCGAAATCCGGTGGAGTGTTTGTATTTCCTTCAAGGGCACTTGGGAAAACTGAAAACTCAGGAAAGCTGTGGGGTTGGATCTCAACCTGGGGTTATATTAATGCTAATATCGTAGCAATTGCTTTTGCTGCGATTTATGTTGCTACTTATTTAGGTGTTGGTTTTCCGGTATTCGCAAATCTGCAGATCCCGCTGGCAATCGGTGCAATTGGTTTTTGTTTCATATTGAACATATTGAAGTTTTCCGTTGCCGGAGCATTGAACAATATTTTAGTAGGAGCATTGATTATTACAATGTTAATTTTTATTGTGGTTGGCATTTTTGGAGGAAGCTGGGACAGCTCTCTTTTGACACCGTTTTTTTCACAAGGAGCAGCAGGTTCCACAGGGGCTCTTACGGTGGTTCCGACAGCAATGGTGGGTTATGGCTCCATCGTAGCAATAGCTTTTATGGTATCTGAAGTAAAGGATCCGAATAAAAATGTACCCAAATCCATATTTATCGCAATGAGCATTGTAGTGTCATTATACAGTTTAATTATCCTTTCGACGGTAGGATTGATCACAGCAGAATTCCTCACAGAAAATCCGGGAATGCGTTTTATTCCACTGTATGCGGCAAGCTTTACAAAATTAACCGCATATCCATGGATTGCTAAAGTAATATCTATCTCAGCGGTACTTGCGTTGCTTACTACAATGTTGGTAGTTATTGCTTTGACATCGAGAGCAATTGCTGCCACAGCACAGGGAGGTCTTTTACCAGAGGTGTTGGGAAAAAGCGGGAGAACAGGAACTCCTATTTTTGCTACTGCTACCGTAGCCGTATTAGGCGCCGTTGTATCCTGTTTCCCGGAATTTACGGCACAAATTGTCAATCTTGGTGCTTTATTTGCAGCCATAACCATTAGTATCAATTGTATATCCCTTGTGGCTGCCAGAAGAAAAAATAAATACATTGAAGGGAATTTCAGGGCACCTGGCGGAAATGCCCTCCCAATCATTGTCCTAATTATACTAATCGTTTGCTATATCCCGGGGATTATCAACGGTGGATGGGTAATATGGGGATATACAATAGGCTGGTACTTACTGGGGGTGCTTATTTTTAAATTCTACACAAAATGGAAAACATAATATTTCATCTATAATCAGATTGGAGAGCATGTGGGTTATTCTTATTAACATGATCGGAAAGGGTATGGTTAATACGATGAAACATTTAAATATAGTAAAAAAAATGAAGGATACATATATAGCATTTGGCAGTTTTGAAGGAGTACATAAAGGGCATTTGGCAGTAATAGAGGAGCTGGTGAAGAGAGGCAAAAAGGATGGAAAGACTACAGTTGCGGTAAGCTGTTATTCACCTGGTAAGCAGGCAGTAACAGGTGTTTTGACAACAGAAGAGGAGAAAGCCTATCTCCTGGAAAAAACAGGACTGGATATTTTGATTTCTTACAATATGGATGAGTCTTTAGAACGTTGGAATATAGTATCATCAGAGGAGGTATTCATCAAAAAAATCATCTTGGGAGAGCTGGGTGCCAGATTGATTGTCACAGGTGATCATAATAAGGATATGAATATCCTGATAGATGCAGCCACTGAAGCAAGGGCAGATATAGCATTGGTAAAGATGGTAAAGCATGGAGAAGAGGAGCTGACATCGGAGCTTGTAAGAAAGAGCTTTATGGAATGCAAGTTTCAAGAGGTCACACAGATGTGTGGACATACTTATATTATGATCGGAGAAGTTGTACATGGAAAGGCACTTGGGAGAACAGTCGGTATGCCAACCGCTAATTTAGGCGTAGCGAATACAAAGCTGAAGCCCCCAAGCGGTGTATATGCTACAAGGACCATTGTAGAGGATGAGACATATCAAGGGCTGACCAATATCGGTACGAGACCGTCAGTGGACGATCTGCCTGTTATAACAATTGAAACCTTTTTGATTGATTTTTCAAAGGATATCTATGGGATAGAATTGAAAATGGAAGTGCATCTTTATATCCGGGGAGTCCAGAAATTCAATAATTTGAATGAAGTACAGAATCAGGTACAAAGGGATTTGGCACAAGTAAAGGACTATTTGAGTGCCTTATAATATCTTTTGGACAGATATGTAAAGGATACAGTTAGCTTAATAGGCATACAGCTATTCCGATAGCTCTATAGTATAAAACAAAAACCAATCAATACGTTTTTGCTGTATTGATTGGTTTTTTAAGTATCCAAATACAATAAAACTCAATTAGTTTTGGCTTATAGCGGAGACAGCCAGGGCGAATGGAATCAAGCCATAATACTACTTTGCATCAATGACTTCCTTAGCCATACCAATCAAATCATCGCAGCTCAAGTCATCAAAGGAGCTGAGCAGATAATCCATCCCGTTTTCACTCCAGTTTACATAACGGTATACCTTACGCTCTTCTTTGTCGCTGCCGTAGCTGATCATCAGCTTGCCTTCCTCCTCCAGCTTTGAATCTTCCTCAGATGGTTTTGCATCCGGCGGTAAAAACAGATAGTTATCTTCGCATGCTTTTAAAGTGATATCCTGATAAATATCCTGCTTTTTCACTACGGAGGAGCCCAGAGGAATCATGTCCTGATGTTCATGGATGTCAAGTGATGCACGATTATTTTCTCCATAACCTGCATAAACTTCAGGGTAGGTGATCAAAGGATTCTGGTTCTCATCCATTCCTTCTACCTTTGTAATAGAGCCTTCGTTAAAGGATAGTCCATTTGAAAAGGCATCCACTAATTTTGGAGTGGTTCCCATCTGGTTTCCAGCTAATTGTATCAGCTCGGCTTTTGAATGAACCACTTCATCCCGGGAGGATGAACTCAACAGGCCTGTAATTTTACCGCCTGCGATTGCTGTAACAGTTCCCATTACCGTTATTGTACACATTGCGGCCAAAGCTGCCACCATTCTCTTTTTACTAAACTTCATAATTCCGCTCCTCATTTCTATCTTTTTATGAATTTCTCTAAGACAACGATTCTCTGCCTGCGCATCCGGCTTTATCTGATCCAGCTCAGACTTAATGATTTGTTTTAATCTGTCATCCCCAAAGTTATCCATGGCAAAAACCCCTTTCCATTTCTGTTTTTTCAGTACCGTCAGCCTTCAATAAATCCTTCAGCAATTTCCTTGCCTTATGCAGGCGGGATTTTACTGTCCCTTCCATGGCTCCTGTTATATGGGCGATCTCTCTGGTGCTCAATTCATTATAATAATACAGCAGAATCACGGTACGGTATTTTATATCCAGATTGCTGAGTGCTGCCTGGATTTCTTTTGCTGTTTCTGCCTCTAAAACAGATTCCAGTGGTTCGTCCGCTTTCTTGTCTTCCCGGATATGCTCCGCACTCTTTTTTTCCTCCTCGTTTTCTAAGATACCTTCGTAGGAGATCTCAGCTCTTCCTTTTTTCTTTCGTTCGAGCCTCCAGGCTGTTCGGACCAGAATCTGATACAGCCACGGTTCAAATCGTTCCGTTTGTTTCAGTTTTGACTTGTAAAGATAGCATTTAACGAATGTTTCCTGTAAAATGTCCTCACTGTCACTTCGGTTACCAGTAATAAAATACGCCATACGGTATAGCTTTCCGGAATAGGAACGGTATAGTTCGTCAAATGCTGCTTCGCTGCCATTTATCATGCTTTCTACCAAAGCCCCTTTTTCTTCCTTCATAACCTGTTTCCTTTCCTTTTTTAGATGCATCTGATAATAAGAGTCACCAAAGTACCATTTGGTTCATTATTTTAAGCTTTTATTATTAAAATATAAAAAAGATCGGAGACGGGAAGCCAACGCTATCTTTCCCATCTCCGATTTTTATGGCAGGGCTATTGATTTCAGATAGCCCTACAGCCCCTGGAACAGGCCGTTAAATTCCATTCTTATTCCTCTTAATCACCTTAAGCCTGGTAAACTCTTCCCTGTCCTTTTCTTCCAGTGAATTGGTAATATTCCTGGTCAGTGTCTCATACCTGGGAATCGTAATATTCTTTAAGGCGTTGGCCCGTTTCTGGGTCCTTTTGATGCTGTTTGCCAGACGGTAGGCGGAATTCTCTACCATAGAAAGCTTTACCGTCAGCTTCTTCACCTTCTCAAACTGGTAACGGGCTTCGTCCAGGGATTCCCTGGTGTTGTAATAGGCATAAGTCAGGTTTAAAGGCATTTCATCATGCTCTACCAGAGGGATTTCCGTTCCCATGATACTCCTGGTCTTAATTCGTACTGAACTGTCCGCAGGAACCGCCATGGCAATATCCTGCACGTAGTTGATTCCCAGCTCTATGTTGGCCTTTTGCAGGGCCTTGTAAGCGGAAGTGAAGGTGGCATCGATTTCTGACTGAATGCCTTTTGCTTCATCAATCAGGCTCATCAATTCCTTGATGAGGATGTTACGTTTTTTATCCATCAGTTCATAGCCTTGTCTGGCTAAAGCCAGGGAGCTTTTCGCAAGGATTAAATTCCCCTTGGTGGGAAATGTATTGGGATTCATGGATATCCCTCCTATTCTTCCGATCCGTCAAGGGTGGTAGGCTTGTAATACTGGTCTAATACCTTGGTGTCGATACGGTCCAGCTCGGCTCTTGGAAGAAGCCCTAAAAGCTCCCAGCCGATGCTCAGGGTTTCGATGATATTCCGGTTGGCATGATTTCCCTGTCCGACAAACCGGCCTTCAAATTCCTTGCCGAAGACCAGATACATTTTATCAATAGAGGATAGTTCATCTTCTCCAATGACCGATGCCAGAGCTCTGGCATCTCCTACTTTAGCATAACAGGAGAATAGCTGGTTTGCCAGGCCCTGATGATCAGCTCTTGTAAAGCCTTCACCAATTCCGTCCTTCATCAGACGGCTTAAGGAAGGAAGGACGTTAATAGGCGGATAAACAGACTGGCCGTACAAACTGCGGTCCAGAACGATCTGCCCTTCCGTAATATATCCCGTAAGGTCTGGGATGGGGTGGGTAATGTCATCGTTTGGCATGGTCAGTATAGGAATCTGGGTCACGGAGCCATGGCGCCCCTTTACGATGCCGGCCCGTTCATAAAGGGATGCCAGCTCGCTGTATAAATATCCGGGATAGCCTTTTCTGGAAGGAATCTCCCCCTTTGAGGAGGAAACCTCACGGAGAGCCTCCGCATAGGCTGTCATATCGGTCAAAATAACAAGTATGTGCATTCCCTTTTCAAAAGCCAGGTATTCCGCCAGTGTAAGCGCCACCTTTGGTGTGATCAGACGTTCCACCACAGGGTCGTTTGCCAGGTTGATGAACATGGCCACGTGGTCGGAAACGCCGCTTTCCTCAAAGGTACGGCGGAAGAAGTCGGCCACATCATATTTTACACCCATGGCAGCAAATACCACAGCGAATTTTTCGCTGGAAAGTGCGTCATCTCCCAGGGAGGCCTGCTGTACGATCTGGGCTGCCAGTTCGTCATGAGGAAGGCCGTTTCCGGAGAAGATGGGGAGCTTTTGACCCCGGATCA
>DEYX01000058.1 GCA_002365025.1 Hungatella sp. UBA3147 | reverse complement strand
AGGCATTCATGCCATTCTCCAGTTACCGGTCCTTTAGTCAACATCTCATTATGACAATTCTTACAATATATGGTGGAATAAACTGCCTCTTTTGTCATAATCGGATGATGCAGCTGTTTTTGAAATTCCATTAATTTTTTAATTTCACCCTTGCGTTTACTAATTGCATGCTCCTTCCTCATATAAAATCCACCAAAACCATATATCACCTCATCTTCCCGTTGCCTCATTTTTAATGATACAATCTCATTTTCTAACATATCAATTCGAGAGGTTATTTTATTCCTTAGCATTTCTATTAATTTTTCAGTATATTCCATAATACCTCCTAGATCATACTCCGCTTTGTAAATTGTTTTTCGGCAATGTATGCCCATGCCCCATTAAGCTACTTGTGTTCTTGCATTGTTTTCTTGCCGTCATAGTAAATTTAATTCCCCCTTTGTCAAGATGCGCATGCTTTTCCGCTATGTACCCACTCCGTTATTTTTCTCTCCGTCAAAAAATCACTTTCTGTAAAGGTATTATCTTTTTTATCCATATTCAGACTTTGTGAAAGGCACTCTACCGAACACGATTTTTATGCTGAATCTACATCCGATAGGGCGCACCATTTCAATCACTTTATTATATATATTCGTTGCAAGAAAACCGCTCTGACCCATACTCTTGAAAATATCAACAACTTTTCTTTATACTGATCAAGTCCCATTAGCTCCACAATACGGACAACTCTCAGCTTCATAACCAAGGAATATCTTTCCACAAACACCACAGATTGTCATCTCTCCAGTAGCATACTGCTCATCCAGGTACGTTTCCGGATGCTGCCAATCAACTGCTTCAAATACAATTTCAGCTATATCAGCCTGACCATTGCACATACTCAGAAAATCTTCCCTGGTATAAATCGTATTGGATAGTTCCGGGACATAACATGGCTTTTGGGGTTCATTTTTAAATGCATAGGAATTCTTAAATATCCAGCCCTGTCGGTAATATGCCCTTTTAAACTCCTGCAATATCCCATCACCATCTACAATACAAATGCCAATAACTACATTTCCCTTTTGATAATCATATTTATAACTACATTTTGACGGATCAGCCGCACCAACAAATTGTTCCCATGTCTGGAAAGCAAGCACCTTGTCTTTGCAGCGGAGCATAACATCTTCCCCATCCCTCCCAATGCTAATATAATCATTTTGATTAATTTGAAGTGTGGTCCCTCTTCCATTTTTAATTTCTTTATATTTCCTACCCAATGCTATAACCACCTCCAGTCCCTAGCCACTACCCATAAAACGTCTTCATCTTCAAGGGGCAACTCCCTATCACAAATAAGCGTTCCAATGAAATTTACCAGAACACACGCTTTTATCCTTGTCGGGTCACCGCCGCTATCACCATCACCCGCAACCTCATACAGAAACTTTCCCTCTGGAATTGCCGTCCGGTCTATCCTCATATCGTAAAACTCGCAGACAATACCTCTGACTTCCACAATTTGCGTTTTGATATTTCTGTAATCGTATCTCATTCCTCCTGTTCCTCATATATCACCGTATATAATGCTCTTACCTCATCATAACCCGCATTGTTATGTCGGTGTGTCGTATATGTATTCACTTTCACATCAAGAACCTTCTTAATCTGCCATGAATCGGTTAATCTGCTCGTCAACACTGCAAAAATCAGCTTCTTTAAATGAGCATTTTCGACTACTCTGACTGTAAACATTCTCATTTACCATCTTTACAAACTGCCTGATTTTTACCATATCCTACTTCTCCAACATAACAATTTGATCTTTGTCCCGGTCATATTTATAAACACAATCTGACAGAACATCCTCCACCGGCACTTCGCTTTTATTGATCTGCTTAACCGTTTCCTGTAAATCCTCATAATCCAGGCCCCCTTTGTCAGGAATTAATATAAGTTCATGCTGACTCGATGGAAGTATAATAACATCTGCATTTTGTTCCGAAGCAAATTTCTCCAAGCACCCTTTATATAAGATACAGCTACTTCCGTTCATCTGCTTCCTATTTGAAAGCACATAAAGCGGTGGTTTCCCCAGGTCTTCCCCCATAAAATCATCAAATAACTCATCCACATACAAATCCTCAAACTGCTCTTTCAAAATTTCACGCATAATATCTTTCATTGTTCGAATCACAGGAGGCAGTAATACCGGAGTATTTTTCATTGCTAGTTCCCGCAGTTCTTCTTTTGTTGTTCCCCAGGTAACCATATGAGAATTATGAATTAAAGCTGTCATCTGGGCCTCCTCATTTTCATCTAAAATCAAGTAGAAAACTACTGCCAAATCCAGAAACTCAAAATACGGTATATCATCTAATAGTTCCTGATTAGCCCTCTTCTGTATCAACTTATACACAACCTTTTCTTTCAGGTTTTCAAAGTCCAGCAATCTTTTCATATCACCTAAGGCGGCATCCGAATTTTCCTTATACACCGATATAACCTCTTCCAAGATATCTTCCAATGGCTGCCCCTGTTTAAAACACGTATAATATGGATTCAAATATATTGTCGGAGCAAAATTTTTATTCAACTCAGAAATTACCAGCCCGTCTAACACCACTCCATTGAATTTTGTCACCCTTTGAATTCCCACTTTATATCCAACACCCAACTTTTCCCGTACTTTTGCTGTAACCTCTTTTAAAAACTGATCGTAATTCATTTACATTTCCTCCATTCATCTAATTTTAAACATTAAAAAAAGCATCTCCTTAGAAATGCCTCTGACAGAAAATCATTTATTCTTTTACCCACTTCACATAGACAACCACCCATCCCTCAACGCAACATAAAAGAAGCTATAATCTCAACTCAGACTATAGCTTCTCGTTTGCATACTCAGGACGTCTTTTCATTCCCTCTTTCATAATCAAACTGGACTCTTCCCACCAAATAAATAGGTACAGTTATCTTCCGGTCTGCCATCCCGCCATAAGTATCCCCTTTCAGGAAATAAACAGCTTCCACCTTTTCATCCTTCAAAAGCTGCTGCGCTGTCTTTCCTTCTGATTTCCCGGCTTTTACCTCAACTCCATAATTCTTATAATTTTCACGGCTGTTTATAAGGAAGTCAATTTCCCCTTCCTTATACGTACCAAACATTGGAGCGGTTCCTGCCATCTTAAATTCCCTGATTCGCTTCAGCAGCTCAATATACACAAAGTTCTCACTCAAGATTCCCCTAAGTGTAGGCAAATCAGCCCCCGCCATATCCAGGAAATATTTGCATACCCCAACATCCAGGAAATAAAAACGGCTGTTCATAGATACATTTACCGGACTACACTCATTGGCTTTGCCGCAAAAGTCTATAATATGGGAGCGGAACAACCATGCAATCGTTTGATTAATGCTCTTCTTTGTAACCCGATTGCTCTCCTGTTTATAAACAATCTTTGATAATTCCGTAATCAAATCATCGGATCCCTTTTTTTCCTTAATCATGGTATGGGCTATAGCCGGAAGAAGCTGTCCAAACAGATTCACTTCAAGGATATCCTCAAAATATGACTGTGATTCTTCAATAAAAATCTGAATCACCTTATGAAGTTCCCCCATACAGGCCGATATATCCTGATCTTCCAGATACCTTTTTACAACGGCAGGGTATCCGCCAATCTGACAGTAGATATCATAATATTTTTTCAGTTCATCATACCCGTCATGACTGCTTCCACCATATAGATCAATTTCATTATAAAGTTCCCGCTTTCCAAATGCATCCAGAAACTCTTCATATGACAACGAATATAAAGTAAGAATATCCAAGTCTCCCACGGGCTTAAAATAATCTCTGGAAAGAGTTTTTCCCAGGTAACTGCCAGTCACAACAAAGTTAGAAGTAAACTCTCTGGAAAACTGCCGGATTAATGAATATACCCTTGCTGATTCTTGAATTTCATCGATGACAACAATTGTATCTTCACAATCCTCAAAGCGCACATCAAACAATTTAAATGCTTCCTGTAAAGCTTTGTCCTTCCTGGGCTCTCCCGGCTTCCAGTCAGCCACCTGATCCAGGCACTCCAGGAATTCTTCTCCAGAAGTCTGGACCATATTAATATAAATATATGTCTTATAATTCTCTCTGGAAAATTTATCAATAATGTATGTTTTTCCTGTCTGGCGTGCTCCCCTTACTTCAAGAACCTTTCCTGTATCTGCTTTTTTCCATTTTAAAAGTTCCTCGTAAATATCCCGCTTCAGCTCCACCTGGATCACCCTCCTTTTTACAGTGTCTCCATTATAACACACCGCAAACCTAATTCAAATTCCTTTCAGCAAATATATTCCTGAAAGCATTATCTTTCATTATCGCTGCTCCTTTTCCTTACAATTTTAGAATCATCTTTAAAATCCTGACCCCATCTTTCATACCGGCAAGGTACAGATAACGGCTTTCTTCTGCCGATCGCATGACCCACTCTTCCCAAAACTGCTCTATAGCAACTTTTGACTCCTCATCCAACCGTTCAAGAATTTCTTCTATCTTATGGTTAAACTTCTTTTCATCATGACTGGTTTCATCAGAACGCACATTTAGTAGCATCTCAATACGTTCACAAATAATCTGTTCCAGTAAATCTTCCATGCCTTATCTCCTCCTCTCTGATCGCAAAAAATACCCTTGCAGACTCATACTGCAAGGGTATTTTCTATATATATACGCTGAAACCAGCTCGGCACATTATGGGAATTACGAACAGGAATCCCATCTTTATAAATGGCAATTCTTCAAAACTTCTCCGTGTTATCATACAAAAAAGCTAAATTACACCTAGGAAAAACATGCCTTAAATTCAGGAATGTTTCCTGCTACCGTTTTCCACATCCTCATCTGGTATTCCATGACCTCCCTTGGATACTCGGTATGCGATTCTCTGTTTTGCCAGTTCTACTGAATCAACTCCTACATATTAAAGTTCGATGTAATACCCCTGACTCCTGGCCTTTTCTATGGTTCTGAATAAAGTCTTTCCCCAGAGTGTTGTTTCTTGGTTAAAGAAAATACCTGACGACAGACAATAGTTTAGCTCCTAGATCACCATTTTACATTCATAATGTCACTGATGATTTTCCAATCTCCTAACGTTCTAAGAATTTCATCTGTATTGATTCTAGGCATCTGCTGATACCGCGGGAATGTTTGATACAAAGTAGACTTCCCCGCTCCGTTTACCCCGGCAAAG
>DEYX01000057.1 GCA_002365025.1 Hungatella sp. UBA3147 | reverse complement strand
CGGTTCCTGTCATAAAAAGTTGCCTCGTTGTTATGGATCGCATGGGCACTGTACCCTAAGTTTTTTAGATCAAAGGCCACGCTTTCGCAGGGAGTTTTCTTTAGCACAGTTTTATAGGGATACTCTCCCGGGCCGAAAAAATCCAGATTCATGCCTGTAATCGTTTCAAATTCCGTATTCGCGGTACCTGCCCCCACAGAGGGTACGCTTAAATAGCCTCCCGGATAACTCTGTTGAAGGTGGTGGAAAAACGGGATGGGATCATAATTTACCGGATTGCTTTTCCATAAAGAAGGATCAAAAAAGGATTCCAGCTGAATCATGATCACATTCGGCTTTGTATCCTCAGACAGAGCATACGTGTTCTCCGGAACCAGTTCCTCATCCCGGATCTCTTCCATTGTCTCGGTCCCATATCCCTCCGGCTTGGATATTCCGGTGTTAAACATGGAATTGGAAAAGCAATATGGAAAACCATAGCTTTTAAATGCCTCTCCGATATTGCCGAAATGAACTGCCACCAGTCCCGTATTCATAGCGGCGCTAGTCAGTCCCAGCACAACTACTCCACTTATGGCTATAAGCCCTGCTCCAAGGCCGTACCGGACATTTTCCTTAGAAACAGGCGCTTTGCGCCAAACTGCGGCTATAAATATAACTGCTGATACAATGCCAGCCCCAATAAAGATAATCTGCATCCAGGTAAAATAAACCGTGGCCAGGCTGACCGCATACTTTATCAGACGAAAATCTGCCGCAGTAAAGGGGGTGGTCCGGAAGATAAGCAGGATGCCGTTAACCACTCCCATAAAACACCATATCAACGATATGGTAATGCAGGCAAATGCCTTCCGCTTCGTCACAAATACTACGGTAAAAGGAAGGACGATGATCAGAGTATTCAATAGAAAAACCGGAAAACTTCCCCATATATAAAAACCAAGGCTTGGCAGAGATTTTCTGCTGACCAGTTCAATAAAAACATTGATAATGGCAGCAAGTGCAAAAAGCCTCCCGAACCATTTGACATATAGTTTCATGATATACCTCATTGCAGCTTATTTCTTTTCAGAGTCGGATTTAGTCTACCACATTTTACGGAAAATTTACATACCTTTTTTAATTGAATATATTAAAATAAAGGCCGGCTTTTTCAGCCGGCCTTTTAAGTAACTATTCCTGTTCTTCTGTAGGTTCAAAAGCGTCTTCACTAACCGTATTAATTCCGGCTGTTGGATTTACTTCCTCTGCAGGCGCTTCCGGTTCCACTTCCTCCACAATATCTTCTTCTGTATCAGTCTTCTGGGCTCCTTCCTTTACAGGAGCACCGCACTTTCCACAGTAATAGGAACTTTTTGGAACTTTAGCTCCACACTCCGCACAGATACGGGTTCCCTCGCTTTGGCTCAGTTCGATCTCCAGAGCGGCAATTCTTTCCCGGCTGGCCCTAACAGCTTCGTAAGCCTTTGCATAAGCTTCATCCGGCTCTTTGTTCGCTTCGTAAAATTGTTTACCGATGACCGCATAAGCTTCTTCCAGCTTTGTTTTCTCTACACTGATCTGCGTCTTTAGCTGTATCGTCTCAGTCAGCGCTTTTGCCTTGGTTGCAACCTCTTTGCCGGTATCACTAAGTGTCTTTCCCAGCTCTTCAAAAAATGCCATCCGTGATTCCTCCTTTGACTTATGCTCCTATCATTTTAACGTCATTGGAAGAAAAAGTCAATGAAAGACTGCTTACACATCTTTTTTTATCTTATTGATTTCATTTTTAACGGAATCAGGTAATTGATTCAAAGGAATGGTACACGAAGTTTCACTTCTTCTTCCCCCTGATTCCGTTACAGCTGAGAAGCTGATCCGTTCCTCTCCCCTGCCGCCAAAAGGATTCATGTTGGAATATCCATCGATTGCCGCAAAGCTCATAATCTGACTAATCTGTTCCTCATCGGTGATTGTTAAATATTGAGAGCCTTTATCTTCATATGTGGAACGATAATCATTGAACTGATAAGCATCGATATTGATTTCTTTAACATTATCCAGGCTATTCCAGCTCTCTACGTCAACCTCACACTCTTTCAATAGTTCCAGTGTGTTTTTAAAGGAAGGATAGACCGGATAATACCCTCTTGAGGTAACATCGCTGTATTTCCAGGAGCTCTGGATTTCTTCCCGCTTTGTTTCCGCATTTGCCTGCATCTTCGTTAAAAACTGGATGGTAGCCACTGGATATTCCTTTTCCATGGTTTCCACCTTTAAGTTTTTTAGATCCTCCTGATAGGCAAGGAGTAATTTATCTGTCATGGCTTTCTCTGTGCCGTTTCTGTCACGGCTGACAACATTGGTCTGCTCTCCCCTGCTTATCCTGACCCAGGCAGTATCTTCCGGAGCCTGGAGAAGGATGGGATAAACCGCTTTTGCAAACTCCTGGTTCTCAAAGATTTCCGCGATCTCCGGCCGGACTTCATCTCCGGATAAATGATAGGTGCGGTAAATATTCTTGCTGTTTTTAAGCGTGTATTTTATGGAAAAATTATAGCTTATGCTTCCATTGTCCCATGTATCAGAATAATCATCTCCATGATGCAGCTTCTGGTTCCTGTCCACGGCATCACGTACCAGGGCCAGAACCGGCGCCGTATCCTTAAGCTTCATATGGTTGAATATATATTCATCAGAATCCTGATACTCCCAGTAATATTCTCCCAGGGAATTCTGCTTTGCGCTTCCATAAGAAACCCAGTAGTTCACATCCGACATGGAAACCGCAACGGATTCGATGGAGGCTTCAGACGGTATATATCCGTCATAACCAAACAAATCATAACGGAAGCCGCAGAATATCACTGCCGCCAACAAGGCACAGGCTCCCATCTGTTTCCAATGGCAAAACAGTTTTCTGAATTCAAAATGATAAATGATCTCAATGACGCAGTGGGATAAAAGCATTCCGCAAATCAGTCCAAATATTCCCCAGCCTACGCTGGAACGCATGGACCAGAAAAAAATGCTTCCGCCAAGAGACGATAAAACCACAATCGGAATCCTGATGACCGGCATGCTGATCTTAAATGCCATGGCTCTTCCTGCAGCTTCTGAACCTCTCTTTTTATACAGCCAGAAAGAAAGGAGGGTCAAAACTACTGTTACGGCAAGAACCGCTAAAATCCTGACAGTCTTAGTTCCTGCCGGACTCCCTGGCTGCAGCAGATCTAAGTTTACCATGAACAGGGCAAATGCCGAGCATTTATCCATGAACCGGTTAAATACATTCCCGCCTGCCCGGTAACTGGTATAGAAAAAGCTGCTGTAGCAGTATTCAAGAATTCCGATCACACATACAAAATAAAATTGCAATACCAGATTTCCAAGAATTCCAACCAGAACATTTCCTGTAAGAATCATGGATATCACAGTCACGGAATACATCATGCAGTAGTGGATCATAAACAGCAGGAATCCTGAAAGGGCTGTTTTCCATACCTCCACAGGAGAAATGCCGTTCACTGCAATCACTCCCATGGCAATGATCAAATTCACCCCATATATGGCTGCCGGAATAAGAATTCCATTAAAATAATTCACCCAGAACAAATGCTTCCTGTTTACTGGAATACCGTGATAAAAATCCACCTTCTGCCTGGAATGAAGATAAGAGAAACTGGTCACTCCCATAATAAGTGACAGGAGTATAATCACTGCCGCAACCCAGCCGTTCTGAAAGCCCAGCCAGGATTTCAGGGTGGATATAATATACGTAAGATCAATTTCTCCTCTCATTCGTTCACTTAAAGAAAGTGCGATTCCCACAGGAAAGGTAAAGAAAAACACTAAAAAAGACAGTGCCATGGACCAAAGGCGTCTTTTGCCATCTTCTCTTAATAGATTATAAAATAAGCTTTTTGATGTCATATCCTGCCACCTCCGTCTCGCTAATGAATATTTCTTCCAGAGATAATGGGATAATCTCATAAAAAACCGGTTGGTAAGATTCCATCAGCCCTTCCACTTCTTCTCTGGTTCCCCTAACTGTAATGGTATAGAGTTTTCCTCTTGTTTCTGTCTTAATACGCTGCAGCGCCGTTAAGTCTTCGGCAGTCATCCCATCCTTTAAAACACACTGCAGCTTATGGATGTTGAGTTTCATATCATCTAAATCCCTGGAAAGCAGTATCCCTCCCCTGTGAAGAAGACCCACATGATCGCAGATATCCTCTAACTCTCTTAAGTTGTGGGAAGCAATGATAGGAGTTAAATTTCTCTCAGACATATCATTTGCAAATATGCTCTTTACCGCCTGGCGCATCACCGGATCAAGTCCGTCAAAGGTTTCATCACAGAAAAGATAATCCGTATTGGCACATATCCCGCAAATGACGGAAAGCTGTTTTTTCATACCCTTAGAAAAAGTGTGGACTTTTCTCCGGGCTTCCAGTCCGAAACTTCCTAAAAGATTGTGGAAGCGTTCCTTGTTAAACTGGGGGTAGATCCTGCTGTAGAACTCCATCATATCAAGGGGGGAAGCGTTATTAAAATAGTATTGGTCATCGGAAATGTAGAAAAACCGGCCTTTCACCTTTTCATTTTCAAAGATCTGTTCTCCATCGATGGTAACACTTCCTTCATCAGGCTTTAAGATACCGCTCAGCATCCTTAAAAATGTACTTTTTCCAGCTCCATTGGTTCCAATCAGGCCAAATACATTTCCATCCCGTATCTGTGCGCTTACATGGTCCACTGCCACTATATCGTCAAACTTTTTTGTCAGATTCTCTGCTTTTATCATCCTCTCTCTCCTCCCCGGTCAAATATTCCTGTCTTACCCATTCCTCTGCAATCCATGTATGAGCTTTATCCTCTGTCAGACCTGCCCGTTTTGCTTCCTGGATCCAGTTAAGAAGCTGCTTTTTCAGTTCACTGTTCTTAAGCGCACGAATGGAACTGGAATCTGTCACAAAGCTGCCTCTTCCTTTCACGGAATAGATAAATCCTCTTCGTTCCAGCTCCGCATAAGCTCTCTGGATTGTATTGGGATTAATGGATAAGTCTGTTGCCAAAGCGCGGACAGACGGCAGCTGCGCATCCTGTTCCAACACGCCGCAAATCATAAGATCCTTTAGCTTTTCTACAACCTGCTCGTATATTGGCCTGCGGTCTTTGTAATCAAGCAGTATCATATTCCACCTCCTAGTCTGTATTAATACTCCTAATACACTTAGTATAGCAAAAAACCTCTGAACTGTCAATCAGAGGTTTCCATTTTTTTCTAAGGCCTTCGGTCTTCAACAATCAGGATACGAATGGCATCCTCCACATTACTCCAGTTAAATACGTACAAGGTATAGGAAGCATTGCCCCGTATATACATATCAGAGGTCAAAAGGAGGTTTCCGTTATGAGCGATGTTGTTAGACACTGAGACCATATAAAAGCCTGTTGAGACATACTGGAAGCTGGTCACTTGCATATAATTTACATCAAAGAACGTTACGCTTTCTCCATTTAGGATCACATGAACCCCTTGGTTTGTTATGGATAAGTTGCATACGCGGAAACAGCCTGTGTTTATTCCGGCATTGCAATATATATCCAAAATTACCATCAAATCCAGTCCGTGATCCGTATTGATGATCGCGACAGTAACCGCACGGTCAACTGGAACCGTAATCCGCTTTATAACGTATACATATCCATCCTGCCCACCTACTGTTATAGTCTGTTCTCCTGCAGAAACCCGGCCATGCTGGCTCATTTCTCCGTTACCCAATCCGTTCACAGCCAGCTGATTGTTGATATAAATAAGAAATGGAGGATAGCCGGCTACCGCATTTAAAAACCTGACAAGACCGTTTTGATCCGTCCCGCAATAGTAGCATGGAATGATTGGCTTTGGGAATACCGTAATAATAGAGGTCCCGGCGCCATCAGGACCTGTTTCAGAAAGCGGAAAATCGGGTACAGGCTGTGATGGTTCTTCTAATGGTTTCTCCCCAGTTTCATCTGTATTGTTCCCGTTTTCTTTATCCGCCGGAAACTCGTCTTCTTCCGGAGCTGGCGGCATATTCGGCTCCATATCCGTATCATTCTGCATATAAAATAAACTTTCCATAGAAGCCCTCAATTTTATCGCTATATAGTAAGTTTATTCTCTCATAAAAGCCCAGTGCCTGTCTTTGTTTAAATACTCCCGCCTTTTTGAGTAAAATCAATGAATCCATCGAAAAAAACAGGCCCGGATGGTTTCATCAGGGCCTGTAACTTATTATATAAAGATCAATTAATCATTGCCGTATAAAGTAACCAGCTTCTGCAGGTATTCATACCGCTCTTTCGCATCTGCCTCATTCTTTGCAAATAATTCAGCTGCTCTCTCAGGATTCTTCATAGCCAGGGAAGCATAACGAACCTCGCCCTTTAAGAATTCCTGATATCCTTCTAATGCAGGAGCCTTGCTGTCTAAGGTGAACTTCTTCTCAGCAGCTGGATTGTAGCGGAAGTTGTTCCAGTAACCGCACTCAACAGCCAGCTTCTCTTCTGTCTGAGCCTTGGACATGCCCTTTTTGATACCATGGCTGATACATGGAGCATAAGCGATGATCAGAGATGGTCCTGGATATGCCTCTGCCTCAGCGATTGCCTTAACAGTCTGTGCATAATCAGCGCCCATGGCGATCTGTGCAACGTATACATAGCCATAGCTCATAGCGATGCTTGCAAGATCTTTCTTTCTTGTTTCCTTACCGCCTGCTGCGAACTGTGCAACAGCACCTGTTTTGGTAGCCTTAGAGGACTGTCCGCCGGTATTGGAATAGATCTCTGTATCAAATACCATAACGTTAATATCCCTGCCGCTTGCAAGTACGTGGTCTACACCGCCGAAGCCGATATCATAAGCCCAGCCGTCGCCGCCGAATACCCACTGAGATTTCTTAGCAAGGAAATCCTTATCCTTAATGATAGCCTTGCAGGTATCACACTCAATGCCGTCTAATGCTGCAACTAACTTATCTGTTGCGGAACCATTGGTTGCGCCTGCCTCAAAGGTATCCAGGTATTCCTTGCAAGCTGCCTTGATTTCATCGGAAGCCTTCTCGGAATTCATGACCTCTTCAACTTTGGCCTTTAAGCCGCCTCTGATAGCGCTCTGAGCCAGCATCATACCGTAACCGAACTCTGCATTATCTTCGAATAAGGAGTTTGCCCATGCAGGACCCTGTCCCTTTGCATTTACGGTATAAGGTGTGGATGGTGAGGAGTTGCCCCAGATGGAAGTACATCCGGTTGCGTTTGCAATATACATTCTGTCGCCGAATAACTGGGTGATCAGTTTTGCATAAGGTGTCTCGCCACAGCCTGCACATGCTCCTGAGAACTCAAGAAGAGGTTTCTTGAACTGGCTGCCCTTAACGGTATTCTCTTTAAACTTGTCGATAACTTCCTGCTTGATCGGAAGAGTCTGGCCGAAATCATATACTTTCTGCTTCTCTTCGCAGTTTTCTTCCATATTGACCATAACAAGAGCCTTCTCGCCCTTCTTTCCAGGACATACGTTTGCACAGGAACCGCAGCCTGTACAGTCAAATGCGGATACAGTCACAGCGAACTGGTATCCTGGCATGCCTGTCATCGGAAGAGTCTTCATCTCCTCTGGCTTTCTTGCTGCTTCTTCCTCAGTCAGAGCTACGGAACGGATAACAGCGTGAGGACATACATAGGAACAGAAGTTACACTGGATACAGTTTTCTGGAACCCAGCCAGGAATAGTAACTGCAATACCGCGCTTCTCGTATGCGGAAGAGCCGGATGGTGTGGAACCATTGACATAATCGCTGAATGCGGATACAGGCAGGGAATTTCCTTCCTGTGCATTTACCTTAGACTGAATGTTATTAACGAAATCAACGGCATCCTTTCTGCCTTCCGTAATAAACTTATAATCAAGACCTTCATCTTCGCAGTTTTTCCAGCTTTCAGGAACGTCTACCTTAACAACGCCCTTTGCACCTGCATCGATGGCTGCCCAGTTCTTCATAACGATTTCTTCACCCTTACGTCCGTAGGTTGCCTTTGCAGCAGCCTTCATCAGTTCGTTCGCCTTCTCGGAAGGAATGATTCCGGTCAGCTCGAAGAATGCGGACTGAAGGATGGTGTTGATACGTGTCTGGCCCATACCGGTCTCAATACCGATCTTTACACCATCGATGGTGTAGAATCTGATGTTGTGGTCAGCAATGAACTTCTTCACCTGTCCTGGCAGATGCTTTTCAAGACCAGCTGCATCCCATGGACAGTTTAATAAGAAGATACCGCCGTCAACCAGTTCCTGAACCATGTTGTACTTACGGATATAAGCAGGATTGTGACAAGCCACAAAGTTAGCCTGACGGATCAGGTAAGTAGACTTGATCGGCTTGTGTCCAAAACGTAAGTGAGACATGGTAACACCGCCGGACTTTTTAGAGTCATAATCAAAGTAAGCCTGAGCGTACATGTCAGTGTTGTCACCGATGATCTTTATGGAGTTTTTGTTGGCACCTACGGTACCATCTGCACCAAGACCCCAGAACTTACAGTTTGAAGTTCCTTCCGGAGTGGTAACGATTGGTGTACCTGTCTCAAGAGAGAGATGGGTCACATCATCTACAATACCGATCGTAAACGGACTCTTCTCCTTGTTATCATAAACAGCAACGATCTGAGTTGGTGTTGTATCCTTGGAACCTAAACCATAACGGCCGGTTAAGATCTTCACCTGATCAAACTTAGTTCCCTTAAGAGCTGCAACAACATCAAGGTATAACGGCTCGCCTAAGGAACCTGGCTCTTTTGTTCTGTCTAATACAGAAATAGTCTTAACGGTATCCGGGATAGCATCAATGAAAGCCTGTGCAGAGAAAGGACGGTATAAACGAACCTTGATTACACCTACCTTGTTTCCGGAAGCCAGAAGATAGTCAAGAGTTTCCTCAATGGTATCGTTTACGGAACCCATGGAAATGATTACATGCTCCGCATCCGGTGCGCCGTAGTAGTTGAATAATTTATAATCAGTTCCGATCTTTGCGTTAACCTTATCCATGTATTTCTGTACAATTGCAGGCAGAGCATCATAATAAGGGTTGCAGGCTTCTCTTGCCTGGAAGAAAATATCAGGGTTCTGAGCGGAACCTCTTAATTCCGGATGGTTTGGATTTAATGCACGGCGACGGAATTCGTCAATCGCGTCCATACTTACCATCTCTTCTAAGTCCTCATAATCCCAGGTTTCGATCTTCTGGATCTCGTGGGATGTGCGGAAACCGTCGAAGAAGTTGATAAATGGTACTTTTCCCTCGAGTGCTGCCATATGAGCAACCGGAGTTAAGTCCATAACTTCCTGTACGCTGGATTCGCATAACATAGCACAGCCTGTCTGACGGCAAGCATATACGTCGGAGTGGTCACCAAAGATAGATAAAGCATGGCTTGCAACTGCACGTGCGGATACGTTGATTACACCTGGTAACTGCTCGCCTGCGATTTTATAAAGGTTCGGGATCATCAGTAAAAGACCCTGAGAAGCTGTATAGGTGGTGGTCAGTGCACCTGCTGCTAAGGAACCGTGTACTGCACCTGCTGCACCTGCCTCAGACTGCATCTCTGTAATCTGTACTTTCTGACCGAAGATATTGGTTCTTCCGTCTGTCGCCCATTCATCTGTTGCTTCAGCCATAGGTGAAGATGGGGTAATCGGATAGATAGCCGCTACATCAGTAAATGCGTATGACGCATGAGCTGCTGCATGGTTACCATCCATGGTTTTCATTTTTCTTGCCATTCTTGATTTCCTCCTGCAAATGTGAATAATGTATAAATTGGTTCCCGTATAGGGAAAGTGACCTGACATTATTATAACAATTATTCAACAAAAAGCAAATATTAAAACAGGAAATTTAAGTATTATTTTCAAAACAATCCGATAAAAAGGGACTGGAACGAGTATTCTGTCCAGTCCTGTCTTTTTTTGTTTTGTTTTTATTTTGTTTTTATCGTGTTTTTATTTTGTTTTTATTTTGTTTTTAGTTAAAAGGGTTGGGAGGAATGACATTCTGGCCTCCGTTATCGCCTGCCGCTTCTGTGGTAGAAGACGGTCCCTGGGGCTGGGTAGGCTGAGTTTCTGTGGTACCGGGGCCCTGAGGCACTCCGGAATTTCCAGCCGTCTCATTATCGTGAGGTGCGGTGGTCTCTCCCGGTCCCTGGGGACTTACTTCAGTGGTTTCAGGGACAGAAGTCGCCGGATCAGTGACCGGAATGACAACTCCGGATTTATTCCGCTTGATGGTAGCCGGCTTTCCGCGGTACGTACTGTTATGGAAAAACTCATCGCTAACCACAACGCCATTCTTTTTGGTAACCAGATTGGTCACCCAGCGGCTTCCCTTGGTCTCAGCCTTAACGATCTTTTCCTCCGTAGGCTGAAGTGTCTGGTCTTCCTCATAAACCGGCGCCGGAGCATCTAATTCTGCTGTTTTTTTCGATGTCATGGATAATGTGACACCCTCCTCCAGAATCGGAATTCCCACAATAGAGATCTTAAGCTTCCGGTCGGCAAAGCTGGTTCTGATGGCTATTGCAGTGGTAGAATTATTGACAAATTTCATATCAGGTCCGCCGTAGCTGACCATAGCATCCTCTCCCGGTGTTACATAGGAAGGCTCGTAGCTGTGGGCGTGGCGCTCCGTAGTAGAAATCCCTGCGAATACTACCGCATTATATAAGGTAGAAGACACCTGGCATACGCCTCCTCCGGGCTCCTCAACTAATTCTCCGTTCAAATAAGCACCTGCCGGACGATATCCCTTTGCAGTGGAACGCTCCCCTGTGGCTTTATTAAAGGAGAATTCTTCTCCCGGCTGCAGAATCACCCCGTTCAGGGCCTCAGAAGCCAGTTCGATATTCTTATTCCTTGCACTGTTTGCCGTAGTCGTTGTAGTATAAGTACCTATGACCTTATACATTTCCTTTGCCTGGGCTTCCGTTATCTTAGGGGCAACTTCCTTGCCTTCCGCCGCGATAACCGCCTGGAAATTCTTATCCTTGAGCTGGGTCAAAATATCCGATGCCAGCTTATCCTGATTAATCACAATCCCGTTTTTCTCTCCGGAATAGACAAATTTCCCGGCACTTTTATCAAATCCTGAAATAGAACCGTTCTTGGCGGCAACATCCCATTTTCCTGCGATGGCTTTTACCTCAGCCTGAACGTCCTCATCCAGTCCGTCAAATTCAAGGGTATAACTTTCCTTTGGTTCACCTGAATATATTTCTTCAAGCAGGGAGTCCAGCTTTTTGTCCAGCAGATTCTCAATTTCGTACTGATCGTCATGATAGGTGGCCTTCATTCCCCACTGATATTTCTTTTCAATGGCATCCCGGGCCTCTTCCCTGGACATGCCGGCGATGGAGATTCCATCGACTTTAACTTCTTTCCGTAATTCCGGCTCTGAAACGGTTGGGGTATTGACCTCCGTCTCTTTTGCCTTACGGCCTCCAATAAGCTTAACAGCCGCCATAACGCAGATAAAAGCAGCAACAGCCAGAATGATCGCCAGAAGAATCTTTGTAATGTTATACTGAGGGCCTCTTTTTCTTTTCTTTCCCCGCCTTTGCTGATAGGAGCTTCCCGTTCTGTAAGCCTGTCCTGTTCTGCGGCCTGTTTCCGATGCATTTTTACTGCTTCCGTTCCGGGAAGAATTGGTTCTTCCCCCACCTCTTTGTCTGTTATCTATTTGATTCATTAACTTCACCTTTTTACATGATTTTGTAGCTTTACATTGAGTAGTATACCATACTTTGTGGGAAATGCTATTACGATTTTATGAATTTTCTTAATTATTTTTCGTCTTTTTTCAACATTTTACAGAATGAAAAAAACATGTTACTATAGTGTTACCAATCTATTTCATTTTGGAGGTTTTTATGAAATTTGTCGATTTGCATGTTCATTCCAATGCTTCGGATGGCACATTCACTCCCTCCGAAGTGGTGGCCCTGGCCGTAGAAAAGGACCTGGCTGCCATTGCACTGACCGATCATGACACCATTGACGGTCTTTCAGAAGCCCAGGCTGCTGCTGACGGGCTTCCAATTGAAATCATCCCCGGAATTGAACTCTCCTGTGTGTACCAGGGGGAAGAAATTCACATCCTGGGGATTTATGTCGATCCAACGGACCGGGTATTTATCTCTGAAACGGTTGCTCTTAAAGAAATTCGAAAAAAAAGGAATGAGGAAATGATACGCCGTTTCCAAAATGCCGGCATTTCCATCACATTAGATGAAGTAATGGCAGGAAATCCTGACACGGTCATAACCCGTGCCCATTTTGCCCGGGTTCTTCTTGAAAAAGGCTATGTAAAGAATATGGATCAGGCATTTAAAAAATATCTGGACTATAGCGGTCCCTACTGCCCACGCAAAGAAAAGATCACGCCGGAGCACGCCATGAAAATCCTTACCGATTGTAATGCTTCCCCTGTTTTGGCCCATCCATACCAATATCACCTGGGAGATAAAAAAACAGAGGAACTGGTCTGCTATTTAAAGGATCTGGGGCTTCAGGGTCTGGAGGTCTACCACTCTTCCAATAATCAGTATGAAAGCGGCAAATTAAGAAAACTGGCTCGGAAATACGACCTCTTTCCCACAGGCGGCTCTGATTTTCATGGAAGCAACAAGCCTGATATCAGCTTAGGTGTCGGACGGGGAGGCCTGCGGATAACTGCGCTTCTTTTAGACGATATTAAAAGGATACGGAGGGAGAAGGGCCTTTGATCCCCTCCCCCGCCATCTTTATCAGCCTATTTTTCCTTCATCCATGAAACAGGCAAGTTCTATTGCGTAATATGTAATAAGGATATCCGCCCCTGCGCGGTATATACTCACTGCTGACTCGCAAACAATCTTTTCTTCCTCAATAAAACCGGCTTTAGAAGCCGCTTTTATCATGGCATATTCACCGCTTACACTGTATGCGGCCACAGGAAGGTCGTGACGGTCTGCCACTTCTCTTATGATATCCAGATAAGAAAGTGCAGGCTTTACCATCACGATATCGGCTCCTTCCGCCACATCTAACTCTACTTCCTTTAATGCTTCTTTCCTATTATGATAATCCATCTGATAGCTTTTCCGGTCCCCAAAAGCCGGCGCAGATCCGGCAGCCTCCCGAAATGGCCCATAAAATGCGGAAGAATATTTGGCAGAATAAGCCATGATCGGCACATTCACAAATCCTGCCTCATCAAGGGCCTGTCTCATGGAACCGATCCTGCCATCCATCATGTCGGAAGGGGCCACCATATGAGCTCCTGCTTTTACATGGGATAGGGCTATCATGTTCAAATATTCCAGGGTCTTGTCATTATCAACCGATTCTCCGTCAAGGATTCCACAGTGACCATGGGATGTATATTCACACATGCACACATCCGTAACAATGTATACCATAGGATAATGCTCTCTGATAAAGCGGATGGCCCGTTGTACAACGCCCTCCTCATCGTAGGCCTGGCTGCCGCAAGTGTCTTTATGAGCCGGAATACCAAACAACAGGACTTTTTTCACACCGGCATTTACGAGCCGGTCCATAATTTGAGGAAGCCGGTCCACGCTGTAACGGTATTGGCCTTCCATGGAAGGGATTTCTTCCACAATTTCTTTTCCATCCACCACAAACAGCGGATAAATAAGAGATTCCTTTGAAACTCTGGTTTCCCGTACCATTTTCCTTAAGGTATCTGATGTTCTTAATCTTCTTGGTCTGTATAATAAATCCATATCCAATCCCTCCATTTTATTTTACGCAGGCTATAAGCCAGGCTGCATTCTTTCGACTGGCAAATGCTGTAGGAACAAATATCCCTTAGCTTACTGCGAGGTATTTGACCTTGTCCATTATACACCCTCTAAAATAAGATTCAAGTAATTCTTGCAGCAATGGAAAAGATTGCTTATAATAGTATCCATATAAAATGAATCAGAAACGAGGTACTGTTTTATGGAAGAATTCTATCAGGCAATTGAAGAAGCCATCCGCATGACCGGCTATCAAGGCCCGGTGGACGGGGAAGAAATCTACGACGAGATCTGCGATGAGATTGAGGATAAGGAACCGGGGGCCTATGTATTCATGTCAAAGAAAACGGATGATACTTTTTTTGAATATAAAATCCAGGTTTTCGAAGACCAGTTTAATTTAAGCTCCATTGACATTCACTCGCCCGATCAGGTTTATCACGCAGATTTTGATTAAGACCGCTCTTTGGAAAGCCACAGGTCCGTCAGGGAATGTACCACATTACCTTTGCAGCCTGTGGTTGTTTTTGCCATGGCAAGAGAATTGAGGACCGCTTCCTCCGTCGCTTCTGCCGCAGCCGTAAAGGCCGTCTCCAGGGCACTTTCTTTTAGAATGCGGATGGAGAGCAGTTCTTTTTCTGCCTGTTCCGATATCCGGTTTGCCGTGGTAAAGCCAATCATAATATCTCCGCTTCCGTGTCCCATATAGGAACCTGTTCTGGAAAGCCCTACCCCGGCCCGCTTTATAATTCTCTTTAACTGACGGTCTGAGACAGGAAGATCCGTAGCTATGACGGTCATGATAGAGCCTCTGTCCAGAACCTGCGGCTCTGTTATCCGGGCAATTTCCTCTCCAACAGTCCGCCCGCCTATCATCAGGTTCCCGGTGCTTCCAAAATTCGACTGCACCAATACTCCAAGGGTATAGGTCTCTCCTCCGATTATAAACCTTCTGGAAGCAGACCCGATTCCTCCCTTTAAGCCATAGCATACCGTTCCGCAGCCGGCTCCTACGGCCCCTTCTTCAAAATCCGGCACAGCATCTTTAACAGCCGCCTTCACCTCCTCAAGTCCTATAACCCTTTCGCTGATGTTATTTAAGACCGAATCATTGCACTCTCCCACTACAGGATTTACAGAAGCTAACTCCGCACCCTCTTTCCTGCATCTCTCAAGCATTAAATCCACCAGAGCATCGTGAACCTTCCCTACATTTAACGTGTTGGTAAGGGCAATAGGTGTTTCTAAAGTTCCCAGCTCTTCCATCTGAATCAGTCCCTGGCTTTTGCCAAAACCATTATGAATATAAGCCGCTGCCACCAGCTTTTTCCGGAAGGGATTGTCCTTACAGGGAATGATGACCGTGACTCCGGTTTTGTGATCCATGGTATCGATCGTGGTATGTCCCACCAGAACGCCTCCCACATCCGTGATTTTATTAAGGGGTCCCGGAGCCAGTCTCCCCGTGATGATGCCATATTCCCGTATCCTCTTCATGATCCTATCTCCCTTTTCACATTTATGTTCTTATTATACATAATAAACAGCGGTTTGACTTCTTTTTCTTGTTTTTTCCATATTGTACCAGAGAAGGAACACTGCTATAATAAGGACGTAGGAAATGACATTCATTTCACGGACATTTCAGAGGAGGGATTCACATGAAAATTCAAAATATCACAGATGTAGAAAAATTTTTCAAGGTAATCGAGCAGTGCAAAGGCACCGTTGAGCTGGTTTCCAAGGAAGGTGACCGGATCAACTTAAAGTCCAAATTAAGCCAGTACTTATCCATGGCCACCATTTTTTCCAACGGCAGCATCATCAATGAACTGGAGCTGGTTGCTCATGACCCGGAAGATGTAGAAAGACTCATTAAATACATGTATCAGGGAGAATAACAGAAAAAAGAGATTATGTTTCTGATAAAAACTGTAGGATCATTGTGTCCTGCGGTTTTTATTTTGTTCTGACCCCTGCCCTTTTTCGCTCTGCCAGCCATAAGATCATGCACGCCTCATAGTTATCTGAAAAAGCGTGAAAAACAACAGGTTGAACTTGACACTATACCCCCTTTATTATATAATCAACTTGTTGAATATATAATAAAGGGGGTATATATATGTCACTGAAGCATGGTCTGCTTGGATTGCTGAATTATGGCTCAATGACGGGCTATGAACTGGATAAGGCATTTAAGGATTCTCTTTCGTTTTTCTGGCAGGCAAAGAACAGCCAGATTTACCGTGAACTGGATGCCATGGAGCGCTGCGGCTGGCTGACCAGCGAGCGTGTGATCCAGAACCAAAAGCCCAACAAACGGGTGTATAGCATTACAGACAGCGGAAAAGAGGAACTTGGTAACTGGCTGTCCTCGCCGGAATCGGATATTGCCGACGCAATGCGTATAAGAAGTGCATTTCTGATGCGCGTATTCTTTGCCGGAGAGACAAATATCGATCGATCATTGGAAATGCTCCGCACCTATCGCAAACAATGTATGGAAAGCAGCAAGGAAATGAGCGCCGCCCATGATATAATCTCTGAATATGGAGCAATTGTCGGCGACGACCGAAAAACAAAATATTGGGAAATAGTAGCGCTTTACGGAGATGTGTTTTTTGATGCCGGACTTAACTGGGCAGACAAGGCGATTGCTATGTTAGAGGAGATGAAACGATGAAAATTTTAGTTTTGAATGGTTCTCCCAAAAGTAAAAGCAGCAATACCATGTACCTTACCCGTGCATTTTTAGAGGGAGCTCAATGGGAAGATGCAGAGATTATTGACGTAGCAAAAGCCAACATAAAGAGCTGCCTTGGATGCTTTGCCTGTTGGAATAAAACACCGGGAACGTGTGTCATAAACGACGATATGAGTGAAATTCTCGCCAAAATAATTGCAGCCGATGTGATCATCTGGTCTTTTCCGCTGTATTATTTCGGCGTTCCCGGCGATTTAAAAAATCTCATTGACCGGCAATTGCCACTGAATTTACCTTTCATGGCTGGAGGAAACGAAAGCGGAAATCATCCGGTAAGGGTTGATTTGACCCATCAAAAACACCTTGTTATTTCAACTTGCGGATTTTGGACACAAAAAGGGAATTATGACGCCGTTATCGCCATGTTTGACCACTTATGCGGCAAAGGCAGCTATACATCAATTCTTTGCGGCCAGGGAGAACTGTTTCATTTGCCGGAATTAAAAGGCCGCACGGATGCGTATCTGGATATCGTACGCCGTGCCGGGGCGGAATATGCCGCCTGTGGAATTCGTTCCGGGACACAGGCAGAGCTTACGGAACCTTTATATCCCCGGGATGTATTTGAAAAAATGGCTGATGCCTCCTGGGGTATTTCTAAAAACGATGATACCGGTACGGAAGATGACAGCTTAAATTTTACGATTCAGATGGCGGCTCTATATAGACCGGACGGTGTGGAACGTGTACTGGAGTTTTATTATACCGATATTGATAAAACCTATCAGATCATGCTGACAAAACAAGGGGCCGAGGTAATAACGGACGGTTTCAAACCTTATACCACAAGGATTGAAACTCCGTATTCCCTCTGGCGTTCTATCTCCCGCGGTGAAATTTCCGGACAGGATGCGTTATTTAAACGTCTTTATAAAATACTTGGCGATTTTAATCTCATGCTTAAGTGGAATGAGTTGTTTGGTACACCGCCATCAAAATCAACCAGCAAAATGCCGCAGCGCAAAACCAACATGATGACCTTTCTCCTACCCTGGATTGTTATTTGGACAACAATAGCCATAAATCCCACGATCGGTGCTGCAGCCGGCATTGTCACGTCTGCGTCTGTGACCTTATTATGGTTTGTGTTCCAGCCTGTTATTTATGAGCAAATCAGCATCCCGGTTGTAACCGGACTTTCGCTGGCAGTCTTATTCGGCGCAGATACGAAGCTGGTCGTTTCCGGCAGCTATTTGATATTCGGATTGATATGGATCATCGGTGTTTTTCCCAAAATACCACTGACCGCCCATTACAGCGCAGCCCACTATGGCAATGAAAACGCATTTTCAAATCCGCTGTTCATGAGAACAAACCGCATTTTGACCGCTGCCTGGGGAGGCTTATATGTAATTACGCCGTTTTGGACCTATATTCTGATGGGTACTGATTACTCATCTTATATCGGTTTAATCAATTCTGCTTTGCCTGCGTTTATGGGTGCATTTACTGTATGGTTCCAGAAATGGTATCCGGCGCGGTGGGCGAGAGGATAGGAACTGAAAGCTGCCCTGCTGGCCGATAGAACCAGCAGGGCAGCTTTTTTATTTTTTGTTTCTAGGCTTCTTCTTCTTTTCCAGCCTTTCATTCACGATTTCCCGGAGAATAGCATACACCACGGAACAGAGAGGAATAAAAATCAGCATTCCCACAATTCCCATGGCGCTGCCGCCGATGGTGACTGCAACCAGGACCCAGATGGAAGGAAGTCCCACGGAATTTCCCACTACATGAGGGTAGATAAAGTTTCCTTCCACCTGCTGAAGCACAAAGAAGATGATTAAAAAAATAAATGCATCCAATGGCCTTACCATCAGCATTAAAAACGCCCCGATGGCACAGCCGATAAATGCCCCGAACATCGGGATCAGGGCTGTAAATGCAATCAAAACACCGATAAGTATCCCATATGGAAGACCAAAAACTGTCAGGGTCAAAAAAAACATACTCCCAAGAATGACTGCTTCCATGCACTGTCCCGTAAGGAAATGGGAAAAGGTTTCAGAAACCAGCGTTAAAATCTCAAGCGTCCGCAAGGTCACCTCTTCCGGAAGAAATGCCTTCATCAGCTTTTGTACCTGCCGTGAAAGAGTCTCCTTCTGAAGAAGAATATAAATGGCAAAGACCAGGGCGATTAAAAAGGCGGTCATCCCACTGATAATGGAAAGGGCGGCCGACACAGTGGAAGAAAGTACCGAACCCGCTCCGGCGGATAAAAATCCAACCACCTTTTCCAGAAAGGATTTCCAGTCAATCTCAATGCTGTTGATATAATCCACGATTTCAGGGTTCTGGACAAACAGCCTCTCAGCTTCCTCTTTAATCCCTGCAAGAAACGCCGGAATGCTGTTTTGCAGGCTAATAACGGTATCAATAAGCTGAGGCAACACAACAAAAATAACAAGCAGCAACAGCCCAATTACAAACACCAGGGTAAGGCAAAGGCTTAACGGCCTGCGGATTTTGTTATCTTTCTTCACCGGCAGCAATTGTTCGATCCTGCGCATCGGCACATTGAGGATAAAAGCCATAACGCCTCCCAAAAGAAAGGGCGAGATAAATCCCACCATCTTCATCGCCAGGGCTAACAGGCTGCGATAATTCCAGCCTGCCACCACCACGATTACGGCAAATACGATCAGGCCCCGTATTTTTTTAATTGTACTGTCATTAAATTCCATCATACTCTCCTTTTATGACTCCTCTTCAAAAGCTTGTCTGATATCTTCCTGTAAAGCCTGAAAGGTGCCCTGGGCCATCAGGGAGCTTCCACCCCCCCGGCCGTTTAATCTTCTATTTAATGCTTTGCTGAGCGTCCTCATGTCCATCTGACCGCTTCCAAGTGCATACTGAAAGACACCATCATCTCCGGAACATGCCAAAACAACGCTTCCCTTCCCTCCTTCATACAGCATCGTGCAAAACTGTCTCAGCTGTACCGGGGATAGGTCATGTTCAAAAACCAGAAGAGGCGCATCCAGTTCCGGATAATCTACGGTCTTTCTTTCTAAAAGCTCTTTGGAAAGCTGGCCGATTCTTCCATCTTTTTTCTGCCCTTCTTCTTTCAATCTTTCAACTGCCTCCAGGAGATGATCCGGTTTTGCCGACAGCAGGACGGAAATTCCGGACACTGCCTTCTGTTTTTTGCGGTAATCTTCAAGAGCCATCCTTCCGCACAGCATGGTCACCCTGACACCGCCCTTATAATGAATCATCCCAGTCACTTTCAAAAAACCGATTTCTCCGGCCGTTATTACATGGGTTCCGCAACAGGCACACACATCGCCTCCCGGAAACTCGATCAGCCGGACTTGCCCGCTCAATTCCTTTTTGCTCCGGTAATCGATACGGGATAGCTCTTCCTTTGACGGATAAGACTCCAGAACTGGAATATTCTGCCAGATGAGTTCATTCACTTCCGTTTCTACTGCCTCTATCTGTTCCATGGTGAGGATTCCGTTAAAGTCCACGGTCACCTCATCCTTTCCCATGTGAAATCCTACGTTATCAAGGCCATAATGCTTATGTACGATTCCCGACAATATATGCTCTCCGGAATGATTCTGCATATGGCAGAATCTCCTCTCCCAGTCTATGTTTCCATTCACCCTGCTTCCGGCCTTTAGGGGCTTATCCGTAATATGAACAATGCCTTCCGGCCTTTCCCTGACATCAAGGACCGCCGCTTCCCCCAGACTGCCGGTATCAGCCGGCTGTCCGCCCCCCTCCGGATAAAAAGCCGTCCGATCCAGTAACACCTCAAAATAGCAGTCCTTTCCCGGCCTGCAATCTATCACTACCGCTTCAAATGTTTTTACATAAGGTCTGTCATAATATAATTTTTCCATCTTTTGCTCCTTATTTCTCTGTTGTACTAATTATACACAACATTGGGATAAGTTCAATCATAACAATTCTAAAATTTTAAGAAAAATTGGAAACAGTGGCAAGCTGACATTCATACACTTACATTGTAAACAAATTATTTGGAGGAACCAATATGAGTGATCTGGCAGCAACTAACTGTGGATGCGGATGTGATGGAGGATGTGGTAATAATGGCGGCTTCAATATTATCTGGCTGATCATTATCCTGTGCTTCTGTGGCGGTGGCGGCGGCTTCGGTTTCGGTGGCGGTTGCAACAACAGTTGTGGTGGTGGATGCGGCGGCGGTAATGATTGCAGTTGTATTCTGATTATCATTCTTCTGCTCTGCTGTGGTGGCGGAAATAACTTCTTCTGCTAAGCAAACATAAAACAAGGCCCGATCTTTTACAGATCGGGCCTTGTTTTTTATTTATTAGCGGCTCTGACCGTTGTTTTTTCCAGGTCGTTGAAAAGAGTTCTGGCTGCTTACTCCTTTTAAGGAGCTCTTGTTCTGCTTTCTCTTCATGCAATCTTCATCAATTTCATATACTGAATTTCCATCTATGATTAATCGGCTTTTCATATCTAAATCACTCTCCTGTAATACTAATATATGCAGACGCATATATTGTCAACAAGAAAAGTAAGGAATCTTATGCCATGAACAACGAGCAAAATATTCGCGCAAATGATCTGGACTCCCTTATCGGTGATAATCATCTTCAGATGATGAAGGCTGCCCTGCCTTATATGAGTGTTTCCCAGCAGCGTTTTATGTCCTACTTCGTTAAAATAAACGAGCTGCGCCGCACCATTAATCTTTTTGAAGAAGGAGAGGTAGCTGCCATGGGACTCAATTCCTCAAGGGAAAGAGAGCGGAATAACAACCCCCTTGACATGCTGAACACCATAAAGTCCTTTGCGAATCCGGCGGAACAGGATCTCATTGACCTTATTATCAACTTCTCCCAGGGTCTTAGGCTGGCCAACTCCTCCCCGGATCCAAGCCCGGTACCAAGTTCCACCATTCCGGTCCAGGCCCAATCCCAATCCCAGTTCCAATCTCAATCCCAGACGGAAGGATCCAGCAGGCCTACCGGTAACCACCGGCAGAATAATAACCCCTTTGGAAGGATGCCACTGGACCAGCTCAAGAATTTCAT
>DEYX01000358.1 GCA_002365025.1 Hungatella sp. UBA3147 | reverse complement strand
CCAATCCCTCCATGCCAGCTCTTCTCTTGAATAGGAATCCCGGTCTTCCACCACTAAACCGCCCCAATTATCATACTCCATCAAATAAGGCATAGTGTCTGCAGTCCAACCATTGGGGTTTTCTCCCCCCTCGCTGTAGCCCTCTCTCACCAGCACCAGCTTCTCTCCGGGTACTTCCAGAAGCGGAACTCTGGTAAATGGCATTGCGTGATAATCAAACAGAAGCTTTCCACGGATATTAACGCCATGGGTATGGGCATCCAGAAGTACCTTGTGCCGTCTCCCATGAACTCTGGCATATTCTCGTATCATGGCAAAAAGCCGGGCTGTCTTTTCCATACCCGGATCATGAGCTGTGTATAGATGCACCTGTCCCATATGCAAAGCTTCATACCCACAGTCAATATATCTGGTTGCACGGTAATAAAACCACATCTGCGCTTCCGGGCGGGACAGATCCGGGATACCTCCATTTTTAGACGGATCTTCTCTGCGGCTTATATAACCGGAGGATTCATCTGCAAACAATGCCTCCTGCATCCGAAAGGTTCTCTCTTCCGGCTTCACTCCAAAAGCTTTGAATACATGATCCGGTATCCAGATCTCCTCCATCCGCTCCACAATCCACTCAAACACGCAGGCCTGAAGAATAATCTCAGGATCCACAGAATGGACTTTTTCAGCTAGTTCTCTGGAAAGACGAAAATGCTCTTCGTCCTCCATTGGCATATACCAAATACCAGATGCCCTTCCCATAAATTTTACGCCCATCTCTTTGATAACGCGCAGATCATCGTTAAGGGTTTTGCTTTCGAATAATCCTGCTGCAGTTACACAGCGGGACAGATAGCTCTCTAACACTTCCCTTGATATCGTTTCATTAAATACAAAATCCATCTATCGTTTCCTTTCTTACTGTTTTTCCAGAAATTTCACTATTGTAATGATGCCGGTCCCGCTGGCCCCCTCTCTCATTTCCTCAGTTTCAGAGCGTATCACAGATGGTCCCACCATATCCAGATGAATCCACCGGGTTCCAGGATTTACAAACTTTTCCAGAAAGCAGGCCGCCACACTGGCTCCGGCGCCTTTTCCCGGCGCATAATTCGCAAAGTCTGCGACTGAACTCCATTCCAGAAGCTTATGATAAGAGGAGTCCAGGGGAAGCCTCCAGAACTTCTCTTCTGACTCCTTGGCAGCCTCCAGCCAGTGATTCAGCAAATCTTCATCATTTACAAACAACCCGGTAAATGAATCTCCCAGTGCGGCATGGGATGAATTGGTCAGCGTCGCCATATCAAGCACAAAAGCTGATTTCTGCTGCTGTGCATAGGTGATGCCGTCACAGAGCACCAGCCGGCCTTCTGCATCCGTATTATAAATCTCAACGGTTTTTCCGGCAAATGTCGTAATCACGTCTCCCATTTTTACCGCATCGGAGCTGATGACATTTTCTGCTAAAGTTAAGATTACCATAAGATTCTTTTTGACTTTATTACGTACCAGGATTTCAAAAGCTTCAAGCACGCCTGCGGCTCCACACATATCAAACTTCATGCCGGTCATACCCTCCATGGACTTTAAGTGGTATCCTCCGGAATCAAACATCAGGCCTTTCCCCACCAGAGCAATCCGTTCGCCTCCTGGCAGTCCTTCGTACTGAAGAATTACCATGGCTGCCTCCCGGCTGCTTCCCTGGTTTACAGCCAGCAAACCACCGCAGTTCAATTCTTCCAGTTCCCGATTTCTTAATGTCTGGCAAAAGATGCCAAGGTTTTCCGCCAGATTTTCGGCATAGAGGACCAGCTCCTCCGTATGCAGATAATTGTTCGGAAGATTCCCCAGTGTACGGGCATATCCCCTGCATTTACCCATGTTTTCCCCTCTGAAAAGAATCTGCTTCCACGTTTCATCTGATATTTCTGTATAACTGTCTTCCCTTTCTTCAATAGCCCCATTGTTACCCACAACAATGGTATAACAGGTATCTCCATAATCAGCCAGACCATCACGGTTCTCATAAATCTCTTTACGGTCCATACCTTTTAAGGCCTTTTTATGAAAGCGGTAAGCCCCATCATACAGGCCGCAGACTCCATGTTCTACGGCCTGTGTCAGTTCTTCCGTTGTGAATCCCAACTGATCCAGCCGAATCTGACAGTCACCTTCCCCTTTCTTTCCAAGCTTTCTGAAAAAAGAAAACAGTGATTCTCCATGTTCCGGACGTAAGTTCCTGCTTTCGGGGATAGGGCTGCGGGTAATTTGAATTCTCATGTTCACAGCTCCTTCTTTATTCCAGTTCCAGCAACAAAGTCTTTATTTCATAAGGCTTCAGCGGTACTTGAATCTCTCCCGGGTTAAATGTTGTCTCCTCTTCCATCAGATTACACTCACACCATTGTCTTACCGGCAGTCTGCTGCTGATTTTCACATCACATCTTTTGCCCTCAAACTCATGGAAGCGAAATATGATGCGTTCTCCGTTTTCTTCACGTTTCAACGCATCCACAACCAGATTCTCCTGATTAAAAGAAATCCAGCTTTCACTTCCCAGTCTGTTTTGACCCGGCTTTCCGGCCAGCGGATTATTTAAATCAAATGCCTGCTGCTCAATGCCCGCCTCATACCATTCCTTATCATGAGGCAAAATTGCATACGTAAATTCATGGGTTCCAAGGTCTGCCGTATAATCAGGATCCACTGCAGATTTTAAAAGAGTCAGGCGGATGGTATCCTCTTTCACATCGTGGCCATATTTGCAGTCATTCAACACGGCCATTCCATAGCCGGTTTCCCAGATATCCACCCATTTGTGAGCTGCCACCTCAAACTTAGCAGCTTCCCAGGTCGTATTTCTGGTAATCGGCCTGCGGATATTTCCATTTTGAATATCAAACCGGGCATCTACCGCACGTACATCCACGGGAAAACTGGTCTTTAACAACTTCTGACGCTCTTGCCAGTCTATGGTTGTCTTAAAATCAATCCGCGGACTTTCCTCATACAGGCACATCGTCTGCCGAATTTGGGATTTATGATACAGCCAGGTAAAATCCACTTCACAGCCCAGACTGTGTTTTCTGGTATTGACTTCAATGCAGTTCTCCACTGTCTCTCTTTTTAAGTCAATGGTAGGCTCCAGTTCCCAGGCGTCAAAACACCTGGGTTTGTCTTCAAACATCTGAAGCACGTTGGCGCATTTCCCTTCCGGAAGAACTTCCCGATCCGCTTTTTTATCGTAGATACGGTTCAACTGACCCTTTTCATTCCAGGAAATCGTGTAAAATGGCGTATCAATCTGAGATGCTCCAACCGTAGAATCTGAAAGCTCCGCACCGGTATGCCCGGCTTTTGGGGTCACCAGGCGAAAAGCGGAAAATGAAAATGGCTGTATCCGGAAAACCCATATAAGCACCCCGTTTTCTTTCCAGACTGCTTTTACTTCCTGTCCGTCTTCATCAAACACCATATACCCTTTATAATGAGAAAGCTCCGCATCGGTCATACGGAGAAAGGCTGCCCCGCTCCTCACCCAGTTCGAGTTATTGAACACCGTATAACATCCTTCTTCCGGTGCATAAAGCGTCTGATTCACCGCTTCCATGGTTTCCTTTATCAGCTGCAGGGCCCGGCCGTATTCTACATGGCTGTCTTCATACACTTCTTTAATAGCAGAGCCTGGAAGAATATCGTGGAACTGGTGACACAGCACAATTTTCCACGCTTTTAAAAGATTATTATAATCATAAGGTACTCCCGCAGTTACCCCAGCCAGTACGGAAAGCATCTCTGTATCACGAAGAAGATATTCCATTCTCCGGTTCATCTTTTTATTATAGGCCTGAGAAGTATAGGTCCCCCTGTGAAACTCCAGATACAATTCGCCATCCCACACGGGAATATAGCCCTCCATAGGGTTTTCTTTCAATGTCCGGTTAAGACGGCGGAAATATTCCGTAGGCATCTCCATCTTTACATGGGGCAGACCGGGAATCTTGCCGGCGGCTTCTGCCTGTTTTAAATGGGTTCTGGTAGGGCCGCCGCCCCCATCACCGAATCCAAAGGATATCAGCAGATCTTTATTGGTATCCTTATTTTTATACTGCTCCCACACACCCTTTATGGCGTCCGGACTGGTATTGCCGTTATAAGTATAATAGTCCTCTCCAGGATCTGTCGTTGTGATAAAATGGGCCGTCACTTCAGTTCCGTCCATTCCTTTCCAGCGGAAGGTATCATAAGGCAGACGATTGGTGTCGTTCCAGCTTATTTTTGTGGTCATAAAGGTATTTATCCCCGATTTTTTTAAAATCTGGGGCAGCGCCCAGGAGTATCCGAACACATCCGGGAGCCATAAGTATTCGCTTTCATAGCTGAATTCCTGTCTGAAGAAATTTTTCCCAATAAGAATCTGACGGATGATAGATTCTCCGGAAACTAAATTGCAGTCACACTCCACCCACATGGCTCCGGAGGGTTCCCATCTTCCCTCTTTCACACGCTTTTGAATATATGTATAAATATCAGGATAATCTTCCTTGATATACTCGTATAACTGTGCCTGTGTCTGAAGAAACCGATATTCAGGATACTTCTCCATAAGCCGGTTCACGGTAGAAAATGAGCGTGCAGCCTTTTCTCTCGTATGGCGCAGCCGCCACAACCAGGCCACATCAATGTGCGTATGTCCGATCAGACTTACGTTCACGTCGGGCTTTCCCCTGCCATCCATCTTTGAGTCCAGGAACTGCCAGGCCATTTTCACAGTCTCATAAAATTCTTCACTTCCGGGCTCTGTAAAGTTAATCTTGTTAAAAGTATGGACCAGAATATTTAAGATCCATTCTTTATACTCATTTCCCACCGGTAGTAAGTCATAAGTCTCAAGTGCCGCCTTTGCCAGATAATACAGATCATCTGTGGCATGATCAAGGATTCCTATCTGCGCCAGGCGGATTTCCATCATCTTTTCCTCAGGAATTCCTCCGCCGCTTAGTCCCGACCACAGACGAAATTTCAGCTCCTGGAAATAGCCATTTACTGCCGGCTCCAAAAACACTTCATGATGATTTCCGTCCACTGCCTGATAAGGCTTTCCGTTTAAGTACAGTAAACTCTCGAAATCCCCGTTATTTCCTGTTCCGGTCCGGGCACCGAAGTCAAACAGTCCCAGTACCTCTTTATCGTTCCATTCCTGGGGAATTTCTACGTCAGCAGTCAACCAGTTATATCGATCCCATCCCTTCCAGCAAAAACCGGTTTCCACCGGCTGTCCTGCCCCTTGGGGAATTCGGTTGCCTATTGTCCCATGATCCTCCCATAATAACAACCCTTCCAGGTCTTTTCTGTCTCTATATCTAAGGCTTTCCAGCTCCTCTATGATATTTTTAATTCTGTCCCGATTGTGAAAATCAAATGGCATTTTTCATTCCTCCATACGCTTTATCGTATCTATCCACCGGCTGCTTTGCCAATGAATAAGAATTTACAAGTGGATGCAGCGTCAGCGCTCTGATGGCAGTTTTTCTTGACTGTGTTTTCACAGCTTTTATCGTAAGTTACATACATCTTATTCAGACGGATCAATAAATAACAGTCTTCCGGCACCTCTTCGATCTTAACCGGACAAATACCAGCCTTGGATACCGGACATAATAATATAGGTATTCATTGGGAAGGAATCCAATCGAACGCAGCAGTTCCGGATCAAAAATAGAAAATTCCTGTATATGTTTTAAAAACCCGTCATCAGCCATAAGCTCCGGCAGGATTTTCTTTATAAGTCTGTATAAACTCCATAAGCCTGCTCTCTGAGGGAAACCCTGAGTTTCCTCCAAGTACAGTTACTGACAAAGCACCGCAGCCATTCCCACACCGAAGAGAATCCTCTGGTGATTTTCCTTTTAAAAATCCATACAGAAATCCCGCATTAAAGGAATCTCCGGCTCCGGTGGTATCTATTGTTTCCACCGTATAAGCGGCTGCCTCATAAATATCTTTCCCTTTTACGGCAATGGAACCCTGTTTTCCCATTTTAATCACTGCCAGTCCGCAATACGCTGCAAAATCCAGCGCTGCCTTTCTGGCATCATCTTTCCGCCCGTAATGCCGGGCTTCTGTTTCGTTCATAAACAGTACGTCAATATATGGAAACAGATGATAAATCTCCCGTTTCCATTCCCCTGTGGTATCCCAGCCTAAGTCAAAGGAAACTGTAGCCTGTGTCTCCTCTTTGATTCGCCGGAGAAATCTTAAATAAGAATCGTGATTTGCCGACCCCGCATATCCTGTCACATGAATATGAGAAGCATCATTTACCTTCTCTACATCCACGGTATCAATATTGATGCTTTCATTCGTTCCGCGAAAGGTTAAAAAAGACCTGTCTTTCTTGTTTGTAAAGCTTAAAGAAATGCCTGTTTTTTTTGTTTTGCTTGTTTGGAGAAGGGAATCGTCTATATTATTTTCCCGAAATATCTTTCGGATGAACGTTCCATAAAAATCATCCCCTACTTCCCCATGGAACACCGGATGCAGCCCCAGTTTACCCACACCCAGTGCAAACAGAGCGCCACCGCCGCCTACAAAAGTCTCCATAACCGGAACCTCATTCTCCTGGCCCGGCTCAGGAAACTTTTCTACACCAGGTATTACAATATCAATATTTACATCACCGTAAACGTATAAATCCCATCTTTTTTCGTTCATACTCACTCCTTGGGATAGTCACCCTTTGACCGCACCAATCATAGCGCCCTGGGCAAAATATTTCTGTATAAAAGGATATACACAGAGAATCGGTACTGTTGTTACCACAACTGCAGCCATTTTTAATGAATCCGAAGTTACGGATGCCGTATTATGGGCCAGTGCCTGTGCCACGGAAGTAACCTCACGCTGAGAACTCATGGCTTTCGTCAGCATCTGCTGCAATACGGTCTGAACCGGCCATAACTTCGTATTATTCATATAGAATGCTCCGGCAAACCAATCATTCCAGTGATTCACCGCCGTATAAAGTCCCACCACAGCAATTACCGGTTTACTTAAAGGGAGCATGATTCTTGTATAAATCTGAAAATAACCGCATCCATCAAGCTTTGCCGACTCTTCCAGACTGTCCGGTATCCCCTCAAAGAAGCTTCTCACCATTATAAGGTACGTTACACTCACCAGACTGGGAATTACGTATACCCAGAAAGAGTTCAGCAAATGCAAATTCTTATACTGGATATAAGTAGGAATCATACCGCCCCCGAACAACATGGTAAAGGTAATCAGAATCGTGATGGGCTTACGTCCGGGAAGATCATACTGTTTCAGTACAAAGCCTGCCATCGTAGTGACCATCAGACTTAAAAAAGTTCCGATTCCTGTTCTCGCCAAAGTGATACTATATGCATTCATGATGCTTCCGTCTTTAAATACCTCTTTAAAATTGTTTAATGTAAATTCTCTTGGCCAGAACCAGATACCGCCCCGGGCGGCATCCTTTCCATCATTAAAAGAAAGAGCCAGTACATTTAAACACGGGAGCAGAATAATCAGACAAAGTGCAATGATTATAATATAAATCAATATCTGCATTGCCAGGTCCATTGGGTTTGTCTTTATAAATTTTTTCATTCTCTGCCCAATCCTTTCCTCTTTCTTCGGGGGGCCGCAAAATGAATTCCTCTTAAAAGATATAAGCCACATCTTATTGAATTTTTGCATTTTGCGCCCCCTCCATATATTATTTATAAAGTGTTACTGATTCTGGATTTTCATCGTAAATTTCTTTTACATGATTTTCAAATCTTTCCACACCTGCTGCTTTAAGCTGTGCACGGAAGGACTCAACAATGGATTTCATCTCATCATCTGATTTTGCGAAGCATGCCTGTATAAAGGTTTCCTTCCAGTCCAGAAGCTCCATCTGCATCTTAACATCCGCCAGTTCATCTGCTGATAAGTATGCCGTTGCATCAAGCCCCGGAACCAGTTTCTTTTCCACCGGATAATCCCTGGCAATCGTTACACTTCTTGCGAAAGCGGATTCACCTGCGGATGCCCCTGGACGTGGCTCCCCAAAGTTATCAATGTTGTTTTTATTGGTCAGCACAAATTCAAAAAAGTAATTTCCTGAACCGCCAAGGCCTGAACCAACGGTATTAATCAGATAATCGGTATCGCCATCATTCAACTTTTTGACAACCTCATCCTTTAGCCGCGGATAGCCGTCTACCATATCATAGGATACTCCATCAGCGCCATACTGGGCGATAATCTGCCCTTCCTTTGTAGACAGCCAGTCAAAGAATTTGAAGATCTCTTCCGGATTCTCAGCATCTGCAGAGATTGCCATACATCCACGGTGAGACTTTCCGTGTACCACTTCCTTATTGTCTCCCTGAATATCATTTAACGGCCCAAGAGGTACCCAGTCATCACTTCCATATACGATTTCTTCATAGTTATGAACATCTGCAATGATTGCCGAGCTGTGATTTCTGGAAACTTCTTCCGCACGGGTGGAGTCCATGGTAAAGAACTCAGGATTCATAAGTCCTTCGTTAAGTAGCTTTCTTACAAATTTAATCTGGTCATAGGCATAATCTGTTTCAGCAATATGTTTTACTTTTCCGTCTGTATCCAGATTATAATTATCACTGACACCCCAATGATATCCGGCGGTGATAAATTTCAGGGGATCTGCAGAACCACCCCAGTATTTCGGCCCCAATGGATATACATCATTGCCGTTATCATCCTTAAAACCGCCTTCTTTAATTTTAACCAGCAGGTTATAAAAGTCGTCCTGTGTATTGATTTTTCTCGGATCAATACCAAGAGCATCCGCAATGGCAGACTGAATGTACATACCGCCCACATACTCTTCCTCCGCATTGTATTCCAGAGAACGGTCAATTTCGTCGATATTCATCTGCCACATATAGATACCGTCCAGATTTTTTCTGAACACAATATTATCATGGGTATCCTGCGGAAGGTAACCATCTTCATAATATTTGGAATACACTTTACTGTTCTTCATATAATCGGAAACATCTGCAAACATGCCATCCTTGGCAGCTTTATAAAGCAGTGGGAATTCCTTTCTTGTGGAGTCATCCAGGTAGCTGACAATCACATCCGGGATGGTACCTGATGCAAATTGGGAAGCCATTACCTTTGAGTCACTGTCTCCGGGTGTATATCGGACATCCAGTTTAATGCCCGTCAGCTCCGTAATCTTCTTCATTGTTTCCGTGTTGTTAATATCATCCGGAAGCGTATTCCCGATATCATCCACATAGGCCTGAACCGTAATGGTACGGTCTGCAATCCAGGTATCTGGCTTATCGGAAGAATCTGTGCTGCTACCTTCGCTTTTTGCAGTACTGCTGCTGTTACCCTGGCTGCTGCATCCTGCCAGCGTGGTCAACGCCATGGCTCCGGCCATAGA
>DEYX01000245.1:3190-3908 GCA_002365025.1 Hungatella sp. UBA3147 | reverse complement strand
CGATACCAGTTTTATCTCACCGGTCGCCTTATCGATGTTGCAGATCATCTCCACATCGGACAGAGCTCCCTTTTCAAGCTTTCCGTCCCGGGAATCAACGCCAAAAACGGCAATGGTCCAATAACCTTTCTGATGGGTGCGCTGTTTGAACAGAAAAAATACGCCAAACAGTACCAGCGCCAAAATTACAAGCTCCATTAATATGACTCGCTGCTTGTGTTTTCGTTTCCGTTTTTTATCCGCTTTATGTTTGGCGCCGTTTTGCGGTCCATTATATCGTACACGCGGGTTTCTTCCGTCACCTGTACTATAATAGGTTCTATCTCCTCTTACCGTCTGCGGCTGGCGTTTTTTCCCTGTCGGAGGAGTTTTATCTGTGCTCCTCGTTCGTTTACTGCCCTCCCGGCTTTTTCGGTCCCGCATACGGTCTAATTCATCCTCATAATCCATGATCGAGTAATCAATCCTTTCCAATATTTTCTTTGGCAGATCCCATCTATTCTATCAGAAATATGCCTATGATATCTTGCTTTTCTCTTAATTTTATCAGTCAATCAGCTATTTATTGTAACACAAAATAGTTACCTTGACCACTATAAAAAATGTGATAGATGATAGAAGAACTGCACCAGACATCCAATGCTTAACTGCACCAGAAAAGGATTGTTGAAACAATAAAAGAACTGCGCCGTTGAACTACGGCCAATGGCCGTAACGC
>DEYX01000245.1:0-3100 GCA_002365025.1 Hungatella sp. UBA3147 | reverse complement strand
CAGCCAGGTTTATTTGTACCTGTAATCAGGGGACTAAAAGAAAGAGAATAAGATTTGAAATATTTAAGATTGGTAAAAGAATCAATAATTTGCGGCTGCTTCCGAAAGGATCAAAGAGTCTATGGCGACAGCAACCCCATCTTCATCATTATTTCTGGTTATGAGTCGTGCGCTGCGCTTTATCACTTCCGAGGCATTGCCCATGGCTATGGTATATCCCAGAGGAAGGCTGAGCATGGAAAGGTCGTTTTCACTGTCTCCAATGGCAAGGATTTCCCTGGGATTGATGTTGGCGCTTGCCGCATATTCCATCAGGACAGATCCCTTTTGCGCACCTATGTGAGTCAGTTCCAGATTGGAGGGAGCCGATGAAGCAACTGAGATTTCTGCTTCTTTTTCCAGAGCGCAGCGGATCTGCATTAAGACCTCCGGGTTTTCATGGACAACAGACATTTTATATATCTCCCATGAAGATCCAAGCAGCACTTCTTCTGTTGTAAAATGAAACCGTTTTACAATGGTCTCGTAGGTATGCTCATCGGAAACCATGGGAAGAAAAATCTTATCCTCAAAGCTTTTCCGAAAATCTTCCATGGTGGTGGTGGTGTAACTTCCCTCTTCTGTCATAAAATCATAAAGAACTGAAAACGGCCGGCAAATATCAAGAATGCGTCTTACCTGGCCTTTTAACAGCGGTTGTTTTCGCAGCTGTCTTCCATAACTGTCAAAAACGGCAGCACCGTTCATACAGATAATGTCACAGGAAATTACAGCTTCCTTTAGGGGGCTGTAGGCATCGGAATAATTTCTGCCGGTGCAGACAACAAATCCGATGTTCTTCCGCTTAAGAGCCTCAATGGCGGCAATATTTAAGGAGGAAACCTTTCCATATCGGTTTAAAAGAGTTCCATCCATGTCAGATGCTACTAATCGTATCATGTGATTTTCCTTTCTTGTTTACAATTTCTTTTGCAATATCAGGGTAATTGGTTATGATTGCTTCAATTTCCTGCTCTGCAAGGTATTCCATCATGTTTTTATCATTCACGGTCCAGACATGAAGAGGAAGCTTCTTCTTTCCTGCTTCCTTAATCAGTTTTTTAGACCGGAGGTGGTTGAGAGACGGATGAAGTGCATCTGCCCCTATTAATTTTGCGTTCCTGGAACGTTAATGAAACCATCTGAAAAAAGAAGTCCGGTTAATGCTTTGGGATTTAATTTCTTCACCTTCACAATGCTGGGGTGATGGAAGGAGGAATAGATGACCCGTTCCTCCAACCCAGCTTTTTTCACCTGTGCTAATGCTTCCTTCTCAATTCCTTTATAGCGGAAGACTCCTGTCTTCAGCTCAATATTAACAGTGAGATCAAAAGGTTTTACAAGCTCCAATACTTCGATCAGTTCAGGAATGACTGAGGTGCCAAATTCCGGCTGGATTTTGCTGCAGCGAAACCTTTTAAGTTCTTCCATGGAGAAATCTTTTACATAACCGGTGCCATCACAGGTGCGGTCAATGGTCTCATCGTGTATGACTGCCAGTTTTCCATCCTTTGTCATCTGTATATCCAGTTCAATTCCGTCTGCTTTCTGCCTGATGGCCAGTTCAAAAGCCTCCAGTGTATTTTCCGGCGCATAAGCGGAAGCGCCTCTGTGAGCCCAAACTTTTGTTCTCATCTGTCAATATCCTCTCTGAATTTAATTGTTAATAAGATTATAGTCTTCAATGGACTTATTAATGCTTTCTGTCATCTTAGCAACTGCATCTTCCGGGGTTCCCTTGTTGTTGATCATGTTCTCGATCTCTGTCTCCACGATCTGCCTTGCTTCAGGGAATACACTGAGAAGTGCTCCTGCGGACTGAGGGGTGGAATCATGAAGCTGATCAATGGCTGTTTTAAACTGAGGGTATTGTGCGATATTATCTTTGAACACAGCTTCATTGTGAGCGGCAACTGTAACAGGAAAATAACCGGTCTGGGAATTCCAGTAGGCCTGGCTTTCCGGGGAAACAAGGAATTTCACAAATTCCCATACAGCCTGCTGCTTTGTCGGATCCTCATTATTTAGTGCCCATAAAGAACCTCCGCCAATGGAAACGCCGCCTTTATCATCGTCGCTCACCTTTGGAAAATATGCAGTTCCTACTTCGAATTTGCCGTTCACATCGTTTAATATCTGTTTTAAAGATGCGGTGGAGCCCAGAGTCATAGCCGCTTTGCCAGCACTGAAGTCAGCAAGCCCTGCATCACCGCCACGTCCGACATTAGGAGCATAGCCCTTATCCGATAAGTCCTTCCATGCTGCTAAGGTCTTGACACCGGCTCCGTTTTTATCGAAATCTACAGCCGTTGCCGCTTCTTCTCTTCCGTTTCCATTGTCGGCGTACTGAGCCTGCTGCTTGCAGGTGAACTGCTCAAAGAACCAGCCATAAATACCTAAGGATATTACCTCTCCTGCTCCACCCTTTCCAATAAGATCATCGCCGACTTTTTCAATTCCCGGAAGGCTGTCAGGGATTTCCGCGATGCCGGCTTTCGTAAAGATGTCTTTATTATAATAGAGAATCGGGGTAGAGGAATTAAAAGGCATGGAATACAAATTTCCATTTACGGTGTAATAGGCCGCAATGTTTGGTTCTACCTGAGTTAAATCCCAATGGTCCTCATTAATCAGCTCCTGCATGGGAATGACCCAGCCGGAATCGATCATGAAACGGGTACCGATATCATAAATCTGGACCAGATCAGCGCCCATATTGCCGATCTGAGCACTTTTCAGCTTGTTGATAGCATCGTCATAGCTGCCTTGATACTGAGCTTCTACGGTAATGCCGGAAGTGTTTTCCTTATTGAATTTCGTTACTAGAGTATCGATGGCTTCTCCGTTTACACCTCCCATAGAATGCCAGAAGGTTATAGTGGTGCTTGACGGGCCAGAGCTTTCAGCAGTCTGGGCGGCAGTCGTCTGAGCTTCCACGGCGGTCGAACCGGCGCTGCCTGTTTCTATTCCTGTCTGTCTGGCGCAGCCGGACAATGCTCCTGCTGCCATCATGACTGCCATACTCATGGCAAGTGCTCTTTTCTTCATCTTCTTTCCTCCA
>DEYX01000309.1 GCA_002365025.1 Hungatella sp. UBA3147 | reverse complement strand
CCCGTACGGAAGATTTAAAGGAAACCTGTAAAAATGCTCAGATCCTTGTGGCTGCTGCCGGACGTGCAAGGATGGTGGATGCATCTTTTGTAGGTACGGATGCCATAGTGGTTGATGTGGGAATCAATGTGGATAAAGACGGAAAGCTTTGCGGAGATGTGGATTTTGATTCTTTAGAAGGAACTGCCTCCATGGCAACTCCTGTACCAGGAGGTGTAGGAGCGGTGACAACGGCTGTGCTGGCCAGGCATCTGGTGATGGCTGCCCTTAAAAAATAAAACTCTTTTTTATTGAAAAAGTAAAACAGAGGCGCTGCAGAAAAAGCAGTGCCTCTGTTTTTTATCCGTTTAATGCCTGCCGCTTTACCTGTCCGATAGCTCCCAGAACTGGTGGGAAATACAGGATTAATACGGTTAATACCAACTCTGGCAGGATATAAGTGGCATTATAACCCAGAGTATAAACCAATGGGGGTATGCCCTCCGGTGTATAGGAGGCAAAGAATATATAACCGGAGATAACATGGAATAAGTACCGACCTGTAACCCCCACAATATATCCGGCTACAAGGCCGTGCTTTTTATTACTGAACAGACCGGAAAGCCCCAAAGCACCGAATGCCAAGGGATAGTCAAGAAGAACCTGGATCGGAGCGAATATATAGGGGTTCGTGATAAACTGTAAAATTCCGTAGGCTACACCGGTCGTGATCCCGGCCTTTACACCGTAAACATAACCGATGAGGCAGATGAACAGCATGGAAAACAGAGTGACGGAGCCGCCAAAAGGAAGGGAGGCTACCTTGATAAAGGAAGTTACTGTTGCAAGCGCCATTGCGCCTGCGCAGTAAACCAGCTGTCGGGTCTGCAGCTTTTGAGATTTAGAAGACGATCTGCCAAGAAGATGCAGGGCAAAAAAGATTGCAGCAAATAGAACGATCACCAGCAAGTATCCTGCCGGCTTTAATAAATACTCTTCACTTTCCGTAGAGTAAGTTAGAAAAAATGACATAAAAAATCCTCCTTTGTGTGCGCAGGAGGGGACTACTATTGCTTCCTTACGCCGGCATTATCCGGTTCAAGTAGTGAGGGTTCGGTTTCTACCAATCTCAGCCAATGGCTCCCCTAGCGTGTGTAATTTATACAATTTTGCTGTGAGTATAGCGCAAATACTCAGGCTTGTCAAGCCTTATCAAGTCATGTTTTTGCATGTCTGACCCATAACCAAATTGTAAATTCAGTATAAAAATGCAAATTAAGCACAACCTAGTAAAAGCAGTAAAGTTGATATAAGGTCCGCTTGATTTATTATTAACAAATTGGAGATACGGAGGTTGTTTTAATGACAGGCTTTATTATTGCTCTTATATCCGGAGCGCTTATGAGCATACAGGGAGTTTTTAATACGGGAGTGACAAAGCAGACCAGCATGTGGGTATCTACAGGCTGGGTACAGCTGACTGCATTTTTGACCTGCCTCATTCTGTGGTATTTTTCCGGCAGGGAGAACATTACCGGTCTATTTGACGTACAGCCAAAGTACTTATTGATTGGCGGTGTTTTGGGTGCATTCATTACCTATACCGTAGTAAGGAGTATGGGAACCCTGGGGCCGGCCAAAGCGGCTCTGATTATTGTAATTTCCCAGATCATTGTTGCCTACGCCATAGAGTTGTTTGGCTTATTTGGTGTTGAAAAGGTAGGATTTGAATGGAAGAAGCTGATTGGCGCGGTTGTTGCCATTATCGGAATCATGATATTTAATTAATTTGGAAATAGTGCTTGTATTTACTTATTTCTTTAGGTAGAATAGTAACATAGGCTGAAGATGGTATCCTTTTTTGGAGATTTTTGTAAGAGGAGGGATATCATGGATTACAAGAAAGTTAAAATCATCCTTATTGCCCTGTGCGTCTTAGGGGCGGGTGTATGTTATGGCTTGAGCAGAAGCCAGGAGGTTCGCAGGCCAGGGATTTCTCTGTCAGAGGAATCGGCTTTATCTTCCGGGGAAACGGTTACCGGAATTGGAGCAGGTGATGGCCCGGCGGCTTTAACGGCAGAAGAGACCAGCTTAGGAAGTGCAGGAGAGGAAACGGCCCTGCCTTTCTATGTACATATCTGCGGAGAAGTTGTTTCTCCCGGTGTTTATGAGCTTAAAGAAGGAAGCCGGGTTTTTCAGGCAATCGAGAAAGCAGGTGGAGTCACAGACCAGGCTGCGGCAGAATATTTAAATATGGCGGAGCAGGTCAAGGACGGCATGAAGATCGTGGTCCCTGGCAAGGAAGAGGTGGAAGCGGCAAAGGCCAGGGGAGAGATATCCTTACAGGCAGAGGCTTCCTCTAACGTACAAAGAAACAAGGTAAATTTAAATACAGCCACCAAAGAGGAACTGATGACCCTTCGGGGAATCGGAGAAGCCAAGGCAGCTGATATCCTTAAGTATCGGGATAGCCACGGCGGATTTCAAAAGATCGAGGATATCATGAAGATATCCGGCATCAAAGATGCGGCGTTTCAAAAAATAAAAGATGATATAGCGGTTTGAAATAGAGGATAGAGGTGTAGTATGGCAAGCGTTTTAGTAGTTGATGATGAAAAACTCATCGTAAAAGGAATGAGATTCAGTCTGGAACAGGACGGTATGGAAGTGGACTGTGCCTATGACGGAGAGGAAGCCATTAATCTGGCAAAACAGAAAGAGTATGATGTGGTCCTGTTGGATGTCATGCTTCCCAAATATGACGGATATGAAGTGTGTCAGGCCATCCGGGAATTTTCCGAGATGCCTATTATCATGCTGACGGCAAAGGGCAATGATATGGATAAGATCCTGGGCCTGGAATACGGTGCCGACGATTATATTACAAAGCCTTTCAACATTCTTGAGGTAAAGGCCAGGATCAAGGCTATCCTGCGCCGGAATGCCAAGAAGAATAAGCGGGATAACCAGGAAGACAGCCAGGTGATAAAAGAAGGCGATTTGAAGCTGGACCGGGACAGCAGGAGAGTGTTCATTGCTGAAAAAGAGATCAATTTAACGGCAAAGGAGTTTGACCTATTGGAGCTTCTTACCTGCAATCCGGGTAAGGTTTACAGCAGGGAACAGCTTCTTACTTATGTGTGGGGAAATAAAGCTATGGATACGGGAGATGTACGGACGGTAGACGTTCATGTAAGGCGTCTTAGGGAGAAGATCGAACCCAGTCCCAGCGATCCAAAATATGTGCATACCAAGTGGGGCGTAGGATATTATTTCCGCGTCTAGTAAATGAAAGAGGAGGATTTCTGACGGGAGACCGGGGAAATCCGCCTTTTCTTTAAATTTTGGGAGAGAAAATTCCATAGATCAGAATCAATTTTGGAAACGGGGAAACGATAGGATGGATTACAGCATTAGAAAAGTAAGAAAAGAGGATTTGGACCAGGTGGTGGAAGTGGAGGCCCTCTGTTTTCCGCCGGAAGAGGCGGCAGGGAAAGAAGCCATTTTGCAGAGGATCGATCATTTTCCAGAAAGCTTCCTTGTGGCGGAGCTTTTCGACGGGACGATCATCGGTTTTATTAATGGATGCGTTACAGACGGGAATACGATCTGTGACGAAATGTTTGAAAAGGCAGATTTTCATAACCCAGATGGTGCTTACCAAAGCGTGTTTGGACTTGATGTGATAAAAGAATGGCGGGGACAGGGAGTTGCCGCTGCGCTTATGAAACGTTTTATTGAAGAAGCAGGGAAAAGTGGCAGGAAAGGAATGATACTCACCTGCAAGGACAGGCTGATTCACTATTACGAAAAATTCGGATACCGTAACATGGGAGTGTCCGGATCTGTGCACGGAGGAGCCGTCTGGTATGATATGCGGCTCGATTTTATGGATACAGGGAAGTGAGGCACCGTCAGTATGAAGAGAAGCCCCCAGGGAGAGCGGTGGAGACGGCTTGACAATACGGCAAAGATATTTCCGGTCATAGCCAGTGAAAATTTAAGCAATGTATTCCGGATTTCTGCGGTTTTAAAAGAAGAGGTAGATCCGGGCACCTTACAGCGGGCACTGGAAGAGATCCTTCCTCAGTTTGAGGGATTTTCGGTGAGGCTGCGCAGGGGATTTTTCTGGTATTATTTTGAGGACAATAAGAGGATGCCGGTCATTGAACGGGAAACGACTTACCCCTGCAAATTCATTGATCCTCACAGTAATCAGCTTTATTTGTTCCGGGTCACATATTTTGACAGGCGGATCAATCTGGAGGTATTCCATGCGGTTACTGACGGCCTGGGAGCGGTGAACTTTTTAAAGGCCCTTGTTTACCGGTATCTGGATCTTAAGAAAAATTCAAGGACCGGCCACCGGGCGTCTCAGAAGATATCATCGGATGTATCCATGAATGTGGAGGATAGTTACGTCCGTCATTATAAAAAGACCGAAAAGCGTAAATACAGCTCAAGAAGAGCTTATCATCTGGAAGGAGAAGCCCTTCCTCTTGATGAGGAAAATGTTCTTCACGGTTATGTGGACTTAAAGATGCTTAAAACGGTCGCTAAAAGTTATGGGGTCAGCATCACCAGATTTTTGACGGCGGCTTTGATCTTTACGATCTATCAGGAATATCTTGATGGAAAGCCTTGTGAGGAATCCATCGGCATCAGTATCCCCATTAACCTGCGGACCTTTTTCGGCTCGGAGACAACTGCGAATTTTTTTGCGGTGACGCTTATTGATTTTTTATCCACCAGTGAGGAACATACCTTTACCGAGGTACTGGAAGCGGTAAGCAGCCAGATGGATTCAAAGATCACAAAGGAAAAGATGGAACAAATCATCTCCTATAATGTTTCCAATGAAAAGAAGTGGTATCTGAGGGCCGCGCCCCTTTTTGTAAAATGGTGTGCATTAAACCTGGTCTTCCGGAAAAATGAGAAGGCCTACACCATGACTCTTTCCAATATCGGTCCGATTGATATTGAAGAGGATTACAGGAAGGAAATCGAGCGGTTCTCCATCATGATCGGTGTTTCCAAGAGGCAGCCTATGAAATGTGCGGTCTGCTCCTATGGAGAAGAGGTCATTGTGACCTTTACATCCGTATTTCAGGACACCAGGCTTCAGGATCGTTTTTTCGGTTTTCTTAGAGAACTGAATATTCCGGTGAGCCTTGAGAGCAACGGTGTTCCGGATCACAGGGATGATCTTGGTATGTATCCCCAGATCCGGTATGACAGGAAACGTCTTAAGAAGCTGGTTACCGTCTTTTATGGATTGCTGTTTTTTGTGGGGGCTGTTTTAGGGATGATCAATTATGCCACATATTCCGGATCACTATGGTCCATCATTGCCATCGGGCTTATGGCATATACAGCTCTTACCGTTGAATATTCTGTTTTGCGCCATGCAAATCTGGCATCTAAGATCCTTTTGCAGACGGTAGCTGCGCAAATACTTTTAGTGGCCCTGGATCATTCTACGGGTTATAATGGCTGGTCCGTGAATTACGGAATTCCAAGCACCATTTTGTTTGCGGATCTTTCCATTGTTTTTTTGATTCTGGTGAACCGGATGAACTGGCAGAGCTATTTTATGTATCAGATTGCTGTTACAGTGTTCAGCTTTATTCCTTTGATTTTATGGGCGACCGGCCTTCTTACCAGACCGTTTCTGGCCTTATTCACGGTGACGGTGACGGTGATCATTCTTGCCGTTACGATTGCACTTGGAGATCGAAGTGTGAAAACTGAACTGAAAAGGCGGTTTCATGTGTAAAAAGATGCCGGAAAAGACTAACTATTAAAAGTC
>DEYX01000060.1 GCA_002365025.1 Hungatella sp. UBA3147 | reverse complement strand
TTGACGGTTTTATCCGTAAAAGCGGAATTATCCCGGCCGTCATCAAATGTGAGAATCCCCGTAAAGGGATTCTTGCTTCCTAACTGCTCCAGAGCCTTCCGAAGCTCCGGCTGAAAGATCACAATCGCCATGGTCACAGCCGGCGTAGCAATTTTATTGAGAATCCAAAAAATATTATCCAGCCGGAATACATATGCAAAGAGATAGAAAAGAAGGATCACAATAATTCCCTTTAATAATGTCCACGCTCTTGTATTCATGATCCAGGTCAGCAGCTCATACAGCAGAACGGCTATGATAATAATTTCAACTAAGTTTGTTTTCGATATTCTGGGCAGGAACGATACCCAGGAGTACATTCCGTCTAAAAAATCTGCTATTGTCTCCACCTCCCTTTATTTTCCTACCTCTGCGGCCTTTGGAGCTTTCTGGCATTTATTTTCTGAACTTTCACGTCAGGTGCACTGACTGTCAGCTTTGGAACTGCCTTGACGTAATAATAATAATCATCGTCTTCAAATTGTACGTATTCTGTCCTGGAATAATCCACAGCAAAGACAAAAAATGTATAAATTCCTGCAATTATTATGGAAAACAGGATTCCTACCAGGAGTCCGATAACAGATACCGATACATCTGCAACGATATCTCCCACAAAAATTACACCAAGCTGTGCAATGGTACCTGCCACTATGGCAATGATCCAGGAATAATCCATGGATAAGTTGCGGGTAACCGCCACCACCACAAGAGAAAGAGCAAACGCTATAACCATCACAAGCATCAGCTTATTAGACAGCAGGACCTTCATGAGCTGCATGAACTTAACGATTTCATCCACCGACATATCATTGGTCAGCACTCCTGCATTCTGCTTCACATATAAAAGCGTATAATATATAAACACACCGCAGCTTACCGGTATCACAGATATGGCGCTTCCTGAAAGCCCTACGATCAAAGGGATCGCATAAGGGATCTTTAACAGGAAAAATACCGGGGTCAGCACCAGTAAATAACTGTCACCCGGCTGGAATCCATAATAAAGAAGTCCTGCCACCACAATAAAAACAGCCATGACCAGAGTGATCTCAAGGGAAATTCCCGACAGATGGGCAAGCATAAAACATGCCGCCAGAAAGGAGATGGCTCCATAGGGCAAAAAAGAGCATACCAGAGCCAGTACTAATGGAATGTATGGCTCCGTCAGCTTTGTCATAAAGCCAATATTCTTATTCATCAGTGAAAACGCCAGGAGACTGAATAGGAACTTGATCACAGGTGTTATATAAATCTCAAATCTGGCATAAAACTCTTTCAAACGTTCTTTAAATACAAGAAGGCTCATCATGATGTTCGTCCTCCCTTAGTTCTTTTTAAAGGTCTGGTATTTCCCTCGTACCGCTTGTCCAGCCTTTTTAATTTTGCCAAATATACCTTTGTGCCACGGCTGGCATATTCGTACCGCTTCATATATACAACAGCACTGATTCCCAGGTAAATGATCAGTCCAACGAGATAGATCAGTCCAATCCGCATCCCGGCCGCCGTCAGGCCCTTTAACTCCATGGTACCCAGCAACTGTTCCATATCATATAATTCCCATAAAACCAGACATAAAACAAAGCTCAGGGTGTAGCTGAAAAAAGAACGGAACAGCTTACTGCTGATGTAATCACTTTTAAAGTACCGGTTGATGGGAAATATCCTTTTTCCTTCGTGCTTTTCAAACATTGCAAGGCTGGTCATGATCTTTATTTTCTCTTCACTAAGCATATAGTTCCCTCACTAAACCATAAGATATCACCCTATTATATCATAGAACCTATTACTTTGCGAGCCGTTTACGGAATTTTTATTATTTTATATCATTCCTGGTATTTCATGAATGATTCTGGCGAAGTCAGAAGTCTGCGGGACGCCGCTGCTATGAATGAAAGAGCGCAGCGGATGTGCTGCGCTCTTTTATTCATACCTCAGGGCGTCAATAGGATCTGCCTTTGCCGCCTTGGAAGCAGGATAAATACCAAAAAATAAGCCTACCAAAGCTGAAAATCCCACTGCTACCAGGATGACTGACGGCTTTATGACCACCTTCATGCCAAACAGTGCTCCTCCTGCTAACACAAGCCCTCCGCCGACGCCGACACCCAGGATTCCTCCCAGGGCGGAAAGTATGGCGGATTCCGTTAAAAACTGGATCAAAACATCCCTTGTTTTAGCACCTAAAGCCTTACGGATCCCTATTTCCCGGGTCCGTTCCGTAACAGATACCAGCATGATGTTCATGATTCCGATCCCTCCAACTAATAGGGAGATGGCTGCGATTCCACCTACAGCAGCAGATAAGCCGCCCATTATGGTGTCCGCACTTCCCATTTCACTGGATACAGAATAGAAGGTGACATCTTCCTTATTCCGGTTCTTGGTCTTTGCCAGATAGGAAGTGAACAATTCAGAAAACCCATTCATATCAGTTCCTTCTTTTGCATAAAGACGCAGACCGTAAATGTTGTCATTTGGCCAGGTCAATAAGGAATCCGGTACATATCCGGCCCTGGTAGCGTTGGTTCCCGCCATCATCGCCTCAAAGGGATTTAACTCCTCTCTGTAAACTCCGACTACATTATAATCGTCCGTATTGCCATAAATGGTAGTACGGAAAGTCTTTCCCACTGCATTTTCCGTGCCAAAAAGCTCTTTTGCTCCCTTTGCCTCCAGTACGACATTGTTCTTTCTTCCTTTTACATCGGCTTCGTTTATATTACGGCCATGGATAATATTGATCTTCTGGACCTGAGGATAATTGGAGAAAATACCTTCAAACTGGTACTTGACTTTATTGCGGCCGACAACGGCTTCTGCATTTGTGCTTGCATTGCTGTCTATGTAACTGATTTCATCTCCGAATACTTCTTTCAGACGGTCCATTTCATCAAGAGTAAAGTAGTCGCTATCTCTCATATCCCCGCCGTCCTTTGGCCAGACGTAGACATAGGCAAGAGTTACTCCCGCATTTTTATAGAGATCAGATACCATAAACCGCATGGTATCACCAATGGACACGATGGCAATGACAGACCCAATGCCTATAATGATTCCTAGCATAGTCAGAAAGGACCGCATCTTGTTCGCCTTAATGGCATGAATTGCCATACTCATATTTTCCAGCAGCATGATGTTCTCCCCTCCTATTCATATCTTAACGCTTCAATGGGATCTTTTTTCGCTGCCTTGGAAGCCGGATAAAGACCAAAGAAAATGCCCACAAGAGCCGAGAAACCAACAGCCATGACCACCACAGAAGGCCTGACGACCACAGTCATCTGAAAGGCGGCTCCTCCTGCTTTAACGAGGCCTACTCCAAGAAAGATGCCGATAATTCCTCCGCAGGCCGACATAAAAGCAGATTCCGTTAAAAACTGGATCATAATGTCTCTTGTCTTTGCGCCCAGGGCCTTTCGGATCCCGATCTCCCTCGTCCGCTCTGTGACAGAAACCATCATAATATTCATGATTCCGATTCCGCCTACCAATAAAGAGATGGCAGCAATTCCACCTACCGCTGCCGCCATGGCGGAAAGACCGGTATCCACGCTCCCCATTTGCTCTACCACTGACATGGTCCGGATCTCTGATTCCGGACGGCCCTTTAATTTTGCCACGTACCGGGTGAGTTCCGCCAGGAATGCTTTCACATCCACTCCATCCCGGACATAAAAATTTAAATCCTGAAAGTAATCATTGGATTTTGTCAGAACTGTATATGGCAGAAACCCTGACTGTGTCTGCCCGTTTCCAAGAAGCATGGCCATCATGGGAGAAATGTCCTTATGATAGACTCCCACGACCATATATTCCTGAGTGTCCTTATTTATGGTCATACGGAAGGTTCTGCCCACGCAGTCAGCCGTACCGAACAGCTGCACTGCCCCCTTATCTTCCAGAACCACGTGATTTGCCGCCCCTTTTATATCCGTCGTATTGAGGGCTCTTCCGTAAATAATATCCAGCGGCTGCACATCGGAATAATTGGAGTCAATTCCCTGAAACTGATACTTTACTTTTCTGCGCCCATTGACGGCTTCTGCCTCGGTGCTTGCATCACTGTCAATGTACTGAATTTTATCCTGGTATACGTCCCTTACCCGGTCCATCTCATCCCTGGTAAAATAATCCGTCATGCGGAAATCTGTTACATCCCAGGATACCATGATAACGGCCCGGTTAAAACCCACATCCTTATAGGCATCGGAAAACAGGTTTCTCATGCTGTCACCCACTGATACAATAGCAATTACTGCTCCAATACCAATGATGATTCCCAGCATGGTCAAAAAGGACCTCATTTTATTGGATCGTATGGCGTGAAGCGCCATACTCATATTTTCTATCAGCATGGCGCCCCCTCTTTCTCCGTTTTAACAGTCTCCCCCTGTCCCTGACTTTGAGGAATATTGGGTAAATCGCTGACCAGCTGCCCATCCCGAAACCGTATGATACGCCCTGCAAATGCAGCAATATTCTCTTCATGGGTTACCAGCACCACAGTGGCTCCTTCCCGGTGAAGCTGGGAGAACAGCTCCATGATCTCCACGGAGGAAGCGGTATCCAGATTGCCCGTAGGTTCGTCAGCCATAATGAGAGGCGGCTCATTAGCAAGAGCCCTGGCAATGGCTACTCTCTGCCGCTGCCCACCGGATAGCTCATTGGGCATATGCTCATATCTTTTTCCAAGGCCCACCCGTTCCAAAAGCATTAAGGCACGTTCTTCCCTTGTTTTTTTGGAAGTATGGGCATAAGTCATGGGAAGCTCCACATTCTTTAACGCAGAAGTCCTTGCAATTAAGTTAAAGGACTGGAATACAAATCCTATCTTGCGGTTTCTGATTGCCGATAAGTCATCAGCAGAAAGTTCTGCCGTATCAATGCCGTCAAGATAATAATGTCCCATGGTGGGCCGGTCCAGGCATCCTAGAATATTCATAAGCGTTGATTTTCCCGAGCCGGACTGCCCCATGATGGCAACAAACTCTCCTCGCTTAATGGTTAAGTTCACCCGCTTTAACCCCAGTACTTTAATGGATCCGGTATCATAAACCTTCACCACATCCACCAGCTTTATCAAATCTTCCCGAACATTCTCTGTTACGCAAGCGGGAAGCTTATCTTTCTTTTTCCACATACTGATTCCCCCTTACTGAACGGTTGGAATCACGGTTACTGTCATTCCTTCTGTAAGCATGGAGGACGGAGTATCAATTACCTGCAGTCCTTCTGTTAAGGCCCCTTCTTCCTCTGGAATGACTTCCGCCTGGATGTCACTCTCCACCCCGGTTTTCACCGGAATAAATGATACGGTATTATCCTTTACACATGCGATCGCTATGCTGCCATCCGGCTGCTGGACAACAGCGGAAATCGGAACAACCCATACATTTTCTGCCTTTCGAAGCTCGATCTTCGCTTTGGCAGTAATGCCTGCAATCAGCCTGGTGTTTTGATCAATAATCCGTATGGTAGTCGGGATGACTCTCTCCGTGGAACCATTTCCCTTCTCCTCACCGGTTGGTGATATGGCGGTTACCTCACCTCTTGCGGTTTCACCGCTTAAAATATCGGCGCTGATTTCCACCGGCTGCCCGATGGCTACCTTTCCGATGGAATATTCACTGACATTGATCTTCATCTCCAGTACATCCAGGTTGTTAATAATGAACATGGGTTTGTCATCGTCGGTTTTATCCGCAAAACGGCCTACCTTGCAGTTCACTCTTACTACGGTTCCTGCAATGGGGCTGGTAACTTTGGTATTCGTTAGCGCTTCCTTCTTCTGTTCCAGTTCAAAGGCCTCTTTCTCGATCTGCAGGGCATATGACTCATTTGCCACAGGTTTTCCGTTCTTTAACGTGTATGTACTTATTTCCCTCTGTGCGTCATTCATGGTATTAGAAGCAGTTTCAAGCTCCACCTGGGAAGCGCTTCCTCCCTGGTAAAGAGCCAGTGTCCGGTTATAATTAGCCTTGGCTGTCTCAAAATCCTGCTTTGCCTTTGCATATCCGTTCTCTGCTTCCAGCTGCTTATCCTGATAGGTGCTGACAGCCAGATCATAGGCGTTCTGGGCAATGTCCACTTCCTTTTTTGCGTCCTTGTCATCAAGCAATGCAAGAACCTGCCCTTTTTCTACACTGTCCCCTTCTTTTACCGGAAGCTCCAGGATCTCCGCATGAAGATTGGATACCACTTCCACGCTGTCCGTTCCCTGGACGGGGCCGCTGACTGACAGCATATCAACCACCTCTCCCTTGGCCAGAGGTGAAACAGTTACCGGTAATGCTCCGCCGCTGTTCCCTGCAAGAACTTTAAAGGCAATAAAAAAGGCCCCAATGGCCGCTGCTCCAATGGTTATGATCTTTCTCTTTTTGCTCCATTTTTTTCTTGAGCCTTTCTTTTTCTTCTTTTTGCCGGTATTTTCCTCTTCCATAAGGTTTTCTAACTCTTTATCAAAGGCTTCATCAGACATCTGCTCCATTTCTGCTGCTCCGTCTGTATCTTCCACTTTGCTCTTAAATCTGTTCATGCCCGTTTCCCTCCTGTGCTTGACACTTCTTTTTTCTTTATTATAACGGGCTGATATAACTTTTTTAAGTATAAATTTCTTATTATTTTCTAAACTTTTCCATTTTCCGGAACTTCTTTCCGGTTGGGCGCCAAAAACAGCAGGGAAACAAGGAAAGTTATCCGCTAATTATCAGACAAACATTAAAATAAAAAATAACAAATTAGTTTTTACCCTCACATGCTTATATTTTCTGAATATAATTATATAAATGACAGAAATTAGGAAGCTATCGAATGAATGAGCATTATCCATTTGTAAATCCTCCCCTTCCATATGCTTACGATGCGCTGGAGCCGTGCATCGACGCTCTGACCATGTGTCTCCATCATGACAGACACTTACAAACCTATGTGAACAACCTTAATGAAACCTTAAAAGACTGTCCGGACCTGCATAACTGGTCACTGGAAAGACTGCTCTGCAATGTAGACTGTCTGAAAAAAAACATTCGGCGGTCCATAAGGAATAACGGAGGCGGCGTTTTCAATCATATCTTTTATTTTAACGGCATGTCAAACTCCGAAACACGCTGTCAGGCCGGAAAACTCCATGATGCAATTGTGGCCGAATTTGGGTGTGTGGAGGCTTTTTTTTATGAGTTTAAAGAAAAGGCACTGTCTGTTTTTGGTTCCGGATATGCATGGCTGACTGTAGACCAAAACTGCAAGCTCCAAATCATAACCACAGCAAATCAGGATACTCCTATTGTCCAAAACCTTTGTCCGGTACTTACCATAGACGTTTGGGAACATGCCTATTACTTAATGCATTACAATGACCGTGAAGCATACATTCAGAACTGGTTCAATGTTGTGGACTGGGAGTGTGCCAATATGCATTACATGGAATGCCTGGAATGCTTTGAATGCGATAAATGCCGGAACTAAGTCCCCGGCCTCCTTCTTCCCCATTGGGGGACGGAACCTGTTTCAAAAAAAGCACCGCCTTGTGCACGCCCGGTCAATTCGCAGTCAGGCATGCACGAAGCGGTATCTTGTTTTACACGGTGTGAACCCCATTGGTTCCATTGACAATTAGGCCCCGGCAGTGCGGGCAGGTAGTTTCGTTAAAATTGAATGACCTTTGGCTCATCCGTAAACGAAGAAATCGTTGCGGTTGCATTTTTAAGATAAAAAACCTCGGTATTGCCATCATCAGCCCCTGCAATGTTGATATCTGTATCGCCAATAACTTTCCCTGCTCTAAATGTCATGAAATGTTAAATCTTGAGAAGGAATCCATTGAGGATTTATAATAAATTTGTCTATAAACTGGCACCGCCTTGTACATGCCCGCATCATTGGCCAGGCATATACAAGGCGGTACTTTTCTTATGTTCTTTTAACCGATTCCAGCTTACTTTACAGTAAGCACATGAACCTTCTTGCCATCTTCCAAAGGACTGCTGCTCTGCATTACCACTTCATCCCCTTCGGACAATCCCTGGGATACCTCATAATAAGCGTTCTTTTTCTTCCCCTCTGTAACTGCCGTCTTTACCACAGTTCCACTTGAAACCTTATAAACGAAAGACCCGGAGTCATCGGACTGGATGCACTTTGCCGGAATGTATACAGAAGTGTTTTCCTTATTATCGGATACCCTTAGATCCGCCGTCATGCCAATATAACTGACCTTGCTTGCCTCTTCCAGCTGTACGGTCACCGTGAACATCCCTGTGGAAGCATTGCTGACTGCGGATATTTCGGAGATTGTTCCCTGGCAGGTCTCACTCAATGACTGAAGGCTGACATTCATGGGCATTCCTGTTTTCAGCTGGTCAATGTCCATATCGGCCACCTGAATCTTCACCTTCTTACCGCTGTCGTCAATCACCGCCATGGCCTTAACCTGCGGGGAAACCATTTGACCAACTTCCACAAAAACGTTTGTTATCATTCCGGATAAGGGTGATGTAACCGTGCAGTCATCGTATTTTTTCTGCACAATATCCAGTGCAGCCCTGGCGCTGTCCATCTGGGCCTTTGTGACCTCATAATTGCCTGTCTGCCCGTTTCTTGCCGCCTGAAGCTGTACGGACGCCGAATCCATCTGCGCCTTGGCACCCTCATATTCTGCCTGGGAAATAGCTCCGCCGGAATATAAGGCTTCCATCCGGCTAAAATTATCTCTGGCTGTTTGAAAGGCAATTTCCGCCGGCCTTACGCTTGTATTTTGCTGGCTTGCCTTCTCTGCATTTTTAAAAGCGGCTTCTGCTGCCTGGTAGCCTGCCTTTGCCTGTTCCAGCTGAAGCCTTGCATCCTGATTATCTACTTGGAACAAAACGTCTCCTGCATTTATATGATCCCCTTGCTTTATCGGGATCTCTAAAATTTTTCCATTGCTGTTTGGCATCACATCAACACTGCTGAGAGCTTCCACGGTTCCCTGCCACACCATGGTGGACAAATCCTTACCTGATTTCGCTACCGCTACGGTCACCTCAGTCTGTTTACTCTCTCCCGCACATCCGGTAAGAAGGCCCACCAGCATTGCCGTTGCCATAAAACCTGTGATCAATTTTCTCATCTTTTCCGACCTCCTGTAAGCCCTTTTCATTTCAGATGTATTTTAACAGATGCATTCATCCCAAAAACAAGGGGAAGATCTTCTTCGTTTTCAATCGTCACCTTAATTGGTATCAGCTGCATTACTTTTGTATATTCTCCGCTGGTGTTAAAGCTCATATTACCGGAAAAATAGGTTTGAGTGGCCGGGTCGATCTCTGTCACCTGCCCTTTAAAGGTTTTTCCGGGATATGCATCGATTTTTACATCCACCCGCTGTCCTAAGTGAACCTTCATGATATCTGTTTCTTCCACATTTACCCCTATGTATAGATTTGAGGTATCGGCTACCTGTGCCAGTTCTGATCCCAGAGCTACCGTCTGATTCACGGCTCCGTCATTTTTTACCACAGTTCCTGTAATGGGGGAACTAATGTAAGGAAGAACCTCCTGCCGCCCCATCACCTGATCCTGCTCTACTAAGTCCCCATTTTCCACATCCCATGATAAAAGCTTACCACTTGCTACTGCTTTTATGGAATACAGCTTTGCCGTTACTTTTGCATTGTCGGTTTTAAAGTAAGATACACTGGAATCATAGATATAATATCCGACCCCGCATCCGGCAAGCACCAGTATGATCAGCAGAGGAGCTAAGATCTTTTTTAGTTTTCCTGTTCCTGTCTTTATTTCCTGATCCTCAATATTAATATGTTTGTTTTCCTGCATATTTTTTCTCTCCATTCTATTATTGATCTGCAAACTGACTGTGGTACAGATCTGCATAAAAGCCTTTCTTTTCCAACAACGATTCATGATTACCCTGTTCTATGATATCGCCGTCCTTCATTACCAGAATCAAGTCTGCATCCCGAATGGTGGAAAGGCGGTGGGCGATTACAAAGCTGGTTCTGCCCTGCATTAATTTACCCATGGCCTTTTGGATCAAGACTTCTGTTCTTGTATCAATGGAACTGGTTGCTTCATCCAGTATCAAGATCTTTGGATCCGCTAAAATCGTCCTGGCAATCGTCAAAAGCTGCTTTTGCCCCTGGGACAGGTTACTGGATTCCTCGTTGATCACCATATGATAGCCACCCGGTAATGACCGGATAAATTCATCACAGTGAGCCGCTTTTGCCGCCTCTATGACTTCTTCATCTGTCTTATCAAAATTTCCATACCGGATATTATCCATAACGGTTGCATTATACAGCCATGTTTCCTGAAGCACCATACCAAACATGGATCGTAAGTACCCTCTTGTAAAATCCAGGGTGTCATGACCGTCGATCAAAATATGACCGGAATTTAATTCATAAAACCTCATCAGCAATTTCACCACCGTTGTTTTACCTGCTCCAGTGGGACCTACGATGGCGACCATCTGGCCGGCATTTATGGCGGAAGAGAAATCGTGGATGATCATTGTATTGGGAGAATAACCAAAACTAACATTTTTAAATTCCACATTTCCCTGGATCTCCTGCAGCTGGATCGGCGCCTCGTTTTCCGGCACCTCATCCTGCTCATCTAAAAACTCAAATACACGCTCAGCTGCTGCTGCTGTGGACTGCAGTGTATTGGATACGTTGGCAATCTGGGAAATGGGCTGCATAAAGGACCTCATGTATTGGATAAATGCCTGAACATCTCCAATCTCGATTACCTTTTCTACCGTTAAATATCCGCCTAATAAACAGACACCGACATAGCCTAAGTTGCTGACAAAGGTCATGATGGGCATCATCATACCTGATAAAAACTGGGATTTCCAGGCTGACCCATATAATTTGTGGTTGATGGTCCGGAATTTTTCAATTGCTTCCTGTTCTCCGTTAAATATCTGAACCACATTATGGCCGCTGTAAATTTCTTCAATATGGCCGTTTAAATATCCAAGGCTCTCCTGCTGCTTCTGGAAATATTTCTGGGATTTCTTTACCACACCCATAATCAGGCCCATGGAAACGAAAAGGACCAAAACAGCCACCAAGGTCATCCGGATGCTGATGGATATCATCATGATCACGATACCCACCAGTGTGGTCACTGAGGTGATGATCTGGGTCAAACTCTGATTCAATGTCTGGCTCACCGTATCCACATCATTGGTGATCCTTGATAAAATTTCACCATGAGTTCTTGTATCATAATAATTAAGGGGTAGACGGTTCATTTTCTCCGAAATATTTTTCCTGAGCTCATAAGTGACCTTCATGCTGATGCCGGACATGATATAACTCTGCAAGTAAGAAAATGCAGCCGATATCAGATAAAGCACCACCAAAAGCAGCAGACGGTTTCGTATATACCGGAAATCCGTCAATAATCCGGTCCCCATTGCCCAGGCAATCAGGCCTTCAAACAGCTTTGTCGTGGCCTTTCCTAAAATCTTTGGTCCTGCAATGGAAAATACGGAGGAGCAGCTGGCAAACAGAATTACGATAAATACGGAGTTTTTATATGGCTTTAAATAATCGACCAGGTGCAGCATGGTTCCTTTAAAGTCCTTTGCGCTTTCCGGTTTATGCATTCCGCCTCCTGGGCCCATGGGGGAACTGGATGGTTTTTTCTCTGTCATTTCAATTCCTCCTCGCTAAGCTGTGACAATGCAATCTCCCGGTAAACCTCACAGGTTTTCATCAGTTCCCGGTGAGTTCCTTTTCCGGCAATCCTTCCATGCTCCAAAACAATGATCTGGTCTGCATTCATGATTGTACTGATGCGCTGTGCCACCAAAAAGATCGCGCTGTCACCGGTTTTTTCACGAAGAGCCGCCCGAAGCTTTGCATCTGTTTTAAAATCCAGAGCAGAAAAGCTGTCATCAAATACGTTAACAGGAGCTCTTTTTACAAGTGCCCGGGCAATGGAAAGACGCTGTTTTTGTCCGCCGGATACATTTCCTCCTCCCTGGGCAATGGAGGACTCTAAACCATCCGCCTTTGAATTGATAAATTCTGTAGCCTGAGCTGTTTGTGCAGCTTCTTCTATCTGTTCCTTGGTGGCCTTCCGGTCTCCATACATCAGGTTGCTTTCAATTGTCCCTGAAAATAAGATCCCTTTTTGGGGAACAAATCCGATTGTCCCCCGTAATAGGTGAATGGGCCAATCCTTGATATTTATTCCGTCAATCAGGATTTCTCCTGACGTCACATCGTAGAATCTGGGAAGTAAGTTCACTAACGTGCTCTTTCCGCTACCCGTAGCGCCGATAAATGCCGTGGTACGTCCCGGCATCGCCGTAAACGTAATGTTATGTAACACATCCTCATCTGCATCCGGATACCGGAACGATACATCCCGGTATTCCACAACCCCCTTGGGAGATTTAGGAATATCAGCCGCAACCTTGGGATCTGCAATGGAGGGCTCCGTCTGAAGCACTTCAACAACACGCCTGATGGAAACGATCGCTCTCGGGATCATAATAAACATCATGGTCATCATCAAAAATGCCATGATGATCTGCATAACGTACTGCATATAAGCCATCATATCTCCCACCTCCATACGGAAGGAGGATACTGCCTTTGACCCTACCCATATGATCAGAAGATTGGTTAGATTCATAATCAGCATCATGGCCGGCATCATACCGGAGGTGACTCTATTGACAAATAAATTTGTCTCAGTCAGCCTTGCATTCACCTTTTCAAACCCTTTTTCCTCAAAACGCTGGGTGTTAAATGCCCTGATCACCAGCGTTCCTTCCAGGCTTTCTCTTACTACCAGGTTTAATCGGTCAATGAGCTTTTGAACAAATTGAAAACTTGGCATAACGACCGCAAGCATACTGAAAACCACTACTAACAATAACGCCACTGAAAGTGCAATAATCCATGACATTGATTTGTTTTTGTCCAGTGCATGGATCACGCCTCCAACTCCCATAATCGGAGCATAAAATACAATTCGGATCACCATAACGATCAACTGCTGGATCTGGGTGATATCGTTTGTTGTCCTTGTGATCAGGGAAGAGGTGGAGTATTTCTCCAGCTCCGAATTGGAAAAGCTCTCTATCTTTGTAAAAATGTCCTGGCGCATATCCCGGCTGACACCGGCCGCTATTCTGGCGGCGATGAAACCTACTAAGATCGTACAGCAGGCACTAATAAGGGCAATGCCTAACATTTGAAATCCCACTTTCAGAATGTAAGAGGTGTTGCCCGTTGTAATTCCTTTATTTACAATATCAGACATGAAATCAGGAAGTGATAAGTCACAAGTAGCCTGACTATATAACAGTGCTACCGACACTGCTAAAAATAAAATATATGGCTTAAAATACCGAAAAAATATTTTCATATTTATTCCCTCCTTTCCTTTCATCTCTAATACTTTCTTTCAATCGTTTTGTAGATCTGTCTGTCTTTTCTAAATCTGTCTTTATCCTCTGCAATCTACTTTATTCCTCACATATCCTTTTCTTTCATCATTAAATCCACTTCTTTCTCCATTAGTTCTGTAAACTTTTTCCACAAATCAATTAATTTACATGCGTCCTCTTCTCCCATGCCAATCACTACCCGTTCCAGGAGGTCACTCATACCTCCCGAGCACTTCTTCCATAGTTTTTCTCCATCTTCCGTTAAGGAAACACAGATATTTCTGCGGCTTTTGGGATCTATTTCTCTGTATATCAAGCCCCTTTCCTCCAGAGAATTCAGCATCCGGGAGGTTGCCGACAATGCAATATTCATCCTCTTGGCCAAATCAGATACATGAATCCCCTTCTTTTCCGGATTCTCATTCATACCGGTCCATATTTGATGCAGTGCAAAGAATTCGCTGCGAGTGACGCCTTCCGGTATACAGTTTCTATGGAGGCTTTGCTTTCTTCCCATCATCATCGCTAATTCCGTTTTAAACTTCTTTATGTACTCTTCCTGTCCATCTTTCACTATAAATCCCCCCTATTTTTTCACTTAACAATGTTAACAATTTTCAATGTTTATCATTCTACATCCGATTAAACGATGTGTCAATTATTTTTATTAAGATTTAATATTTTACAGGAGATCATCAAGTACAATTTTGTGTCAAGATCCATTGGCACGTATCACAAAAATACCGGTGATAACGCCCTCTTTCATAAGAGCATCCCACCGGTATCCGATCCAATTATCCTTATTTTATAGAATTCTTTTTATAAATATAATTACCACTTAATTAATAAAGGTAAATTCGGTCTAAAATCTTTCGATTGATTTAATGTTCCATTATCAAATTCTAACTCAATAAAATGTTCTTTATCGTTTTCAATTGATAAATCATGAAGTTGATTTAGAATGTAAGCAGAAGTCGATAATGAAATATCCTGATTTACATTGTCCAGGGTGTGTATTTAAAGAACCTTCTACAAGTCCAAATTCCACAAGTAAATCTCCCGATGGTGCTTTATTTTCTGTACATATGTAAATATGGTCAATTTCCATACAATCTCATCCTTATTAATTAATTTACAAAACCCTGTTTCTTCTGCACCGCCAGCTTAGCCAATGCTTCCACGATATAAACTGCCGGTATCTGAGAGGTTATATCCACCTTCATCTTCTTATAATCCGTCCGCTCTCCCTGAATATAATAAGAGATATTATAATCAGAAATCCTGGCCAATGTACTGTTTTTACTGTTTGTAATCGATACTACCGTACTGTTGCATTGCTTAATGATCTCTGAATTTTCAATGAGTATGTCCGTTTCTCCCTCCACGGAAAGAATGATAATAATGCTTTCCTCAGGAAATTCCAGATTAATAGGAAACATAGGATTATTTATTCCTGTGGCAAATATACCGATATTGCAAAAATACCGGCTGGCATACTCTGCAATAATTCCGGAATTACCTATTCCAAGAAAAATAATCTGCTTCTTTTCAGCGATAATATTGGCGATAGACTCAAGTTGCTTATGAAAAGATTCCGTTTCGATTCTTTGGAAAAAATCTAAAATTGAGCTGGAATCAAATTTCTGCTTAATTGATTTTGTACTCTCCTGCTCCATCTTAAATCTGACCTTAAACTCGGAAAATCCATTGCAGTTTACTTTCCTGCAGAACCGGGTAACAGTCGTTGTGGAAACATGGGCTTCATTGGCAAATTCCCGGATGGTCATATAGGGAATCTTCTCACTGTTTTTCAATATGAAATTATAAACCTCATAATCAAGTTCACTGAACTGGTTCAGTACCTGATTGGAAAACATCATCATATTTCGCTACCGCCTTTTATCTTTATTAAGTAAAGCAGATATCCGCAATCTGCTCGTTATCTGATTCGGTTAAAATCTGACATTCCAATTATAACTGTAATTTGTCTTTTTTATATTAACATATAAGGGACGTATTTTCAATGAACAGGATACCTTTGACCACCAAAAAGAGTCATTGCAGCTAAATAGCATGCAATGACTCCTTACACAGCAGGAAGTAATAAAAATTATCGGAAACTTAGCTGTTTTGAGCTTCCAAATGATCAATCGTTTCTTTAAACTGAGGTAAATGCTCCTTATGTGCGACTAATAATTCATCCAAAACCGTCTTAGCAATTTTGCCGCTGGGAACCAGAGGGTTTATGGTAAATGCCTGTTGGGCAGTTCCGTAATCTCCGGTTACCGCTGCTTTAATAGTAGTTAACTCCATGTCTTTCATTAACTGCAGCAGTCCTCTGCAGGAAGGTTCAAAGGAACCCCAGGAGATCGGAACCGGACCGCCTGATGTTATGATGCTGCTTACTTCCACTACCACATCATCGGGCAGATCTGAAATAGCTCCATTATTTCTCGTGCTTACTACCATATGAGTACG
>DEYX01000025.1 GCA_002365025.1 Hungatella sp. UBA3147 | reverse complement strand
CCTCGAAATCAAAAGAGCCCATAAGAATGCAAGCATTCTCATGGGCTCTTTTGATTTCGAGGACGCACTGCTCGTAGCTTTACAATATCCGTACATTTTTCAAAGCTCCGGTCTTTGAAAACTCTGTCCATTCACAAACATTTACGGCGTGATCCCCAATGCGCTCTAAATATTTCGCAACCATTAACAGATCAATGCACTGATCAATATGCTCGTTGGAATGCTTTAACAAATCAACTACATCATTCTTCACCTTATCGAATAATTCATCAACTACGTCATCCTGCTTTTCAATCTGCTTTGCAGTCTCCAAATCCTGGTTAATAAAGGCCTCGATGGAGCAGCGGACCATTTCTCGGGCGGCGGAGGCCATGGATGGGATGTGGCGGACTACATGGTAAACGTGTTCGCCTTTTATGCGCAGGATGAGTTCGGCGATGTCGGAAGCGTGATCGCCGATACGCTCTAAGTCCGTAACTACCTTTAAGGCGCTGGAAACTACTCTTAAGTCTCCGGCAACAGGCTGCTGGCGTAAGATGATGGAGAGGCAGCGGGCCTCGATGGAACGCTCTAGGTCGTTAATGGTACGGTCTCCTTTTATGATATCCTCTGCTTTTTCAAAATCCTGGTCTTCAAAGGCCACAAAGCACTGTTCGATGGAGGTTTCAACCATTCGCCCCATTTCTTTTATGTCTTGGTTTAAGAGGCTTAACTCATGCTCATAATTAACTCTCGTTGTCATAGTTTGTTCTCCTTTATTGTTCTATCTAAAATGGATCAGCCGAAGCGTCCTGTGATATAGTCTTCGGTTCTTTTGTCCTTAGGGGCAGTGAACAGCTCGGTTGTGGGAGCGTATTCCACCACCTCTCCTACAAGGAAAAAGGCGGTATTATCTGCGATTCGGGTTGCCTGCTGCATGTTGTGGGTAACGATTGCAACCGTGTACTTTTCTTTCAGCTCATCCATCAGGTCTTCGATTTTCAGAGTTGAGATAGGGTCTAAGGCCGAGGTGGGCTCATCCATAAGCAGTACCTCCGGCTCTACTGCCAGGGCGCGGGCGATACAAAGGCGCTGCTGCTGGCCGCCGGATAGTCCTAGGGCAGATTTTTTTAAACGATCAGACACCTCATCCCAGAGAGCGGCCCCTCTTAAGCTTCTTTCCACTATATCGTCAAGTTCAGATTTATTCTTTATACCATGGATTCTTGGGCCGTAAGCTACATTGTCATAGATACTCATTGGAAACGGGTTTGGCTGCTGAAATACCATGCCGATTTTTTTGCGTAAAAGAGTGGTGTCGACCCGAGGATCATAGATGTTTTCTTCATCTAAAAGAACTTCCCCTTCTATTTTTACGCCTGTAACCAGGTCGTTCATTCGGTTTAATGTTTTTAAGTAGGTAGATTTTCCGCATCCGGAAGGGCCGATAAAGGCGGTAATTTTATTTGTGAAGAGATTTAAGCTTACATCCTTTAGAGCGTGATTCGTTCCGTAATATAGATTTAAATGGTTGGTTGAAATTTTTACTGTATTGGTATTCACGATTCTTTGACCTCCGTATTGAATTTATGAGACAGATATTTTGCAAGTCCGTTTATTGCCAGTACGATGACCAGAAGGACAACGGCAATTCCGAAGGCCTGGCCGTATTTGGCCTTTTGCATGCATAAGTATAACTGAATCGTCAGGGTACCGCCCGATTCAAATATTTTTCCTAAGAAGTCCTTTGGAAGGAGGTAACCGCTTCCGGCCGTAAAGAGAAGGGCAGCGGACTCTCCCACGATACGGCCGATGGCCAGGATGATTCCTGTCACAATGCCTGGCATGGCGCTGGGAAGCAGGATAGTCCGGATCATGTACCATTTGGTTGCGCCGATGCCCAGGGCACCAGAGCGGTAGCTTTCCGGAACGGTTTTTAGGGCTTCCTGAGTGGTTCTTGTAATCAGGGGAAGAACCATGATGGATAAGGTTAATGCACCGGTGAGGATGGAATAGCCAAGGCCCAGGGTGTTCCCGAAAAATACATAGCCAAAGAGTCCGAAGATAATGGAGGGGATTCCTGCCAGGGTTTCTGTGGTGAATTCGATGATTCGTACCGCTTTTCCTCCCTTTGCATATTCGTTTAAGTAAATGGCAGCGCCAACGCCCAGGGGAGTGGCGATTAACAGGGTAATGACAACGACATATAAGGTGTTTACAATATTCCCGACGATACCAAAGGTTCCTTTAATGGTACTTGGTACAGTGGTCAGAAATTCCAGGCTGATTACGGGAACACCGCGAATAAATACATAGCCCATGATTCCGATCAGGACCATAATGGAGATGGAAGCGCATAAGTAAATAAGAACCGTTAAGAAAGAATCGGAGATCCGGTTTTTCCGGTTATAAATGCTATGTGTTACTGCAGAATCTTTTTGAACAGGAATAACGATATCATTTGTCATGGCTTTCCTCTCCTTTCTTTAACAGGTTGTTAAGGCTAATGTTAATGAGCATGATAAAAGCAAACAGGACAAGACCTATGGTAAAAAGCACCTGTTTGTGAAGCCCGGCGGAATAAGACATCTCTGATACGATCGCAGTAGTAAGGAAACGGACTGAATTAAAGGGGAGAGGCATATTTACCGAACTTCCGGACACCAGGCTGATGGCCATTGCTTCACCGATGGCCCGGCCTGTTCCAAGGACTATTGCGGTAATGATTCCGGACTTTGCTGCCGGAAGGACCGCATTAAAAATCGTCTGGATCTTAGTAGCTCCAAGAGCCAGAGAGGCACTCCTAAGGTGCTGCGGAACAGCACGGAGCGCTGATTCGCTGATGTTGATAACCGTAGGAAGAATCATTAAGGCCAGCACTAAAACAGCGGAGATCAGATTCGCACCTCCGGTAAACTGGTGGGTGGTGGATCCTGCAAATATTTTTAACTCTATTTTATACATTAAAGGGTTTAAAATCAAGATACCAAGCAAACCATAAATAACAGAAGGAATACCGGCTAACAGCTCTACTGCCGGGCGCACGATATTGGTTAACCTTTCAGGGGCTACTTCAGCCAGGAAAACGGCAGTCATAACGCCAATGGGAACACCGATCAGGATTGCCAGAGCAGTTCCTATAATAGAGGTCAGAATGACATAGAGGATACCAAAGCTTGGTGTAGCGGCTGCCGGCATCCAGATGGTTCCGAACAGAATATCCAGAATCCCCACCTTAAAAAGTGCCGGCGTACCGCTTATGATCATGTACAGAGTGATAGAGGCCACAGCCAAAACGGCAAAGAAGCCACAGACAGTAAAGATTACTTCTGCAGCATGCTCAACACCTGATTTACTTCCGTGCCCACCAAATATGGAATAAGATTTTGGTCGCATATAACAGCTCCTTTCAAAACGGGGACGTAGCATGATCATCCGGCTGCGCCCCCTGTAAATATTATCGTTATGCAGTATAAGAAGAATTTCTTTTCAATTAGTTTGCTGGGATTAAACCAACAGCTTTTACTAATTCTTTTCCTTCATCAGAATAGATATAGTCAAACAATGCCTTCACCAGATCGCTCTGCTCAGATATCTTTCCTTTGGTAGCCATAACGAATGGACGGCTTAAGAAGTAGGAACCTGCTTTGATGTTTTCTGGAGTTGGATCTATACTTTCCAGCTTCATGGTCTTAACGGAATCATCAAGAACGTCCAGGGAAACATAGCCAATGGAGCCTGGAGTGGAAGCGGCTTTTGCCATGACTGCACCGGTGCTGTCCAGCTCATTGCTGTATTTGCATGCATCTTCCAGCTTTAACAGTTCTTCAAAAGCAGTTCTTGTGCCGGAACCTGCCTCACGTCCAATGACAACAATTGGCTGATCGGCTCCGCCTAATTCCTTCCAGTTGGTAGTTGTTCCGTTGTAAATGCTGATCAGCTGGTCTTTTGTTAGATTGCCAACGGTATTGGCCGGATCAGAGACAACGGCGATACCGTCGATTGCAACGATATTTTCAGCAACACCTTTTGCTTTTTCTTCATCCTTTAAATTACGGGAAGAGTTACCGATATCCGCAGAACCATTGGTAACTGCTTCGATTCCTGCGCCAGAACCTACAAATTCGGCCTGTACGGTAACGCTCGGATATTTTTCCATAAAAACTTCACTTAAAGCGGTTGCGAATTTCTCCATAGAGGTAGAACCAACCATGCTGATAGAACCCTTTAAATTAGAAGCCGTATCTTCTTTTGCGGTTGTCTCTTTAGCGGTTGTCCCACTTGTAGTGCCAGCCTCGGTTTTGGTATCAGGAGCCTGTGTCTCAGCATTATTGCTGCCGCAGCCAGCTAAAGTTCCCATTGTAAGAACTGCCATTCCAGCTAATGCAAGAGTCTTAATAAAATTTTTTTTCATATTTACTTTCTCCTCTTTTCTCTTTAAAATTGCTTTCGCTTACATCATGGAGTATATCAGCCGTAAAACTTTTCTGATATCATATTTTAGTATAGAAAATGTAAATGTTGTGTAAAGCATTCCAGCCCTCTTTTTTCTTATTAATAGTATCTGCAGAATGGGAGAATGAAATTCCTTTCTTATGGATAAGAAGCAAAGTCAGTATTGAAAAAGCTGTCATAATTACACAAAACAGCCTTTCGTTTGCAAAAATTAACGGGATGGACTGGACAGAATGGGAGGAAATATGGTAAATTGGAACGTGCGCTTATTTTATAGTAGAAATATAAAAATTATTCCGTAAATTAAGAACGGATACAAAGGATACGAGACAGGAGGGCGTTTTCATGGGAGCATATCAACTGAAAGTCACGATCAAAGGCAGCAAGCCGCCGATTTGGAGAAGGGTTCTGGTACCGCAAGGGATAACCTTTGGAAAGCTGCACCAGATGATTCAGACAGCATTCTGCTGGTCCGATGAGCACCTGTATGAATTTGAATTCCGTTCTGAAGGGGTTCGGGTAGTTCCGGGTAAAGAGAATTGGTCCCCCAAATTTCAATACCTTTTAAGTGATGAAACCACCATTGACAGCCTGGTGTCTGGTACCAGCAAATTTACATATACCTATGGCATCGACAATAACTGGGAATTAAACATTCAGGTAGAAGATGCAGATTCTGATTATAAGGAAAGCTGGGGACAGGTTATAAAATTCAAAGGAGACTGCGTTCCGGAAAACTGCGGAGGCATCGCCGGGTATTATGAACTTCTTGAATCGGGTTCAAATGATCTGAAAGAATATGACATGTCTGCTGTCAATAAATTTCTGAACCAGGGTTCTGATGCTGCATCGGAGGAAGTTCATATAGCAGAAGTTTATGATTGTTATGATAAAGGCAGCATCCTTGAGATTGCAAAAAGACATGGTATGAACGGGCTTTCTAAATTAAAAAAGGAAGAACTTGTGGAACGTACGATCGCTCACATTCTGGATCCGAAGGTAATGAGCAGCTATTTTCTTTGCGCCCGCAATTCAGAAATAAATTTATTTGAGCAGTTGGCATCAGATGATTTTCAGGTACCATCTTTTGAAATGGAAGAAATGGACTATCTATATGCAGGAGGCTATGTAACTGCAGGACCTGACAATTGTTTTATGGTTGCAGAAGAAGTATTAAAAGCATATGGATCGGTAAATACACCGGAATTTAAGGAAGAGCGTGAGCGTCTCAGTAAAATCGGAGACTATCTCTGCGCGGCAAATTCCCTGTATGCAGTCACTCCGCCACAGGTTCTGTTGGAAACCTTTAATAAATATGAAGATAAGAAGCTTTCCCTGGAAGATCTGTTACATGCCTATGAACTTCTCCAATCATTCCGTCCTTCGGTAAGATTCATCGACGGAAACTTTGTGGATGGGGCCCTGGCAGAGCAGAATGGCGTTGAAGAATTTAAGCAGATGCAGAAAAAAGTTCCTTATTATATCCCTACCCAGATGGAAATCCGTTTTATGGCGGATCATGAGGGCTTTTTAATGACTGGAGAATTAGGTCTGCTGAGCAACTTCTTAACGGATGAAATGAACGTTCCGGATGAAAGGATACCATATTTACTGCGTCAGGTGCAGGCGGAGGTCAGTATGGGCGGTCAGCTTCAGGAGGTTGTGGATGGAATAGAGGCAACCGGGATCATTTTTGAATCGGAAGAGCACTTAGAAAGGTTCACAAGCATTATTACAGATGTATGGAACCATACCAGGATGGTGTTAAACAGAGGCCACAAGCCCTATGAAATGGTAATGAAGGGTCTGGAGACAGCATCTGCCCAGCGAAAGAACCCTCCGAAAATCTATCCCAATGATCCTTGTTCCTGTGGAAGCGGAAAAAAATATAAGAAATGCTGCGGGAAAAAAAACTAATAAAAAAATAAAACACCAAATAAAAAGAAAGACCGTGTTAGAATTATTGTAAAAAAGGTACAATTATCTCATGAAAATCAGGAGATAATTGTACCTTTTTTATTTGGAGAAGGAAGAGGAGGAAAACGGGATGAAAGCGATGATTGTAGACGTAACAGGAAAACTGTCCGTAGAGGAGATTGAAAAGCCGGATTATGGTCCGTGTCAGGCACTGGTAAAGCTGGAAAGCTGCGGAGTGTGCAATGGAACAGATATGAAGCTGATTCATGGCACATTTAAAAATTTCCTGTCTTATCCGGCTATTCTGGGTCACGAAGGAGTTGGCAGAGTGGTGGAGACAGGAGCACAGGCGGAAAATCTGCATGTAGGAGACCTGGTACTTCTGCCGTTTCTGGAAAAGGAAACAGGTGGATATACACCGGGCTGGGGAGCTTATTCAGAATATGCAGTAGTAGGAGATGCCCAGAGCTACATCCGTCATGGCATGGGACCGGGAACTTCGGAATGGAGCGAAGCATATCTGGCCCAGACGGTCCTCGGTCCTGAGGACCAGATAGATGCAGTTGGTGCTTCCATGATCATAACCTTCCGTGAGGTTCTAAGTGCGATCCACCGGTTCGGCTGCAAGCCCAATGAGACAGCCCTGGTGTTTGGGGCAGGGCCTGTAGGGTTATGCTTTACCAGATTTTTAAAGCTGCTGGGGTTAAAAACCGTGATCACTACGGATATTGCAGATGCAAAAGTGGAAGAGGCTAAGCGGATGGGGGCAGATTACAGCTTTAATACGACCGTCTGTAACATCGGGGAGGAAGTAAAAAGGCTGATTCCGGAAGGTGTGGATTATGTGGTGGACGCTGTGGGAATCAATGCCCTCATTAACCAGGCAATGCCTCTGATAAAATATAATGGAAAAATCTGCTGTTATGGAATCTCTCCCAAGCTGAATATGGAATTAGACTGGAGCCAGGCTCCTTATAACTGGACCCTTCAATTTGTCCAGTGGCCAAGCAAAAAGGAAGAGGGGGAGGCGCATTCTCAGATTATGGCCTGGATAAACCAGGGAGTCCTTGAACCCATGGATTTTATTTCCCATGTAATTCCTTTTGAACGGTGCCTGGATGCTTTTAAGCTGGTGGAAGCCAGAGAACCAGGTACTAAAAAGATCGTAATTAAATTTTAAGGAGGAAAAAGATAATGAGAGAGAGCCGGTTATTTTGTGTATTGCCTGACTATGTGTGTACCCCGGATGGCATGGCTGTAGACTGCCATGGGAATCTGGTGCTTTCCTGTCCCAATTATGCAGAAGATGACATGTCCGGATGTGTGGTGAGGATCGACCGGGAAGGAAATGTGAAAAAGTGGTTTGATGTTCCGGTGCATCCGGAAACTGGAGTCGCCAGGAACATGGGGATTGCCTTTGATAAGGAATGGAACGTGTATCTTTGTGATAACCAGGGCTGGAGTGAACGGGAAGATCTTCTTTTCAAAGGCAGGATCTTAAAAGTGAAAGTAGATGAGGAGGGCAATATTTTAAAGACTACAGTGGTGGCGGACCATATGGAGCATCCAAACGGCATTAGAATTCGGGATGGCTTTATTTACGTTACCCAGAGTTATCTTCATCCGGTGAAGCGGCCTGACGGGAAACTGGTAAGCTGCGTATACCGCTTTGGCCTTGAGGAAGAAGGAATACATATAACCAATACCCTGGAGGACAGACATATTTTTGCAACCTTTCTTACCCAGAATCCGGATTGCCAGTATGGAGCGGATGGAATTGTATTTGATAAAGCTGGAAACCTCTATGTGGGTAATTTCGGAGATGGAACGGTTTACCGGATTACCTTTCATGAGGACGGAAGCTTAAAGGAGAACCAGGTATTTGCCCGGAATCCTGAAGAGCTTCAGAGCACAGACGGAATGTTCTTTGACGAAGAGGGAAATCTCTATATTGCTGATTTCAGCGCCAATGCCATAGCAAAGGTGGCGCCTGACGGAAGTGTGGAGAGAATTGCCCAAAGTCCTGACTGTACCGGAGTGGATGGAGGCCTGGACCAGCCGGGAGAGCCGATTGTATGGGATGGAAAGATCATTGCATCCTGTTTTGACCTGGTGACAGGGCCAGACAAGGTAAATAAAAAGCATGAGATGCCGGCAACGCTTGTGGAGCTGTCTTTATAAGGAGGAGCCTATGAAACGGTATATATTAGCCCACGACCTGGGGACCAGCGGAAATAAGGCTACCCTTTACCATACGGATGGCAGGATGGCGGCAAGCTGCGTCCGTGAATACCCTGCCTATTATCCGGCACCTGGCTGGGTGGAGCAGGATCCGGAGGATTGGTGGAAGGCTGTTTGCAGTTCAACCAGCGAGCTTATTGAGAAATCCGGAATTTCAGCCGGAGAGATCGTAGCGGTTTCCTTCAGTGCCCAGATGATGGGGTGTCTTCCGGTGGACGTTCAGGGAAAGCCTCTGCGGCCTATGATCATCTGGGCAGATACCAGGGCAGGGAAAGAGGAGGCCTTCATGAAGGAACGGATCGGAATGGAGCGGGGCTATGAAATCACTGGCCACAGGCTCAGCGCCTCCTATTCTGCAGCCAAGCTTCTCTGGATCAGGAATCACGAGCCCCAGGTCTATCATAAATGCAGATGGATGCTTCAGGCCAAAGATTATATTATTTTCCGTCTGACAGGAAATATTGTGACAGATTACAGCGATGCTTCCGGCACAAATCTTTTCGATATCAGGAAAAAGTGCTGGTCAAAGGAAATTATCAGCGCTCTGGACATTGATCCGTCAATTTTGCCAGAACCTCATCCCTCTACTGACATAGGGGGCCTGGTGACACGAGAAGCGGCAGAGCTTACCGGGCTTTTGGAAGGAACTCCGGTGGTGATTGGAGGAGGCGATGGAAGCTGCGCCTGTGCAGGGGCCGGAGTGGTGGAAGAGGGAAGTGCATATCATGTGCTCGGCTCCTCTTCCTGGATCTCCATGGCTTCCAAATCCCCTTACTTTGATCCGGAGCTTAGAACCTTTAACTGGGTGCACTTAGACCCGGAGCTTTATACCCCGTGCGGAACCATGCAGGCAGCGGGCTACTCCTACAACTGGTATAAAAGAACCCTTTGCCAGATGGAAACAATGGAGGCTGAGGAAACTGGAATAAGTCCTTATGAACGGATCAATGAAGGAGTTAAGAAGGCCCAACCGGGGGCTGGAGGGGTTATCTATCTGCCTTATATTCTGGGAGAGCGATCACCCAGATGGGATGCTGACGTCAGAGGGGCTTTCTTGGGAATGTCTGTTACCACTACGAAAGAAGACTTATCCAGGGCGGTTTTAGAGGGTGTGAGCTATAATTTAAGAATTATTTTGGAAAGCTTAAAACAGGGAAGAGCTATTAATGATTTAAGAGTGATCGGCGGCGGGGCTAAGGGAGAGGCCTGGCTTCAGATATTAGCAGATATTTTCCAGATGCCTTTAAAAGTTCCGGTATATTTGGAGGAGGCCACCAGCCTGGGAGCGGCGGTCTGTGCCGGAGTCGGCGTGGGGATTTATCCTGATTTTTCAGCAGTAAAAAGGATCAATCCTGTTGTGCGGGAAATTTTGCCTCAAAAATCCCTGACAGGCCGTTATGATAAGTTATATAAAATTTTTAACCAGGCTTATGAAGGACTGAAGGAAGTGAACCAGGGATTGGGAGAATACCGGATGGAGATGGAAAGGGAGAAGGGGGCGGGCAGGTGATGGTCAGAGCAGAACAGATCAGAAAGGGTGCATTGGCCCTCTTATCTATGCAGCGTCATTCCTGGGAGCAGGGAACTGCAATGCAGGCCTTTTTGGAAATGGGCGAGATGGAGGTCGTGACAGCCATGGCCAGAGAGGCGGTATACAGAAGGATGGAGGATGGCCGGGCTGCCACGATCGGAGTAACGGATGGGGTGACAGATCCCTGTTCCGTGGGAGAAGCTCTGCTGGCTGTCTGCCGCTCCTGCGAAGATCCTCTTCTGGAGGAAGGACTTTCGGCTCTGCTTTCCTGGACTCTTGAGAAAGCCCCCAGAAATGAAGAAGGGATTCTTTACCATCTGACCACCAGCCGCCAGTTCTGGGTGGATTCCATGTATATGCTTCCGCCTTTTCTGGCAGCAGCAGGAAATTATGAGGAGGCTTTTAAGCAGGCGGAGGGCTACTGGAATGCTCTTTATGATGAAAGGGCAGCCCTGATGTGCCATATGTGGGATGATGAAAAGAAGGAATATGTAAGGGCGGATCACTGGGGCAGCGGAAATGGCTGGGCCATGGCCGGTTTTGCTAGGCTCCTGCATTTGATTCCGGAAAGCGGATATGAGTGGCAGCGGGAAGTAATAGAAAAACGGGTAAAAAAACTGCTGAAGGGAGTGCTTTTCCATGTGAGGGAAGATGGGCTGTTTCATGATGTCGTAGATGATCCTTCTTCCTTTGTGGAAACCAATTTATCCCAGATGACTGCATATACCATCTACCGGGGACTTAAGGAGGGCTGGCTTTCCGGCCCTGGCTGTACGGAACAGGCAGACTGTCTTCGGAAAGCGGCAGAAGGGAAGATGGATTCCCAGGGTTTTGTACACGGAGTCTGCGGTGCACCGGGCTTTGACAGACCAGGCTTTTCACCGGAAGGGCAGGCATTTTTCCTTTTGATGGAGCAGGCTTATATGGATTATAAGAAAGGCTGAGGGAAAGATGAAGACAGTGTTCATAACAGGAGCAGACCGGGGACTGGGCTTTGCCCTTTGTGAGGAATTTTTAAAGAAGGACTTTTTTGTGCTGGCAGGACAGTATATGGAGGAATGGCCCTGGCTTTCCCGGTTAAATAAGGCATGGCCGGGACGTCTGGAGCTTTTGCCTTTGGACATAGGATCGGATGAATCCATTGCCCGGGCATTTGAAGCTGCCGGAAGCCGTACTGCTGTTATAGATTTGCTGATCCATAACGCCGGCGTTGCCTGGCAGGAACAGGATATGGGGAGTGAGGCGGATTTAGAGAAGAATTTAAGAATGTTTAACATTAACAGCCTTGGTCCCTTGTGCCTTACCCGGAGATTCCTTCCTCTTATGGAGGATGGAATGCGGAAAATCTGCTTTGTGTCCTCGGAGGCGGGAAGCATCAGCGTGGCCCATCGTAAAGATATGACAGGCTACTGTATGTCAAAAACAGCTCTCAACATGGCTGGAAGAATCCTTCATAACGATTTGGGAAAACGGGGCTATGGAATCTATTTATACCATCCAGGCTGGATGCGGACCTATATGGAAGGGGAAGAACCTATGAAAGGAGAACTGGAGCCATCCCAGTCGGCAGAGGCAGCGTTTTCTTATTTCACAGGAGAGAAGCCCTCTAGTCTTCAGGTCGTGGATGTATACGGACGGGCATGGTGCTTTTAAACAGAATGAGGTGAAAATGGTGGAAAAGATGGGGAAAACAGCATTGATTTGTGGAGAGAATACGGAAGTCTGCCGGGAGGCGGAAACGTGTTTAAAGGAAATGGGCTGGCTGGTCTGGCGGCTGGGATACGGAGAGGTCCAGGCAGCAGTGGACCTTTTTACGAAGGAAGATGGTCTTGATCTGTTGATATTTGGTGATGATGAGGGCATTTTTACCCCGACTGGTACCATCTATGAGAACCAGGAACGGCCTGCAGCTTTACTGGCCTTTGAGCAGCATGTAAACGGCCCCCTTAAGACTCTGCGTCTCCTTAAGCCGCTATTGGACCAGGGCGGGGGCAGGCGGATCTGCTATATAACCACCAGAGATTCCAGCAACAATATGTGCTTTGATCATGAACGTTACGGAGAACATATGGTGAGGGCAGCAAGAAATATGCAGGCGAAGATTCAGATGAACCGTATGAGTCCGGAAGGTTATACCTTCCGGGTATTCTGCTATGACAGCTCATGGAAGGCGAAAGGGACCGGGCAGCAGGCTGTTCTTTATTTCCTCCAGGACCGGAGCAGGGATGAGCTCTGTCCGGTTCATGAGGATGAAAGAAGGCTGGTTATGAGAGATGAAGGAAGGAGGGAGATTCCATGGTAAAGGCCTTGATGTTTGGAAAATGGGATGCAAGATACCATCCCCTTTATGAACCGGGGGAAAAGGTAAAGGAGCTTCTTGCGGAAAGCTGTATTTCGATGACAGACCGCCCGGAGGTGTTTGATAGTGATGCTTTGAAACAGTACCGGCTGTGCATTCTCTACGGAGAATTTGACGAACCGGCTTTTGGAAATGGGGAAACAGCCGGATTATTGTCCTTTGTATCTGCAGGAGGGGGACTTCTGGTTTTGCATAACGGAATTTCAGTCCAGAGCCGCAGCGAGCTTGGGCAGATGATCGGTGGGAAATTCTTATCCCATCCGCCCTATGAACAGCTTCCTGTTATTTATTATAGGGGAAAGGGTTCAGTCCATCCGGTTATGGAGGGCGTCTCCGACTTTTGTGCAGAGGATGAGGCATATCAGTTTCAGCTTGACCCGCTGGCAGATATACAGATAGTAATGGAGTACCAATATGAAGGAAAAAGCTATCCTGCGGCCTGGGTCCGGAGGTACGGAAAGGGAAGGGTGGCTTACTGCTGTGCAGGCCACAATGGAAAGTCCTTTGAAAATCCTGAATTTGGAAAATGGATCAGGAACAGTGCGTCATGGCTTTTATCAGGACAGGAGGAAGGATAAAATGATAGATTTTACATGGTATAACCCCACGAGGATTATATTTGGCAGACAGACCCATTTACGGGTAGGTGAGGAAACTGCTGTCTATTCCAAAAAGGCGCTGCTTCACTATGGAGGAAAAAGCATAAAGGCCTCAGGAACCTATGAGGAGATTGTGAAATCCCTAACGGATTCCGGAATTTCCTTTGTAGAATTGGGAGGAGTACGCCCGAATCCAAGGCTTTCCCTGGTACGCCAGGGCATTGACCTCTGCCGGAGAGAAGGAGTGGATTTCATTCTGGCTGCCGGTGGAGGAAGTGTTATTGATTCCGCAAAGGCCATTGCGGCAGGAGTACCCTACAAGGGAGATGTGTGGGATTTCTATACCACAGACAGGAAGCCGGAAACCGTCCTGCCCATAGGTG
>DEYX01000126.1 GCA_002365025.1 Hungatella sp. UBA3147 | reverse complement strand
GCAAGAGAGGTAACAAGAGTTTCATTGTCACCCACAGCCCTTAACAAATAGCCGGAGCGGGTCTTTAGATAATGATCAAGCAAAAGTTTAACGATCACCACAATGACCGCTAATATAATCACAACGCTGATATCTGCAAGCTTCCCGGGAAACAGGCGGCTTACAAAACTGTTTTCAAAGATGGAATCATTATTAAAAAATGGAACATTGGACTTTCCGGCTACCCTTAGGTTCACAGAATAGAGGGCAGTCATGACAATGATACCTGACAGAAGATCCCGTACCTTTAATTTTACATGAATGAAGCCTGTGATGCATCCGGCCAGGGCACCGACGGCAAAGGCAATAAATAGCGTTGCCACCGGGTTTATTCCGGCCAGGATCATGGTAACGGTAATTGCACCTCCCAAAGGGAAGGTTCCATCGACGGAAAGATCCGGAAAATCCAGAATCTTATAAGTGATGTAAACGCCCAGCGCCATAATGGCATAGACCAGGCCTTCTTCCAAAACGCCAAGTATGATTGACATGGTTTAACTTCCTCCAATTATATTCCTTGTATTTAACTTAAGCAGATAGGGCCGCGGATTGCGAATACCCGATTGGCTGCTAGTGGGCGATCTCTGTAAAAATTTCAGCAGCGGAACCGGTAAGCTCTGACGGAAGGGTAATTCCCAGGTTTTCGGCCACCTTTGAATTTCCGTAGAATGCGGCTTCTTTGATCACTTCAAAGTTTATTTCACTTGCTTTAGCTTCGCCCTTTAATACCTTTGCGGCCATTTTGCCGGTCTGCTTGCCTAAGTCCACATAATCAAGACCAATGGAAGCCAGACAGCCGATTTTTACCTGTTCTACTTCACTGCCGAATACCGGTATGTTCTTCTTTCCGGCCTTATCCAGGATCAGCGGAAGAGAGCTTACTACGGTGTTATCCGTTAAGTTGTTTAAGCAGTCAACCTTTTCCAGAATGCTGTCGGTTGCCAGGGGAATATCAGCAGTTGCGGACACCGGGCCTTCTACGATTTCAAAGCCATAGGAAGCGGCTGCGGCTTTATATTCCTTGATTGCTGTTTCTGAGTTCACCTCACTGGTGCTGTAAAGGATGCCGATGGTTTTTGCATCGGGAAGAATCTTGCGGATCATTTCCAGCTGTTTTTCCACTGGAAGCTTATCGCTGGTTCCGGTGATTTCCCCAACCGGAGTTCCATCCTCATTAGCCAGAGCCGCAGCAACAGGATCTGTAACTGCCGTGAAAATGACGGGAACGCTGGCCTTTTTTGCTCCGCTATATGCAGCCTGAGCCATTGGGGTAGCGATGCCGCAGATTAAATCCACTTTTTTGGAAAGGAAGTTATTAACGATCTGGCTTGCGGTTCCTCCGTCAGCCTGTGCATTTTCATACATGACGGTTAAGTTTTTCCCTTCTTCGATTCCTTCTTCTGCAAGGCCCTGTATAAAGCCTTCCCGGCAGTTATCAAGGGAACCGTGCTCTGCAAACTGTCCGACACCGATGGTATAGGATGCGCCGTCTGCAGCATTTCCAGCCTCAGTACCAGAAGATGCCTGGGTTGTAGAATTATTATCAGCAGGTTTTTCCGGAGCTGCCTTGGAAGAACAGCCGGAGAGTGCGGCAGCCGCCACAGCAGCCAGTAACAGGGTTTTAATTGATTTTTTCATAATATTTCCTCCTTAAGATGGTTTCCGTTGACAAGAAGAGGGAACGGATATCCTGAAAATAAAAAAAGTCCCAAGTACGCTAAAAAACGTACTTGAGACGAATCATACAATCCGCGGTGCCACTCAAATTGACTTTATAAAAGCCCACTTTTCATATACTAACATATATGCCACGAGAAATAACGGTTGTGGTCTCCGTCAGCCCCTACTGGAACAATGGTTCGGGGCCGCCCTCAAAAGTCCATTCAGCTATCAGCTTTATACCGCACTCGCACCAACGGCGGCTCTCTGAAATATTGCCTGGAAAGCTTACTCTTCTTTTTCAACGGTTTATTTTTATTTCATTTAAACAGTATATTAATACGTCTTTATGGATTTGTCAACTGTTAATTAGAAAAAGTCAGAAATTGCCTGTCTGCCTACCTGTCTGTCAGTTCATATGTTACATATGGATGAGAAAGGTGATAACCGAGTTTTTCCGCTAAAGCCACAGAACGTAAATCATGAGCATCCCAGCTTGGATAAACATTTCGTTCCAGGCTTTCAAGAATCAATTTGGCGCCGCATACTGTCGCCAGTCCCTTGCCTCTATAATCGGGTTTTGTATCTATCTCTATTTCAATACCATCATTATAAACAGCATAAGGGGAAGCACCTGCCACCAGTTCACCATTGTGTAATATTGAAACCCCGAATGCACGCCGCTGATAGTCAGCATAATCTTTAAATTGAGAACATAAATCCACGGACCATGCTTCCTGTCCAGCTAATTCAAATACTTCCCTGTCTATCATCCGAAGCTCATAACAATCATCGAGACCATTAATGAAAGAAGCCAGTCTTGCTTTATCAAAAACATCTGGTTCCTTTTTAATTGCATAGCGAAATATTTTACTTACCCGCCTATCAAAAAAAATCTCGATCAGTGCTTCCCAAGCCTTATCTTTCGGTATGAGCAGCTTTTCTCCTTCTAAATCATGAAAAAGGGCGGTATCTGGCTGGCCTGCGAAAAAGCAGAAGTCACCGATTTCAATCATTGCAGACGCGGGATTTTTTTCATTATCTAAGATAATATTTCCCATATGACCCTGCAAACATGACCATATTAGAGCTTCTTCCCAATCATTAAACATGGCTGTAACATGGCTGTGCATTTTTATCACCTTACTTTCTGATGAAAGCTAATATAAATTATCTTTATATCAACTTTCTTTATTATCGAAAAATTATACTATATTAATTGCTATCCATCCATCCCTTGTATTATATAGTCATA
>DEYX01000067.1:1637-8745 GCA_002365025.1 Hungatella sp. UBA3147 | reverse complement strand
GTTCCAGTCCCTGTTCTAGTCCCTGTTCTAGTCCCTGTTCTAGTCCCTGTTCCAGTCCCTGTTCTAGTCCTTTTTCCATTCCTTCTTTCCAGCCCCTTTCAACCGCTTCATCCACAATCGCTTCGCTTAAATTACACATAATATTGATCCTCCTTTCCAAATCAGGTTCCATTGGTATATTAAATTCTTCTGATAAAATCTTTCCTTTTTCTTTTGCTGATAAACGGGAGGAAAATAAAGTTCCTAAGAGTCTATGCAGCTTTGATCCGTCGTTTTCCCCTGTAAGTTCCTTCGGCAAACCCACGATTATAACGCCGATCAGATCATACCTCCCCATATCACCAGACTTTCCTACAATCTCTCTCTTTTTCATTCCAAACTCCGTAATGGTGTTGCCGACTCTTTCTGACGAGTTCATGCATATCCAAATAGAGTACACCTTTTTAATATCATCATAATTAGGAATTTTAAATTCTGTATCCAGCTGAGCTGAAATCATACGGGACGTATAGAAAACTCCTCTAGTGACAATTGGGTAACCTGGATAAAAATTTTTCTGAGCCTCAACATCCAGTATCATCTTCATCTTTCCCCTTTTTCCCGGGGCCCAGACAAAGAAATGAACATCATAATTAACCCTGCCTTCATAAGGAATCTGGCTCTCTGTGTTAATCCCATAGATAGCAGGCATAACTCCCTTTTCATCATTGCCCATGTATTCTTTCATAGAGTTTGTTTCTCCTGGATTTACGGGAACCATTGATACTTCCGGTACCCCTTCAATAAGAGGAACCACATGTTCAGGCTCCATTTCTGCAAATTCAGAAACCGTGCATACAAGAATGTGAGCCAGAATAATCTTCTGTGCCAATAGTTTTTTCGCATGTTCATCATACTCTGCATTTATGCCGGCTGTATATAATTCTCTTTTGAGACTTTCCTCCACTTGTAAAACCTCCTCTTATTGTTCTTAAAATTCTATATCAACAACAGGAGGCATTATTTATGATATCCTGCTGAAAAATGAATTCCGCAGAACATCACCTGTGAGGTCACAATGAAGCTTGTATTTTTATTTTGCACGTCAGATACTGTATAACCTGTGCACACATAAATGCATAATGATATTGCCGCAAAGCCAGATTAATGCTAAAAGCAGGCTCATTACATATATCGGTGAGTACGGGTTATAAGAATTATAACATTTCTGATATTTGGTTGCAAGAATGGAATACAGCGATGTTGACTTGGGAATCAGATATTATATGATATGGGATTTTAAATGATTTACTTGAAATTTGTGATTTGTAATTTGATATGATAATGAATTAGAAAAAAGACAAGTACTTTAGAAAAAAACTATATCTGTCATTATAAACCAGTAAATCAAGGATGTAAATATAAAAATCAACCTTTCTATCAATAATAATTTTCAACTTAATTTAACATAGAGCCAACGGTATTATGGTATTTATCCTTACCATGTAAGAGATGAATAGAAAAAGAGGATACAATTTAGCAGACCCTCAATGAAGAAGTAAATTGGGCCGTCGTCAAGCTGAAATACATTATTTCAAAGCAGCTTTAAATTTTATTACGGTAAATAAGTCCTCCAACTGATACTCTTCACTTATATCACAAATAAGTGGTATTAGTTTTCCGACCATGGCGGCATTTCCCAACTGCATTTTTAATTTTTCTGCGATCTCCAAATCCATTACACCAGGGCATGTCTTCTCAGTGAAGAAAAAAGAAAGCTTAAAAAAGCCTTCCCAAACAGAAAGCCAAAATATAGTCTTTTTCCGTTTGCTGCCTTTGCAAAGCCATGCCTTCCCATCCTTATAATACCGCCAGTCAAGTGACATTTCGGGAAAAGACTCCGACAGCCTGTACAGAAACTGTCCATATGATACGGAGGCCTCCCCCAATGCTTCATGGATAACTTCAGAAGTAGGGAAAATATTTACATCTCTTAATAATTGCTTTGGCATAATATACATCCTTTCTCTATGGGCAATGAACAAATCTTTTATTTGCGTAATGCCATTCACGGTTATTGTAGTTCTCAAAGTATGATGAGTAATCAAAAATGACTATTCAGACCAACTTATTGCTCTTTTTCCTCATCTTCGGTATCAATACAAAAAGGATGACCGGAAGGGTCCAGCATGGTTCTGGATGTATTAAAAAATTGATGGCTCGCTTCTTTTGCACCACATTCAATCGCATGTTTCACTCCTTCCTTAAGATTGTCTACCAATAAATCAAGATGAAGCATTTGCCCCTGTTTTTGTGGTTCCCACGGCCAAACAGGAGGATTATAGCCTTCCACCTCTTGGAAAGCGATCACTGTACCTGTAGGAGATGTAATAGCGGCCCAGCCGTTTGCCTGCGGATGCGTCCATTCCCAACCCAAAAGCTTACTATAAAAATCAGCCATAATACCTGCATCAGCACAGTCAACGACAATATTTATCCTGTTAATTTTAACACGATTGCTGCTTTCTTGGCTCATAAATATTCTTCCTTTCGTAAAAAACACTTTCACTTTTAAATTTTAATTTACTATTTAATGTTTCCATCTCTTTAACTATGTGAAAAAACTATACATTAACTCACAAAATGAATGTGATAAGTATTTATTTCTGCTGCTGCAAATATTTACTGACCGTCCTCTGAAATATTTTCATGCTGCTGTCAACATTTTTATTTTCCTGCAGAATCTTGGATACCTCCCCGTCGGCCAGATTCATGATCTGCTGGTACTGCAATAGCTTAGACTCAATGATACCATCCTCAATGACATTATACAACAGGGTGCTGCTGATTACCTGTTCTCCCTCATCCATGTCCTCCTGTATGATATTTGCCCCTTCTTTAGAGGAAGCTACACTCTTTAAGGCTGGAACTCCCTGGGAGTATAAGAATACATCCATCTGCATTTCCGGACTATAGGTCAGCTGTTTCAAAAATTCCCATGCCAATTTTTTATTCTTTGTCTTGCTGTTGATCCCCATCAATAGTGCATCTACCTTCGATATGTTTTTTCCTTCCCTTCCCGCCGGGAAAGTGATGCAGTCCCACTGAAACCTGGTGTACTTTTTGATCCGGTAAGGATAGGTCTTATAGGTACGGTATTCCGCAAAGGTCAGTGGCATGAACGCAACCCTTCCCTCATTAAAATCTTCCTGGGTAACGCTCTGTCCCCGGTTTAGGTCATTCAGCCGTTTAATATATTTGATTGCGTCCAGGACCCGGCTGTCTGTAAAGGAAATCTGTTCCTGGTTTTCGTCATACAATTTTCCACCGCTGGTGTAAAACGCATCTCGCCAGCTGTAATTATAAGTTCCGAACTGATCCAAAAGTCCGTCCTTATCCGTATCTTCTGTCACCTTCCTGCATATTTCGTACATATCCTCCCAGGTCCAGTCCTCCCTCGGCATCTGGATCTTCTCCTTTGCCAGCAGAGATTTATTTACAAACATAAGAGTGGGCACTGTTTCATAGGGAAGAGCATATTGACGTCCATTGCGTTGCCCCGTATTCAAGGCCGTGGTAAAAAAGTCCTCTTTATGAAAGGTATTATCTCCTGTCATCAGCTCATCTAAATCCTTCATAACTCCCAGAGAAGTGAACTTGTCAAAGTCCGAATCCAGAACCATGAACACATCCGGCATCTCCCCTTCCAAAAGCTTGCGGGCGCACCATTCCGAATAATCCTCTTTTGCGATTCCGCTGTAATAATGGATCTTCACATTGGGGTGAGATTCCTCAAAGCGTTTCACCGCTTTATCTATGATCTTAAAGCTGTTGGCACTTGCCACATCCCAGTTGCTCCCTGTAAACATACCGAATTCCAGAACTGTTTCCCTATGATGATCGCGGTAAATCAAGGCCGCTGTAGTCAGTGCCCCTATGAAGACACTCATGCAAAGACGTTTTCTCCACTTCCCCATTCTTGTTACCCCTTTGTTCTTCTATATACATACTAAGTTTCTATCCGTTTTCTTACATTAGTCTGAACAGCCCAGATTGCCAGCTGGGTGCGGTCCCTAAAATCCAGCTTGTTTAAAATCGTACTCAAGTAATTGCGGACCGTTCCCTCAGAAAGGTTCAAGGCCTTTGCTATTTCCTTATTGCTGGCCCCCTTCTCCACCTGGGCGATAATCTTCCATTCCGTCCTGGTCAGTTCGTCCATATTTTTCTCCCGGACAGTTATGGTATCATCCGCCTGGGCCATCTGAGAAAAGAAACGCAGTACCTTTGCTGCAATATCAGGATTGATCATCGCCCAGCCATTGAAAACCGTAGTAATGGCTCCTACCAGCTCATCCATGGAAACCCCTTTCAGCATGTACCCGCTTGCCCCGTATTTTAACGCGTTATACACGTATTCGTCATCATCAAAGGTAGTCAATATAATGATCTTAATTTGGGGATAGCTTTCCTTAATGATCTTTGTGCACTGCACTCCGTCCATCTTTGGCATCCGTACATCCATTAAAATCACATCCGGTACGTTCTTCCTCACGCACCGGATCACCTCCTGGCCGTCTGCAGCCACATCGGTCACCGTCATGTCCTGCCTGCTGTTTAATACGATCTGCAGGCTTTGACGGATTAATTCCTGATCATCCGCAATCAATACTTTAATCATAAGTCTCTCCCCTCCGAATCGGTATTCTTGCATTGACGATGAACCCATCGCTTCCGTCAAACGTCACAACTCCGCTTAACATTCGGATCCGCTCTTTCATGTGCTTTGTTCCGAAACCGTTTTTCATTTCCTTACAGCCGATTCCATTGTCTTTAATCTGAATCAGGATGTCCTGATTTTCTCTTTTCATGGTGATCCAGATCTCCTTGGCATGTCCGTGACGCATGGCATTGGTGATCCCTTCCTGAACCACACGGTAGATGGCATTTTCCTCATCTTCATCAAACTTTAAGTTCTGGACCCTGCAATCAAAATAGATCCTGGTTTCTGAGACTGCATTAATATCCGTGACCATTTTGTTAATCGCATATTCCAGGCTGAAACGCTCCAAGGCATCCGGTCTTAATTCGCTCACCGAGCGGCGGATATCCTTTATCCCGTCTCTGGTGACCTTGGAGATCAGCTCCAGCTGCTTCTTTGTTTGTTCCGGGGAAGTCCCAATGATGGCAAGACAGGCATCGATCCCTGCTGCGATCCCGGTCAGTGTATGGCCCAGGGTGTCATGTATTTCCCTGGCCAGACGGTTCCTCTCCCTTGTTTCAGCCATTTTTTCAGCCATAAGGGAATACTTTTGAAGCTGCTCATTGACCTCCTGAAGCTTCTCATTGAGTCCGTGAATCTCATCCAAATTTCCCTGCTGTTCGTTGATGATGTTAACACAGTATACAACAAACACAATGACATTTAAGGATATTAAAATGTTGTATGCACTTAAAAGGTACTGCTGCACCGATGCACTGTAATAAGAGATGTAATCCTGGATGGAATACAGACGGTAAGAAATGGACAATAGCTCATAGTCAGCCAATATAAAGCTTCCGATGGCAACGGCAGCCAGGATATATCTTGATTTCCCGTTCTTCACATACATGATGACATTGGAAAATACCAGAAGCAGGATTCCATTATAGTTAAAATTTAAAAGAATGATGATCATAAAGCAAATGATGAAGTCAGCAACCAGGCTGGTAAGGATGACCTTGCTGTTATTGGGAAACAAACGGTCGCGAATCACCATGCTTAAGGTCAGAAGTCCTAAAAGAAGGGCACAGAGCCAGATTTTTGCATAAGGATACCATACGATCGCCTGAATCCCGTTTAGAAATTCCCTTGCGGCGTATGCCCTGCGGATTTTTTCAATAGTCCGGTAAATAAATATGCTGATCCCCATGACCGAGATCATGTTTAAGGCCAGAATCCCCACCTGAAGAAGGCCGATCCGGCTGTTAATTTTTTCTGTTTCCATCTCTTCTACCTACTGCCAACCGTCAATTTCGTAATGATCAAGATTGTCCTTTGTAATCAATGTACTGGGAAGGCTTATGTATTTTTCCACCGGTTCTCCTGCCAGATATTGGTAAGCCGTTTCCGCCGCTACCCTGCCGATGGACTTAGGGCTTTGAGCGCTGGTTCCGGTTACATAGCCCATATCCAGGATCGATTTAAAATCAGGGGAACCGTCGATCCCGTAGATCAGGATTCCTTCCTCCTGCCTTGCCTGCTGCAAAGCCGCGAGAGCTCCCAGGGCCGTTGGATCGTTGCCGCCCAGGATCACATCAAAGTCAATGTTTTTACGCAAAATCTCCTCTACCACTTTGGAAGACACCTCAATTTCCCCGGCAGCTGCATGACGGTATACCACCAGGTAATTGTCATTGCCTGCAATTGCATCGGTAAATCCCTGGGAACGGTAGGTGATGGACATTTGTATGGGATTGTCCAGGATTATTATATTGGCGGATTTCTTCCTCTTCATCATATCCAGGGCGCAAATCTGCCCCGCCTGATAATTATCCGTTTCTATGATGGATATGACAGAGTCCCGGTCCTTTACCGCGGTATCCACATTAATGACGGCAACTCCTGCCTCTTTGCAAGCGTCAAGGGCAGGGGTAACAGCCTCCCAGTCCACAGGATTTAAAAACAGCATGCAGATTCCCTCATGGATCAATTCCAAAATCTGCTCATTCTGTTTCTCCTGATCCTGTAGGGGATCCCTGGTGAGAAGAATATCCCCGTTGGCTACAACCACTTCTTCGATTCCCTGGTTCAAGACGTCAAAATATGGGTTGTTCCTTGTCATATAGGTCGCCCCAAAAAGGAGGGCCTCGTGTTGTCTGGGGTCTATCTCATTTCTTCTGCATCCGGGCAAAAGGGCCAATATTGCTATGACCAGAATGAATCGCCCTGTCCTCATCTTCATGTGTTTCACTCCTCAAATGCGGTTTTTTTCATTATATCATACATCCGCAGTGCAGCGAACGAATCCTGAGGATTCGTTCGCTCACGGGCATTCGCCCTATGAAATAGGACAGGGAAATATTTTCTTATGTGCAGGCACAACGAAAATATTTCCCTGTCCCATTTCGCACTGCTCATTGCTTTCGTGGA
>DEYX01000067.1:0-1420 GCA_002365025.1 Hungatella sp. UBA3147 | reverse complement strand
ACTGCTCATTGCTTTCGTGGATATCACAAAAAGCGTCTCTCCATTAAGGAAACGCTTCTTGTAAGGATATGATTTCAATCCTTCTTTTTATTTCTTAAATAGTCGATGAATACAGCCAGGAGTATGACGATTCCTTTTACTACATATTGCCAGAAGGAATTGACATTCATCAGATTCAGCCCGTTGTTCAGAACACCGATAATAAGGCCGCCGATAATGGTTCCGCCGATCTTTCCGGAACCGCCTGCCATGGAAGTACCTCCTACCACTACTGCTGCAATGGCATCCATTTCCGCTCCGTCACCTGCAGTCGGCTGCCCGGAGTACATGCGGGAGGCCAATACCACGCCGGCAAGCCCCGCCATAATACCGGAATATGTATGAACCAGAAGTTTTACCCTGGCTGTGCTGATGCCGGAAAATTTCGCCGCCTGGGCGTTGCCGCCCACTGCGTAGATATGGCGCCCCAGCTTTGTCTTATTCATAATAACCGCAGTTATGATCAGGACAAATACCAGAAGTATGACTGGCGTTGGAACTCCTCCGATGTAACCGGCGCCGAGAAACTGCCATTCCTTTGTAACCACCCGCACCGGTGAACCGCCGGTATAGACATATGCCAGACCCTTTGCCACGTTCATGGTAGCAAGGGTCACGATAAACGGCGGAATCGTGGTCTTGGAAATGACCACACCATTCATCATGCCCACTGCCATGCCGACGAGGATGCCAATGATGATAGCAGCAAATATGGGAAGGTTATAGCGGGCCACGCAGCCGGCAGCCACACAGCCGGACAAAGCGATGATAGAACCGACGGAAAGGTCGATGCCTCCCAAAATGATGACCATGGTCATACCGCATGCCAGGAATAAGTTCGATGAAATCTGCCTCAGCACATTGAACATATTCTTATGTGTCAGGAAGGCGCCGCTGGTCTTTGGAAATACGGATAAGAAAATACACAGGATCAGCAATGCCCCGATAATACCGATATTGTCTTTTAAGTATTGTTTTATGTTTTTTTGAAGTCTTATTGCCATTTGGTTTTCCCCTCTTTCCTACTTTGCTGCCAGCTTCATGATCTCTTCCTGAGTGACGCTCTCCTCATGGCTGAAACAGCCTGTGACCCTGCCGTCGCACATAACATAAACCCGGTCGCTCATGTTTAAGATCTCCGGCAGCTCCGAGGAAATCATGATGATCGACATGCCGTCTTTTACCAGCTCGTTCATGATCCCGTAGATCTCTGATTTTGCCCCAACGTCCACGCCTCTGGTTGGCTCGTCAAGAATCAGGATCTTAGGAGAAGTGGCAAGCCATCTGCCGATCATGACCTTCTGTTGGTTTCCGCCGGACAAATTTCCCATTAACTGCTCCTGAGAGGGAGTTCTGGTGTCCATCATATCAATATATTCCT
>DEYX01000066.1:649-6184 GCA_002365025.1 Hungatella sp. UBA3147 | reverse complement strand
AAGATACCTCTTTATTCTGCTTACTACTAATTCTATTGTCATTCATTGAACCTCCTTTTGATTAACCAGAGATTCAAGAAAATCATTATGGGGGGCATGGTTTAACATTATAGTTTCTATATGACAGGGGTGATCCCAAGAACACCTTATTTTGAGGTGTATTTTAACCGAAATCCTTGTAAAATAAGGCTTTTTATACGGTCCCAATGAATAAACCCTTATTTTATAAGCATTTCTTCAACATTACTACCCCAGAAACCGCCATTTCACATTAATTCAGTCCCATAGCAAATAAGCCCAGAATACATTATCCTGAACCTTATAAATCCAATTACACTATATTTACTTTTCATGTCTTTATCACAGGAAATAGTTGTGCTGATTATTGGTGTGCATCAGACGCACACCTTTAGCACATAGAAATAAATCAGAAATACTCTTGAATCGTGGTGTTGCCTTTCTTTTACTTCCCGGCAACTTGGAAATACATCATGACTTATATTTACTGGCAATTGCTGTCTATTATCTTACTGAAAAGCCTTCACTCTTCAAATATGTGGCTGCCAATCTCAAAAGTTCTCCATTATTAACGGTATTTCTAATTGTATCGTCCCAAACGTGAGGAGTGTTATTCCCCACATCCAGTCCACCATGCAAACCCTGATTCGCCCATGTAGCAACCTGATCCCCGGTTGCATCATAATAACTGTTCATAGCATCTGTATCAATGTACACAGAAGCTATCACTTTATTTCCTTTTACTTTTGGTTCAATCTTTACTGCTGATCGTAGGAAATCATATTGCCGCTTGTAATACTCTGGCGTATAGCTATCATAATATCTTTGCAAGAAATAGTTCAGAGTTTGATAAACTCTTTCTGTCATCTCATCAACCATTCCTAACATAGTCGGTTGTAAAGCCGCGGCTAATTCATTCATGTTACTTACCCTTTTTGCCATATCTGTTATTCCTCCTGCTCCTTTCTGTGGCTTCAATCACAGAAATATTCATGGCCTTATTATCTGCTCTATCATCGGAATATACATCAAAATATACCAGATAGCCACGTTCAATATGCTCACCATTTAACTTTGAGTGATGAATAAAATACGTCTGATTGTTCTCACTACGAATAAAGCCATACCCCTTGTCTTCAAAATACTTTGTTACTCTTCCGAACATTCCTCTTCGCCTTTCAATCCATCAAATCCACTTTTCAGGTTCTTATTCAATTTTTCTTTCAATCTCTCTTTGAACAAATCATTAGTGTGGAAGTGTATTCTTACAAATGTATAAAGCTCATCTTCTTTGTTCTTCAGCGCAGGAAGCCCACAACATGTAGCTTTAACGATATTCGGGCGTATTGTACCCACTCCCTTAATGCTTACTTTGTCACCGTCCATTAATACTTTGAGACATTCTTCTGCATACATCTTCAGAAATTTTTCAATTGCTTTCTTGGAGAAAGTATTATCTTCCCTTTTCCAAATTCGTTCCGCTGCTCTCCAGATTGTAAAGCCATGGTCATGTGATTTTTTGTACATTACAATTTACCTCCTAAATTTTTTTTATAAAACTGCTGTTTGCTAGTGTCGTGTATTAGTGCCGTTATAGATGTCCCTGTGACGCACCAGAAAGTCCATGCGGACGTTTTAGGGCTGTGAGGGGAGCATTTTACGTTTACTAGTTTAAGGCACTAAATAAGCCCTCTATCAATCATATTTCTATGGCTGATAAAGGACTTATGCTAATGTCCTAATTTATTTAATTTTAGTAGAGTTACATACCAAGGCTCTTATGTTATGGTGTCAAATTTTAAAATTGGTGTCAAACTGGTGTCAAATCATAAATTTTGTCCTATTTCACTTTCAGAAAACCACGTAAATACAAGGCTATACAAGATTCGTCTTAAAAATGCTCCTATAAATTTAAGTTATAAGATAAAAAAATGGGAACCGATCTTCCGGTTCCCATTGGCTGTTTTTCTTCCTAATTCTCTTCTGGGCTCAATGCCTCAATTTTACGGGCAATGTCCATTTCTTCCTGGATCAGTTCCTGGAAATGCCCGCATACTTCCTGGATGATTTCCTGGTTGTTCTGCCTGAAAGAAGCCTTATATAACCCATGTTTCACTGCCGTCCACTTTATGAAGTATTCCTTATGGAAATACCTGTCATATGTTTCTCTGAACAATGGCATGTTTTGAAGATAATGAAGATAGAGATATCGGTTGTTAATCAAAGCATCTATGTACTTTGCAAGCAGTTCCCCATTCTTCTGTTTTCCATAAGCGCATTCTCTGATTTGTTCAAGGAGGTCATCCTGTGTTTTCTGATGAGTGCACAAAATATCCTGTGACTCCTGCCGGATTCCCTTACAAAACTTTTTTTTCGCAGCCTTCTGGATCTGGCAAATATCAGAGACGTGGGAAATCATATCTTTCTCTGTTAATTCCATATATTTATTATCATACGTAGGGTCAAAACAGGAAAAAACCCCTTTTTCCTCCTTCCGGGCAATAAAATAATGGAAACTGTGTAATGTATGATAATAAGGAACCCACGGTATGAAAAATGCATCCATTTCAACTACATGATATTGTCCTAAGGTAAGACTGAATATATTTTTCTCCATTTCCTGTTTGGAACAACAATTCAAAAATTTCAGGCTTACACCCAAGGCTTCCAGATTCGCAGGCATTCTTCTGGATAAATATAAGTGATGGATCTGGTCATAGGTAAAGTCTGTTTCCGACCATAAGTCAGCAAACGCATTCCGGTAATCCACTCCTATGAGAACAGCAGCATTTAACATGCTGCTGGTATAGCAGTTTAATCCCTGAAAATAAATCAGATTCATAGTTGCTCCCCTTTTCTCCTTTCATTTTTTCCAGATACAGTTTTTCTGATCGCATCAACGATTTGTATTTTCCGGGGCTGTTTAAATCCTGACAAATGCACTTTGCAGTAAGCCCTGATTTCTTCCTCGATTTTTTCCTGACTGACCAGAGGATCGGCAGGAACGATATCTGCGCATACGGTTTCAATTCCTAAAGGATCCGTTTCTCCATAGACAACGCAGTCATTTACAAGCAGACTGTTTAAGATACAGGCTTCCACTTCTTCCGGATATACGTTGAATCCTCTGACAATAATTACGTTTTTCTTCCGCCCGCATATATACAAATAGCCGTCTTCATCCAGGTAGCCAAGATCACCCGTATACAAATAGCCATGTTTCAGTACCTTCTTTGTTTCCTCTTCATTTTTATAATATCCCGACATCACATTGGGTCCCTTTACAAGAATTTCCCCATTGGTATAAGGAATATCCGTAATCACACCGTCAGCTTCTATGGATATTTCAATACCCTTTATCGCCTTTCCAACGGAATCCAGTTTCTCTAAACTGATTTTCGAGCATTTTGTAATTAATGGGGCGGCTTCTGTCATCCCGTAGCCTTGCCACAGCTGGATTCCCGGATAAGCTGTTAAAAGCTTTTTCAATGTGGTACCGGAAACTTTGCTTCCTCCAAATCCGAAATATTTTAATAAATGAATATCATAAGGAATGGGCCTGCCCGCTGTCTGTTCCATCAGAAGTGGAACCATTGCCCCACCCTCATAGTGGGTCACTCTATTCTCCTGAACCGCTTTATAAAAGGAGTCCAGCGTAAAATCTTCCTTGAGAAAAACCATAGGAAACGCTTTCATGAGACATGCACACAGGATCATCATTCCGTATGCAGAAGAAAAAGGAGCTGCAAGGATGTACCTGATATCCTTCTCATCCATCTCCTCAAAACACATTTTATCGATATACCCCAAAACGGAAGTTTCAACATTCCTTTCTGAAAGAGGTACAATTTTCACCCTGCCGGTAGAGCCTGATGTTGTTAACAGGATTATGGGTTCATCCGGTCCCGGGCTGTTTTCGAAAAGAACCGGCATAGATTCCCCCAGCAGGCATTCTTCAACGTAAGTCACCCGTAAATCAGGTACATCCATGGATTTTATTTCATCAAAAAACGTACGGTATCTTATGGAAGTAATGATTATATCTGTGGCTGTCTGGTCCAGGAGAGGAGTCACTTCGTGTTTTGTCAAGCGGACACTTATAGGAAAAGCTGTTTTTCCCAACAGGAATATTCCGAAAAGCGCAGCGATATAATCGCTCCCATCCGGTAAAAATATTGCGGCAATTTTCCAATCATTCTTGGGCAGGAAAGCCTGTATCGCCGAGGCTTTTTGAACCAGGTTCTGGTACGTTATACTAATTTCTCCGTCAATAATCGCTTGTTTTTCCAGGTTTATTTGATTCATGAACAAATTTCTGATCATTTTATATTTTTCTCCTTTACTTTTTTCTCAGCCAGTTCAATCATCCGGCCGACTTCCAGACAAGATTCCATCTCCGTAATATCAAAGGTAATGGAATACGTATCTTCTATCTTAAGTAAAAGATGGATAAAAGAAAGGGAGTCAAGCCCCAGATCCTTATACAGATTGGTTTTTCTGTCAGAAACCGGAAACTGGGCCGCTTCCTCTATCATACGGATAATTTCGTCATTGATCATAACTGCCGGTTTTCCCTCCTTATTCTTCCGGATATTCCTAGTTACGAAGAAAGGCCTGTATCTTGCTGCAAAGCTGGATACAGGCCTGCTTCTATTGCTTACTCAAGCAAAATCCCGCCGCTTACTGAGAACCTGACAAACAGTTCCGAAGTAACACCTTCTGCTCTGCATCCGACAATAATTCCAACAAGGGAACCCGCCGGGATCGAGACATTGATGTCTGTCAGGGAACCTCTTTCCAGTGTATATTTGGGAACCTGCCCTCCACCTACCGGCGCTATAAACGGATCCGAAAAAGTCAGGGTATCCTGAAGAATGGTAAATACCATCTCACCTGTCATCTGCCCAGGTATATCTGAAGTTAAAACTGCAAGAGCAGCAAACGGGAACAGCGTAGATCCTTCCGGTAAAAATAGTGACATCTTAGCCCCAAATAGTACATAAATATTTTTTACGATTGCATCATAAGGCATAACAAAACAACTACGGTAAAATTGATCATAGTTAACGAAGTTAAATGTAATCGTTCCAGCTGCCCAGTCACCCTCTTGAAGCTGTGTGGGCCTGCCTGAATTAATTGCATTTGCTTCAAATCCAGCAAATTGAATAATTGACGGATTGCCCAGATCATCCGTGGAAACCTCGGCATATTCATCGTCAATAGCAAAAGGAATCACTCCTGACATATTGGTGCCCGTTCCTGCAGGCCCAGTAGGTCCGGTTGGCCCAGTTGCTCCGGTAAGACCGGTGGGACCAGTCGGTCCAGTTGCTCCGTTAAGTCCGGTGGGACCAGTCGGGCCGGTTGCTCCGGTGATACCGGTGGAACCAGTCGGGCCGGTCGGGCCGGTGGATCCGGTTGCTCCGGTGATACCGGTGGGACCAGTCGGGCCGGTCGGGCCGGTGGATCCGGCTGCTCCGGTCGGGCCTGTTGCTCCAGTAAGCCCTATGGGGCCAGTAG
>DEYX01000066.1:0-402 GCA_002365025.1 Hungatella sp. UBA3147 | reverse complement strand
GTCCTGTCGGGCCGGTTGCTCCGGTAAGCCCTATGGGGCCGGTAGGTCCGGTTGGGCCTGTTGCACCAGCTACTCCAGTCGGGCCGGTTGCCCCGGTGAGCCCTGTAGGACCAGTCGGGCCGGTCGGGCCGGTTGCTCCAATAAGTCCTATGGGACCGGTAGGTCCGGTTGGGCCAGCTGCTCCGGTCGGGCCGGTTGCTCCGGTAAGCCCTATGGGGCCAGTAGGTCCTGTCGGGCCGGTTGCTCCAGCAAGACCGCTAGGTCCGGTCGGACCAGTCGGTCCCTGAGATCCTTGGGCGCCAGTTGCACCAGTTGGTCCAGTAGGTCCTTGTAGTCCCATCGGTCCCCGGGCACCAGTCGGTCCAGTTGGTCCAATTAATCCCCGTGGTCCCATTGGTCCCA
>DEYX01000124.1 GCA_002365025.1 Hungatella sp. UBA3147 | reverse complement strand
TACCACTGAACTACTTCCGCTTGAAAAAAATGTAATGCGGGTGAAGGGACTTGAACCCCCACGCCGTAAGGCGCTAGATCCTAAATCTAGTGCGTCTGCCAATTCCGCCACACCCGCAAAAATATGAGCCGTACAGGGCTCGAACCTGTGACCCTCTGCTTGTAAGGCAGATGCTCTCCCAGCTGAGCTAAGATCCCAGTACTTTCCTTGGTCAGAAGCTCGATTTTTTCTCTCGTTCCCGACTGCCTCATTAGTATAATATTAATTGTATTAATTGTCAACACTTTTTTGTCAATTTTTTTCATTTTTTCCTATCTCTTTAAGAAACCTGGATTTTAAGGGAATTTCCGCCATTTTTATGCCCTGATGAATCGAGGGGATATGACGATATGTTCCCTTGATCCGCAAAACGAGGGGTGAAAGATGTCATTCTCAGCCTTCGTTTCCATGTAGGATGTCAAACATCTCTTTATAATAGGATTTATAAATGCTTCCCTTTCTCCATATGAATGTAAAATCATGTGTCAGCTGAAAATCTTCCAATTCAATTCTTTTTAAAACGCCCCTGTCTAATTCTTCCTTAACAGCAGCTTCATAAAGAAATGTGATTCCCTGCCCTTTTGCCACCATTTGTTTCATGGCGCCAATGTTGCTGATTTCCATTAAATTCGGAAAATCATGAAGCAGTAAATTCTTTCCTTCCAGATACCGTTCAAAGACATATCTGGTTCCGGAACCAGGTTCCCGGATAAACAGCCTCTCCCCAAGAAGATCCTCCACTTTTATGGTTTTCCGGCAAAACACATAATCCGGCGCGCAGACAGCGGCAAACGGCTCCGTAGCAAAAACCAAAAAATCATATTCTTTTTTCTGGAAAAAGCCCTCCACCAAAGCGAATTCTATCTCCCCGTCATTCAATTTTCCAAGCAGCTCCCTGGTATCTCCAACCACCATCTGAACCGCTGTCCCTGGATAAACATGAAGAAATCTCGTCAGCGCTTCCGGCATCACGTACTCTCCTATGGTCATGGTAGCGCCAAACACCAGTCTCCCGCCTTTTCCTGATTGCTGCTCCAAGATCTTCTTTAAATGCAGTTCATCGTCCTTCATGGTTATGGCAGCAGATAAAAAAACTTTTCCCGCCTCCGTCAGATTTATCTTTTTCCCATTGTATTCAAACAATCTGACCCCATATTTGTTCTCTAAGTAATGGATATGATGGGATACCGCAGGCTGGGTGATATGAAGTTCACTGGCTGCCTTTGTAAAATTCATATAACGGCATACCGCAAGAAAAGTATCAATTCGAAAATCCAACATGAGTTATTTTCTCCTTTCAGTTGCTCCCTTAACCATAACATATAATTATGATTTAATAAATATAAATAATTTTATTTTATTGTTATTTTCAAATATAATAAAGCCAAACAAAAAGGAGGATTTTACTCATGAAAAAATACGTCTCAGGCGTTCTTCTCTGCCTTATTATATCTGTTCCCGCATGGTTTTTGGGAAAAGCCTTTCCAGTCATCGGCGGTCCTGTGTTTGCTATCCTTATGGGCATGGCAATGGCCCCTTTTATAAAAGGAAAGGATTTTTTACGGCCGGGAGTAGCTTTTACTTCTAAAAAAGTTCTGCAATACGCTGTGATTCTCCTGGGTTTCTCCATGAACCTGGCCACAGTTCTTCAAAAAGGAAGGGAAGCCCTCCCCATCATCCTTGCAACCATCTCCACTTCCCTGGTAATTGCTTTCATTCTTTCCCGGACACTGAAGCTTCCCGGCAAAACTTCCATATTAATTGGCGTGGGTTCGTCCATCTGCGGAGGTTCTGCCATTGCCGCAACTGCTCCTGTAATTAACGCCGATGACGATGAGATCGCTCAGTCCATTTCCGTTATCTTTTTTTTCAACATCATTGCAGCTCTGCTTTTTCCGGCTTTAGGCTCTGCTTTAAGGCTTTCCAATGAAGGCTTTGGTCTGTTTGCAGGAACCGCCATTAACGATACCTCTTCCGTTACGGCCGCCGCATCCGCCTGGGATGGCATGCACGGCAGCAACACCCTGGAAGCAGCCACCATAGTAAAACTGACCAGAACTCTGGCCATCATCCCCATTACACTGTTTTTGGCATGTTACCAGACTGGAAAAGAGAAGAAGGCTTCCGAACGCTCCATCTCCATTCAGAAAGTTTTCCCGTCTTTTGTGCTCTTTTTCCTGCTGGCTTCTATCATTACTACCGTTTTTCCATTACCTGCAGGCATTACCGGTTCATTAAAAGGCTTAAGCAAGCTATTTATTATCATGGCTATGGGAGCCATCGGAACCAATACGGACCTGGTCAAGCTGATACGGACAGGCAAAAAGCCTCTTTTATTAGGTTTTTGCTGCTGGCTTGGAATTTCTGTGGTAAGTCTGGTCCTTCAAGTGGTCCTTGGAATCTGGTAAAGCCAGGATCACTTCTTATAGAAATAAGACAGCCAGGAAACATGGACCCCGTGGATCCCATTTTCCTGGCCGTCTTTATTTAGTCTTCTTTTTTCAAACACACTGTCTTATTATTGTTTTTATTCTCCCGTACCTCTAATTGTCCAATGCTGTTTACAAATTTTGAGAAGGTGGAATACCCGTAATCCTTTACTTTGAAATCAGCAAATTTCCGGTGTATGCCATTACCCAGAGCCGCCAGTTCCATACCGTTCTTTCCGCTGCCCTTAACCAGCCCCACTGCAAAATCATCCAGTTCCTGCTTTTTGGTACGGTTATCTTTCATCCGGACAGTTACCACATTATTGGATTTTTTAAGCTCAAAGCCGCCCATTTCCTCCAAAAATTTGGAAAGGGAGCTATAGCCGTAGTTTCTTACATCAAAATCAGAGTATTTTTTCACAAGGCGGTTGCCGATCTCTCCCAGGCCTGTTGCCTTATTTTTATCTTCATTTTCTAAAAGAATCGAAGTGATATCCTGTTCGATCACCTCTTTTCCTATGGCGCCTCCGCCAGTCCCATCCTCTTCCTGATCAAGGAGGACCTCAAGATTGGTGAAAACCGTGCAGGCCGCCCGGAACGATTTGGGAGTCTTATCCTCTCCCATTCCGATGACTTCCTTGCCGGACTCCCGAAGTCTGCTGGCTAATCGGGTGAAATCGCTGTCACTGGATACGATGCAGAATCCATCTACATTGTCCGTGTAGAGCAAGTCCATAGCATCAATAATAAGGGCTGAATCGGTTGCATTCTTTCCTACGGTATTGGAGAATTGCTGGATTGGGGTGATCGAATTCTCCAAAAGCTCCATTTTCCATTTTCCCATCTGGGAGCTTGTCCAATCCCCGTAGATCCTTTTGTAAGTAATAACACCGTAGCGGGTCATTTCATCCAGAATACTTGTAATATACTTTGCGGAGATATTATCCGAATCAATCAATACTGCAAATTTCTTGTCACTCAACACACTGCTCTCCCGTCTTTTTATTTTTTTCTGTCAATTCGATTCTGCTTTTCCATTATATTTCATTTTTCTAATTATTACAACATCATTACAGTGGTTAAAATGGGAGAATTTTTGTATCGTATTTTTTTTTGTTTCAACCATACTAAAAAAGAAAGCTCAATGAATCAATGAAACACCTTTGCCCTGAAAGGATGGGCAGGAAAGTAGAAAGGAGTGTTAGTATGAATTCATGTGAATGCGGCACAACAAAGGCCAATCTTGCTACGCCAACAAAAACAGTTCAACTGGGTATTGCCACAATTCCCATGCAGCCCTGGGAACAGCCTTATGATCCTCAGACAGCTTTAAAACATGGGACTATTTTTCCATCCCTCAATCTTCCATTTTATGTAACGGGAGGTGAACAGTAATGGCAGATCAAAAAGCTCTTTTAAAGCAGATCACAGAAGTAAGCTTTACTGTTAATGATTTAACATTGTATTTGGATACTCATCCAGTGGATGAAAATGCATTAACAGCCTTTAAGCAGGCTATGGAACAAAGAAAACAGCTTTTAAAAACCTATGCAGAAAACTTTGAACCTCTTACCATAAACTGTGTCTGCCCTGATACTAACAACAAAACAGAAACTAATACAAAATATGCGGGTCAAAAGCATTTTACCTGGGTAGACGGCCCATTGCCTTGGGAAGGAGGTAACTTATAATGTGGAATTATGAAAAAAGATTGCAGTTTCCTGTAAACATCAAAGAAACATGCCCGAAAACAGCCTCTCTCATTATCAGCCAGTTTGGCGGGCCTGATGGAGAGCTGGCAGCTTCCATGCGTTATCTTTCCCAAAGATATTCCATGCCATGCAAGGAAGTCGGAGGACTTTTAACAGATATTGGTACGGAAGAGCTTGGGCATCTGGAGATGATCTGCGCTATCATTTATCAGCTGACAAAAAATTTAACTGTGGAACAGGCAAAGACTGCAGGGTTTGATGCCTACTATATTGACCATACAACAGCCCTCTGGCCCACTGCTGCGGCCGGAGTTCCTTTTAATGCCTGTGAATTCCAGTCCAAGGGTGATGCCATTACCGACTTGATCGAAGACCTGGCAGCCGAGCAAAAGGCAAGGACAACCTATGACAACTTAATCCGGATCATACCGAATCCTGATGTAAGAGAACCATTAAAATTCCTTAGAGAAAGGGAAGTCGTGCATTTCCAGCGGTTTGGCGAAGCTCTTGAAAATATCAAATCCACTTTGAATCCTAAAAACTTTTATTATTATAATCCGGAATTTGACAAGCAATTTGTCAAAACCCCAATGCAATAAGAAAAAAAGCTGGAACAGGTTCTCCTCCTGTCCCAGCTTTTTTTTACTTATTTTTAATTTTAGCAATATCGATCAGAGTCAGTTCTTTGGCTTTATTCTCCATGCTGGTCACTAAAGCCGCTGCCGTATCCAAGGAAGTTAAAACCGTTACACCGGTCTCAATGGCATTTCTCCGGATTACAAATCCGTCCCTGCTTCTGTCCGCTCCCTGAGTCGGCGTATCAATGACCAGATCGATCTCATGGCCCAGGATTAAGTCCAGAAGGTTTGGTGATTCCTGTTCCAGCTTGCGAACCATAAGAGCTTTTATCCCATGACTGTTAAGCACTCTGGCCGTTCCTGATGTGGAAAATATCTTATATCCCTGAGCCTGGAATCTTCTGGCGATGTCAATGATCTCCTCCTTATCGGAATCCTTCACGGTTATGATCATATTTTTATGCCTTGGAAGCTTGATTCCTGCTCCTGCAAACGCCTTATAAAGAGCTTCATTAAAGGTCTTTGCTATTCCTAAGCACTCTCCGGTGGATTTCATTTCCGGACCAAGGCTTACATCGGCGCCCCGAATCTTTTCAAAGGAGAATACCGGCATTTTAACAGCGATATAATCTGCTTCCGGCGAAAGCCCGGGTTCATATCCCAGCTCCCTGACGGAATGCCCGCAGATAACCTGGGTCGCCAGGGGGACGATGGGAATTCCTGTCACCTTGCTGATATAAGGCACGGTACGGGAAGACCGGGGATTTACCTCAATGACATATACATCCTCCCCGCTTACAATGAACTGAATATTGATCATTCCCTTAACGTGCAGGGCTTTGGAAAGCCTCCTTGTATATTCCACCAGCTTTTCCTTTACTGTTTCACTTATGCTCTGAGCCGGATATATGGAAATGCTGTCGCCGGAGTGCACGCCGGCTCTTTCTATATGCTCCATGATTCCGGGAATCAGAATATCCTCACCGTCGCAAACCGCATCCACTTCAATTTCCTTGCCTGGGATATATTTATCTACCAGAATGGGGTGATCCTGTGCGATCTGATTGATGATCCCAATAAATTCATCGATATCCTGGTCAGAGATGGCAATCTGCATCCCCTGGCCGCCCAGCACATAGGAGGGCCTTACCAGCACCGGATATCCAAGCTCTCCTGCCGCACGCTTGGCTTCTTCTGCCGTAAATACCGTCTGGCCCGCAGGTCTTGGGATCCCGCAATCCTCCAAAATCTTATCAAACAGCTCCCGGTCCTCTGCTGCATCAACATCTTCTGCAGACGTTCCCAGAATGGGGATTCCCATATTCATCAGGGCCTCAGTCAGCTTAATGGCTGTCTGGCCGCCGAACTGGACCACTGCCCCGTCAGGCTTTTCCATGTCAACGATGCTCTCCACATCCTCCGGGGTAAGGGGTTCAAAATACAGCTTATCTGCGATATCAAAATCCGTGCTCACAGTCTCCGGATTATTATTGACAATAATCGTTTCATAGCCTTTCCTTCGGAAGCTCCATGTGCTGTGAACCGAACAGAAGTCAAACTCAATTCCCTGGCCGATGCGGATCGGACCGGAACCAAGAACCAGCACCTTCTTTTTTCCTGTTGTTTTTACCGCCTCATTCTCACTTCCAAAGCAGGAATAATAGTAAGGAGTCTCAGCTGCAAATTCGGCGGCACAGGTATCCACCATTTTAAACGCGGCCATAATACCGTTATCCTTTCTCATGCGGCGGATTTCTTCCAGAGAGGTCCCTGACAGCCTGGAAATCACTGTATCCGGAAATTCAATCCTCTTTGCTTCCTTTAGAAGTTCCAGAGTTAGAGGCCCATTCTTAAGGGCTTCTTCCATTTCCACAAGAATTGCCAGCTTATCAATGAACCACACATCTACTTTTGTAATATCATGGATCTGTTCATAGGAAAAGCCTCTTCGTAATGCTTCGGCAATGACCCAGATCCTCCGGTCATCCACAAGGTGAAGGGTTTCAGCCAGTTCATCATCTGTTAGTCCAGTAAAATCATAGGACATCAGGCTGTCCACATGCTGTTCCAGTGAACGGATCGCCTTCATAAGGCCGCCCTCAAAGTTGGTGCAAATGCTCATAACCTCACCGGTGGCCTTCATCTGGGTTCCCAGGTTCCTCTTGGCGCTTAAGAATTTATCAAAAGGAAGGCGGGGCATCTTGACCACGCAGTAATCCAACATCGGCTCAAAGCTGGCGTAGGTTTTCTTTGTCACCGCATTCTTTATCTCATCCAGGGTATAGCCCATTGCGATCTTAGCCGCAACTTTTGCAATGGGATAACCGGTTGCTTTAGAGGCCAGAGCCGAGGAGCGGCTGACCCTGGGATTTACCTCGATCACGCAATACTCGAAGCTTTCCGGGTGAAGGGCATACTGCACGTTGCAGCCTCCTGTGATCCCCAGCTCGCTGATGATCTTTAAGGCAGAGGTGCGTAACATCTGGTATTCCTTATCCCCCAGGGTCTGGGAAGGGGCCACCACAATGCTGTCTCCGGTATGAACGCCGACCGGGTCAATGTTTTCCATATTACATACGGTGATCACGTTGCCGGCGCCGTCACGCATCACCTCGTATTCGATCTCCTTCCAGCCTGCGATGCAGCGTTCCACAAGAACCTGTCCCACACGGGATAAGCGGAGTCCATTCTCTAAGATCTCCCGGCACTGCCCAGGATTATCGGCAATTCCCCCTCCGGAACCTCCCAGGGTATAGGCAGGACGAAGCACCACAGGATATCCGATGGCTTCAGCCACCTTAAGGCCGTCCTCCACATGTTCTACGATATCAGAGGGCGCCACCGGTTCGCCGATCTTTTCCATGGTCTCTTTAAACAGCTCCCTGTCCTCCGCCTTCTTAATGGTAAGAGCCGTAGTTCCGATCAGGCGCACCTTATGTTCTTTTAAAAATCCCTTATCTTCCAGCTCCATGGCAAGGTTTAAGCCGGCCTGTCCACCTAGAGTGGGAAGGACGCTGTCCGGCATTTCTTTTAAAATGAGCTGTTCCACCACTTCTACGGTCAGGGGTTCAATGTAAACTTTATCCGCAATATCCTTATCCGTCATGATGGTTGCCGGGTTGGAGTTTAGCAGGACTACTTCTACCCCTTCTTCTTTCAGGGAACGGCAGGCCTGGGTTCCGGCATAATCAAATTCAGCTGCCTGGCCGATAATAATAGGCCCAGAGCCAAGAACGAGCACTTTTTTAATATCCTGATTCTTCGGCATTATTTTCCCACCTCCATCATTTTTATAAACCGGTCGAATAAGTAGCTGGAATCCTGGGGACCCGGACAGGCCTCCGGGTGGTACTGCACGGTAAATATGTTTTTGTTTGTATATTTCAGTCCCTCATTGGTCCCGTCATTTACATTGATAAAGGCAGGAACCGCCACTGACGGATCAATGGTATCCACATCGACTACATAGCCGTGATTCTGAGAGGAGATGTACACCCGTCCGGTTTCTAAATCCTTTACCGGGTGATTGCCGCCCCTGTGGCCGTATTTCAGCTTATGGGTATCCGCACCTGTGGCAAGAGCCATGAGCTGATGCCCCAGGCAGATGGCAAAAATCGGCACATTGGATTCGTATAATTTCTTTATCTCTTCAATAATCCCCACACATTCCTTGGGATCCCCAGGCCCGTTGGATAACATGATTCC
>DEYX01000242.1 GCA_002365025.1 Hungatella sp. UBA3147 | reverse complement strand
TCAAGAACACGCTCTCGTGTTTTTTGATTAATGCTGTCATCCTTGCCGTTTACGATTTTTGAAACGGTAGATATCGATACACCCGCTAATTGGGCAATTTCTTTGATTGTCATGAGAACTCTCCATTTCATTGTTATAAATGAATTATGATACAGAAAGATATATTTGTCAACGACGAAGATTGGGAAAGATGTAAAAAAGTACATAATAAACAGTTTTCCTAAAGTATATTTTTATTAAAATTATATAATAGTAATTGACAAATTGGAAAAAAGTGATATTATTTAATAAAATAAACACTTTCGGAAAGTGTTATCCTATTGAAATAGATCAAAGGCATAAGAGGAAAGCGAGGTTGACGGCAATGGCAAAGAGAACATTTATTATTGACTGTGATACGGGTACTGATGATGCAATTGCGATTATAGCTGCTTTATACAGCCCGGAGATTGAACTGGCTGCTATTACTTCGGTAAATGGAAATGTATCGCACCAGTACACCTCACAGAATAATCTGAACCTGATGGAGTATCTTAGCGCTGATATTATGGTTGCCCGGGGAGCTGAGAAGCCCCTGTTTCTGAGAGCACCGTACTATGGTGATACTCACGGCCAGACAGGGCTTGGCGATATTGTACTGCCAACCGCTGCGGCTAGTGATTTTGCAAAAGAAAATGCAATTGATGTGATCCGCCAGAAAGCAGAAGAACTGAATGGTGAGTTGGAACTGCTTGTCATTGGTCCGATGACCAATATTGCTATTGCACTTTCGCTTTATCCGGATATTGCAGAAAATATCAAGCACATCTGGTTCATGGGCGGGGCGGTAAAAGGCGGGAATGTTTCCAACACGTCTGAATTTAATATCTGGGTGGATCCGGCAGCGGCCAGGCTGGTTTTAGCATCCGGGATTCCTTGCACGATGGTTGGTCTGGATGTGACGGAACTGGCAATTATGAATCAACAAGATGCAGAAATTTTAAGAAGTATAGGGACGAGAGCTGCGGTGCTGACAGCCGATATTCTGGATTATATGTTCAGACGGCATGAAAAAGGCGGCGAGGATGCGGTGATGCACGATGCCCTGGCCCTGGCGGCGGCGTTGTGTCCCCGGTGTCTGGTATGTAATGATTACTTTGTCGATGTTGAGTGTATGGATTCTTATGCGGTGGGACATACGGCAGTGGATTTGAGAAATAAACTAGGCCGGAAGCCCAATGTGAAAGTAGCAATGGATATCCATGTTGATTTATTTAAGGAGTGGTTGATTGGCTGCATTGGCAACAGCCGTGAACTATGAGTTTAGTAAAAAGAAAAGACTTTCCAGTTATTAGGGAGGCTCAGTTTTATTCCAGGATCCTAATGTTAGCGGTACCCATCATTCTGCAACAATTTCTGCGGGTTAGTGTTGATACGGCAGACAGCATTATGCTGGGACGAATTGACCAGTTGCAAATGTCAGCAGTTTCCCAGGCGCAGCAGATATTTTTTATCTTTTATACGTTATGCAACGGCTTTTCAGCCGGATGCTGCGTACTGATTGCTCAATATTGGGGGCGCCAGGGCAAGGAAGAGATAAGAATACTATTTGCGACAGGTATCCGGGCCGTTGCTGTTTTCGGAACAGCGGTTTCACTTCTGGTACTGACATTTCCACAGATATTTATGCGGGTTTACAGCAGTGACCCTTCGATCATCGAACTGGGTACTTCTTATCTGCGTATCGCGGCTTTTATGTATCTTCCCTGTGGTATGAGTACTATGATGTTTGCTTGCTGCCGGGGAATTGAACAGGTTAAGATATCGTTTATTGCCAATGTGATTTCATATCCGATAAATATTTTGCTGGATTATTGTCTGATTTTCGGTAAGTTCGGATTTCCTTGCATGGGGATTCAGGGGGCGGCCCTGGGGGCCGTGATTGCCAGATTGGTGGAATTTACTATCCTGGTAGTATTTGTCTTTAAAAAGGAAAAAAGAATTCAGATGAAAGTAAAAGATTTGCTGAAATCGGACAAACGGTTAAGCAGGAATTTTTACCTTATTGGTATTCCGATTGTTATCCATGAACTGATCTGGTCAACGGGAACGACAGCAGGAAGTGCTATCACCGGGCAGATGAGCATCAGTGTAGTCGGCGGATATAATATTGCAAATACATTCTACCAATTGGTTGCCTGCGTTATGAATGGAATCTTGCAAGCCTGCAGTGTTGTGATCGGTAAAGCGATCGGATCAGGTCTAAAGAAGACGGAGATTAAAAAGCAGGCTTACAGTGTTCTGGTTCTTGGATTTGCCGGAGGAACGATACTGGGGATGATAATGATCCTGTTTGGGATACCCTTTACAAAACTTTACCGGCTGACCGATGAGACCCGGGCTTATGCCATGCAATTTATGGCGATTCTGGCTCTGATCTGGCCGTTTTCCGGTGTGGAGATGACCGGAATCATTGCCACTTTGCGGGCCGGAGGAGACGGGAAGACAGGGTTGGTCACCGATATCTTCACGATGTGGCTGATTACCATACCGCTTGCATCATTAGGCGCTTTTGTTTTCGACTGGCCGGCTGCTGCGGTGATTGGAATCATTAAATTTAATATTGTATTAGAAGCACTGGTGGGAGTCTGGCGGATTCGATCCATGAAATGGATCCGCAACCTGACGTCGTGCTGAAAATAAAACAAGAAATAAAACAAAAAAGAGGAGGTTTTATATGAAAAAAGGTGTAAAGAAAGTAATCGCGGTTGTGATAGCCGCGGCAATGGCAGCAGGTCTTACAGCTTGTGGTTCGGGAGGAATAACAAAATCATCAAGTGCAGTTGATACCGGAAATCAGGAAACGAAAACCGAAAGTGGAGCTCCGGCTGCCAAAGACGGCGAAAAGGGGCGGATTGCCTATATTGTAGGAAATCTGGGGGACAAGTCTTTTAACGATTCCGGTGAAGAGGGAATGAAAATGCTCCGTGCGGAAGGTTGGGATTGTAAGACGGTTGAAGCCGGAGATGAGACAAAAGCGGATAAATGGGAAGATGCCATGCTGGATACCATTGACGAAGGCTATGAATATATCGTGGCATCCTCTACGTATCGTGATATTTTGATCCGCTTGGCAAAGGAATATCCGGAGGTTAAGTTTGTATGTTTTGATGATTCTATGGATGAATCTGAGATACCAGAAAATATGGCACTTATTTTCTACGCCCAGAATGAGGGCTCTTACATGGTAGGACAGCTGGCAGCCGGTATGTCTAAATCAAAAGTTGTGGCAGTTAATGTGGGAATGGATAATCCGGTTATTGCTGACTTTGTCACCGGTTTTGTAAATGGTGTTCAGGATTACGATCCGGAGTGCAAAGTTGTTAAGGCAACCGTTGGTTCCTGGACGGATCCGGCCAAGATGAAAGAACTTTGTCTTTCTCAGGCAAGAGATAAAAAAGCTGATGTATTCTATCAGGTGGCCGGCGGAGCCGGCGGCGGTTTGTTTGAAGCTTGCAAAGAACTGAACACCTGGGCAATTGGTGTGGATTCCGATCAGTATCAGTATTATAAAAATTCCGAGAATCCGGAACTTGCCGATGTAATTTTAACCTCCATGCTGAAAAATGTCGGTGATTCTTTTGCATCATTTTTCCATGATGTTGAGGCTGGAAAAGATGTATGGAAGAAAGTAAACCGTCTGGGTCTGGCGGAAAGTTCCGTTGGATATGTTGATAATGATTTCTTCAAAGAATCCGTTCCGGAAGAAGTGCGTCAGAATATGAAAGAGGCACAGTCTAAGATCGTCAGCGGCGAAAAGTCAGTGAAATCCTACTATGATTTTTCGGATGAGGCCGAGTATCAGGCGATGCTTGACAGTGTAGCACCTTAACAGAACAAAGCGTAAACTGCCGGGATTTTTTACAGAAATTTCGGCAGTTTGCCGTAGGAGGAAGATATGTCTGGTGAAGTTTTGAGAATGGAGAACATTACTAAGATTTACAGTAATGGATTTGTCGCCAATAAGGGCATTACCTTTTGGCTGAATGAAGGAGAGATTCTGGCTCTGGTAGGGGAAAACGGAGCAGGGAAAACGACGTTGATGAAAGTTCTCTTCGGGCTGGAAAATGCCCAGTCCGGACGTGTTCTGGTAAAAGAGCAGGAGGTTCAGATTCAAAATACACTGGATGCCATTGATAAAGGCATAGGAATGGTACATCAGCATTTTATGCTGGTGCCCTCACTGACTGTAGCGGAGAATGTGGCTTTGGGAATCGAACCAATGAAAAAGGGAACGTTTAATTACAATAAAGCAGTGGAGATGACCAGAGAAGTAGCAGAAAAGTATAATTTTAATATTGATCCCAAGATGAAAGTGATGGACCTTTCGGTTGGTCAGATGCAGAAAGTTGAGATCATGAAAGTATTGATTCGCGGAGCGAAAATTATCATTTTGGATGAACCGACGGCGGTTCTGACGCCTCAGGAGACAGATGAATTGTTTGAACAGCTGATTCTGTTAAGGAAGAGCGGGCATTCGATTATCTTTATCTCACACAAGCTGGAAGAAGTAAAACGTATCTGCAGCCGTGTTACGGTTCTGCGCCATGGTTTTTGTCTGGGCAGTTATGAACTGGAGGATATGAGTGAAGCCGATATCTCGAGACTGATGGTTGGCCGGGATGTCATACTTAGGATTGATAAAGAACAGCCGAAGCCCGGGGAAGCTGTTGTACATATCAAAAATCTGATCAAGATCAACGAAATGGGAAAGACCGTACTAGATGGTGTCTCTCTTGATATTCGTGCGGGTGAAGTAGTTGGCATTGCCGGTGTAGAAGGAAATGGCCAGAGTGAACTTTCTGACGTATTATCAGGACTTGGTATCTTCTCTTCCGGTGAAGTATCCATTAACGGAACCAGCATATCAGGAAAAACCGTTCACCAGATCCGGCAGTTGGGGCTGGCATTTATTCCGGAAGACAGAATGGATTTTGGCTGTGCCGGAGATATGTCAATTCGGGATAATATCATATCGGACCGCTATTTTCAGCCGCAGTACCGGAAGGGCCCTTTTATTAACCGAAAATATATTGATCAGATTGTTGATCAGTGCATTAAAGATTTTGATATAGCCTGTGATGACAGAAACCAGCCGGTGAGGATGCTTTCAGGTGGTAATATCCAGAAGGTGGTGGTGGCCAGAGAGTTTACTTCCGGAAGCAATTTTATTCTGGCCAATCAGCCGACCAGGGGAATTGACGTTGGTGCAGCGGAAATGATTCGTAAGACAATTGTCCGTAAATCAAGGGAAGAAAAGACGGCTTCCCTGCTGATTTCAGCCGATTTGAATGAAGTGCTGGAGTGTTCTGACAGGCTGCTGGTTATGCGGAAAGGGAAGATTGTAGCAGCATTTAAGCAGGCAAATCTCGTTTCGGAAGGCGAATTGGGGGAATATATGCTGGGTATTAAAACAATGACAGCAAAAGAAATGGAGGATGTGCTATGAGCAAAACAAGACGAATAGAAACAACAGTCGAATTGGTACGCATCCTTGTTGCTATCGGAATTGCTTATGGTATTGCACTCGTTACACTGTTTGCCATCAGTGATGATCCGGTCTACGTTATCAGGCAATTTGTATTAGGCCCGTTCTCTTCCGTGCGGAGAGTCGGGAGCATAATTAATCTGGCCATTCCGTTTACATTTACCGGATTATGTTTTTGTTTTGTGTATGCAGTAAATAAATTTAATCTCTCCGGTGAAGGCATTTTTATGTTTTCAGGGTGTATTGTTTCCCTGACTGCTATTTCGTTAGGCGGAGCGGGTCTGCCGACACCGGTTATGCTTATGATCCTGCTGGCAGTTGGTGCAATCGTCGGGTTCTTAGTTTCCCTGATTCCGGCATGGTTGGATGTTAGGTTTAAGGCCAATATTGTGGTAGTCTCCCTGATGCTTAACAGCATTTTAGCATTTTTATCGATCTGGGTGCTGAAGTATTTCATGCGGGATCCGTCAATTGGTTCGCTGGGATCCTATATGATTCCGGAGTCGGCAAAGCTACCCATGATCTTTGGAAAGTTCCGGGTTCAGTCAGGATTCTTTGTGGCTTTGATCGCTGTGGCTTTCGTTGGAGTTTTGTTCTATAAGACCATTTTTGGATATAAGATGCGTGTTGTGGGAAGTAATCCGAATTTTGCCAAGGCCAGCGGTATCAACATGAACGGTACGATTATTCTGGCTCAATTAGTTGGCGGCATATTTGCAGGTATGGGCGGTACGTGTGAGATTCTGGGCAATTATGATCGTTACAAATGGGTCGTTAGTACCCAGCATGGTTTTGATGGTCTGATGGTTGCCGTTCTGGCCAGAAAGAATCCGATTCTGGTTCCGGTAGCGGCGATTCTGCTGGCATATATCCGGATCGGTGCTGATGTTGTAAACTCCAAAGGTGATATTCCGATTGAGTTCATTACTGTTATCCAGGGAATCGTTATTCTTCTGGTAGCGGCTGAAGAATTCATGGGAAGATATAAGAAAAAACTAATCTATAAAGCGGCTCAGAAAGAAATAAAAATGGACAGGGAAAAAGAAGCAAAGGAAATTTTGGCAGAAAATGCAGCAGAAGCCGGAAAGGAGAGCGTGGAGTAAGATCCATGCAGGAACGCATATGTTTACAATAGAATGGTTTGCAAATTTTGGATTTTCAGTACTGCGTTTGTCAACACCGCTGATTTTTGTAGCATTGGCAGCGGTCATTAACCGGAAAGCCGGAATGCTTAACATGGCACTGGAAGGAATGATGCTTTCGGCAGCACTGGCAGGTGTAATTTTTGCCGGTATTTCCGGGAATGTGTGGATCGGCTTGCTTGGAGCGGTTATTTTTGGTGTACTTTCCGGTGGGGTACTGGCAGTGTCCAATCTGTCTGGTAAAACAGATCTTTATCTGACCTGTATAGCGTTTAACCTGGTTGCCAGCGGCGGCACAGTATTTGTCATGTATTTGCTGACCGGAGAAAAGGCGGCTACATCGGCAGCGATTAAGGCCTATACGATTCCCTCGGTGGTAATACCGCTGATTGATAAGATTCCGTTTTTAGGGCAGGTACTGTCGGGGCATAACCTGCTTACTTATCTGGCATTCCTCGGCATCTACCTGGTATGGTTTTTCCTGTATCGGACCCGGCTGGGACTCAGGATGCGGGCAGTTGGGGAAAACCCGCAGGCAGCAGCATCGGTGGGAATTAATGTAAAAAAGATTGGATATATATCATTTCTGGTTTCGGGAGTGCTTTGCGGTTTTGCAGGAGCATTCATGTCGATGGGATGGGTTAGCTTCTTTATGAAGAATATGACAAACGGCAGAGGATATATTGGTTTGTCAGCCATGAATATTGCCGGTAGTAATCCGATCGGAACCGCGGTAGCAGCAGTTTTCTTTGGCTTTTCGGATGCTCTGGCTACTACGCTGAAGAGTCAGGGAACTAATTTTCCAACGGAGTTTATTGAAATGATTCCCTATGCGGCAACTATATTTGCCCTTGTATTGATCAATATGATACGAATCAATCAGAGGAAGCGGATCGAAAAAGGATTGAAGAGAGAAGGTGCATAAACATGGAAACGAGAAAGAAAGTATGGATTGACTGTGATCCGGGAATTGATGACAGTTTTGCACTGCTTCTGGCAATGAAGCATCTTTCTGTTGTCGGGATTTCGGCGGTTGGGGGAAATACCGGACTTGATCATACGTTTCGCAATGCCAGATATGTGACAGAGCTGGCGGGGTATGGAGACATTCCAGTTTATGCCGGCTATGATATGCCGATGTTTGCAAAACCTGAACGGGCAGAATATGTTCATGGCAGCAGTGGATTGGGAAATATCATGGTTCCGAGCCTGAAGGGAGAGCAGCAAAGGGAACATGCGGTGGATGCGATGATTGATGCTTTTCGCTGTCAGACAGATATGACGCTGGTAACGTTAGGACCATTGACAAATGTAGCACAGGCGCTATTAAAGGAGCCGGAGTTAAAACATAAGATTCCGGAAATCATCTCCATGGGGGGCTCGGTTACAACTGGAAATTATAATGCCTGTGCAGAATTTAATATAGCTGTGGACCCGGAAGCGGCAAAAATTGTATTTGAATCCGGAATTCCGATCCGGATGGTTGGGCTTAACCTGTGCCGCCAGAATTCCATGACAATAGCTGAGGTGGAACAGCTTAAGTCGCTGCCGGGGCTGGTAGCGGCAGCGGCAGCAGATTTACTGGAATATTCGGTCAATCAGGGGCGGCAATCGCAGCTGTGTGATGCTTGTGCGATAGCCTGGCTGATCGATCCGGCGATTATTACCTGTGCACTGCCAATGCATGTAGATGTGGAGACAAAGGGAGAGTTTACAAGAGGAATGACTGTCTGCGATTACCGTGATTATATAGGCACGGCACCAAAAGAGGATATCGGCAGAGAAGTCTGTTATCCGGTAGACAGCAGTGAAAAGAATGTGCTTGCTGCAATGGAGTTTGATAAGACTCGTTTTAAAGGATTGCTGTTCCAAACCATAAAAAGCTACGAGGTATAATATGAAGTTATTAAATTTTGGCTCTATGAACATTGATTATGTATATAAAGTAGAACACTTTGTGCGCAAAGGAGAGACCATATCTTCAGAATATTTAAATGTGTTCAGCGGCGGGAAGGGGTTAAATCAGTCGATTGCCCTGGCCAGAGCGGGGGAAGAAGTATATCATGCCGGAGCTATCGGGAATGAGGGCGAATTTTTGCTGGAGTTCCTTAAACGGGCGGGAGTGAATACCGGCTGTATTACAGTCCTGGGTGAAGTGCAGACTGGCCATGCGATCATTCAGAATGACAGTGATGGGGATAACTGCATCATTCTTTTTGGCGGAGCGAACCAAAGGATTAGTAAAGAACAGGTTGAACGGGTTCTGTCCGGTTTTTGTGCTGGGGATTTTATTGTTCTGCAAAATGAGATCAGTGAACTGGGATATATCATCAGCAGGGCACATGAAATAGGCATGACGATAGTACTGAATCCTTCTCCAATGGATCATAAGGTTTTAGAATTACCGTTAAACCTGGTAAATTATTTTCTGGTGAACGAGGTGGAAGCAGCGTCTTTATCTGAAACATCGGGCGAAAGTGATGAAGAAGTGCTGGTAAAGCTGGCGGCGAAATTTCCTGATGCCAAAATAGTCATGACACTTGGGAAAAAAGGGTCTCTTTATTGGGATGGACAGCAGATTTACCGCCAGGAGGCGGTAAGAGCGGAAGCGGTAGATACAACGGCGGCAGGAGATACATATACAGGATATTTTATCACGGGAATCATGAGAAATGAAAGGATTGAGGATGTTTTGCATCGGGCGTCGGTTGCCTCGGCCATTGCAGTAACAAGGCCGGGAGCGGCGTCATCAATTCCGGAACGAAAAGAAGTGGAAGAAATGGTAAAAAAAGGGAAGGGAGATTAAAGGATGAATGAAAATATTGCTATGAAACACACACCAACCCCTCATATAGATGCAAAACCGGGTGATATTGCAGAATCAATTCTGCTTCCGGGCGATCCGCTGCGGGCGAAGTTTATTGCTGACAATTTTCTGGAAAATGTAACACAGTTTAATAAGACAAGAGGTATGCTGGGATACACCGGTTACTTTAAGGGAAAACGAATATCGGTAATGGGAACTGGAATGGGCTGCCCGTCAATAGGGATCTATTCTTATGAGTTGATTCATTATTACGGCGTAAAGAATTTAATCCGGATCGGAACCGCCGGATCGATGCAGCCACAAGTAAAACTGCGGGATGTAATCATTGCCATCGGCAGTTGCACGGAGACGAACTATCTGGCAACATACCAGTTGCCGGGAGATTATTCCTGTACCGCGAGTTACAAATTGCTGCGTCAGGCAGTACAGTGCGCGGAGGAGATGGATCTGCCGTATCATGTCGGCAATATTCTGTGCACAGATGCATTTTATAAACCGGATTTACCAAAAACAGGTGTATCGTGGGCAGATATGGGGGTTCTGGCGTGTGAGATGGAGTCTACTGCTCTTTATGCGAATGCGGCCTATGGAAAAGCAAATGCATTGTGTATTTTAACGATTTCAGATTCGCCATTTGAAGAGGAAGAAATCTCTGCTGAAGGCAGGCAGAATTCTTTTACCAGGATGATGGAACTGGCACTTTCGATTGTTTAATGTATTAATGGATATTTGAGAAGAAGTGGGTGCTGCACGAACTGAATCAATCAGTTGGAGCGGTGGTAAATAAACGAATTAAAACCATATAAGAAAACTCAATTTATTCCAGAGGAGTGGTTTTTGCGCCCGAAGGTTTCTGACGAACATAAGAACGAATATTTTTATCGTGTCATGGTGTATTATTTTAATGAATTTTCCCAAATCATATTATCTAAATACACTTCAAATATTACACTTAGTGATGAAAATGATAATTTGTTGCATCTGCCACAGGATCTATGCTTTTTCGACAAAGGTGGAGAATTGCTTTTAGGCACCCTTTCACATGAGGATATTGCGGCCATAAAGGTAACAAAACCTTTTGCAAATTCTGAGCTTTCGAAATATAATCTATTTCTGTCAAATGAAAAAGTAGTGATTCCTCAATTAAAAGTGTAAAGTATAACACCATTTATTACAGAAAAAGGGGATGTATAATGACATGAAATCTTCATAATTTTATGTAAGAGGCAATGTCCCTCCTCTTTTTAGCTAAAATCCAGCCAATTGATTCTCTGGCTGGATTTGTGAATGCAGTTATTTATGTTATATCAGGGATGGACGGTGGAATTTAACTTTTCAATTCGCGCCTTCCAGGTTTAATGGAAAAACCAGTTGATAAGTATCCTGAAATTCGGTATAATCTTTCGTAGTATAATTATTTAGTTGCATATCTGATTATACCATGATAGGCAGGTTCTTCGGAACCTGCCTCTTGTTTTTTGAAGAAAAAAATCAGGCGTAATTATTTAATAATACATGATTGTAATATGGTAATTATAATCAATATGGTATATAATTTCTAAGTTAGTAAAATGTTATATGATAGCAAGTCTATGAATTATAGAAACCCGTGATGGAAAGATAGGCGGTTGCCTTGATTGCAATTTATGACTGGCTTAGCTGCCAATAAAGGAATGTCATCAGTTAATAAAAGGGGCCGGATGTTAAATATCCGTATGCCGGTTATGGAGATAGAGTATGGAGAACAATACAAAAATAATTCAGGCGATAGAGGAATATTGTTTAAAGCATCCAAGTACATATGAGGCAAGGCCATTTGGTGAATATCCAATCTGCTATAAGGTTATGGGAAAGATCTTTGCACAATTTAATCCTACGGAAAGGTTTTACAAGATAACGTTAAAATGTGTGCCGGATAAATCAAGTCTTTACCGGCAGCTTTATCCGGGGATTGTAGTACGCGGATATCACTGCCCGCCGGTTCAGCAGCCCTATTGGAATACCATTAACCTGAATGATTTCTTTGATCTGGACATGTTGTTTCAGATGATTGATGAAGCATATGATGCTGTAATAAATAAGTTCAGCAAAAAGGCAAGAACGGAGTTGCTAAATCTTTCTGAATTGGAGTTTAAGGATACGGCTGGGGAAGATCAGGATTTTGCAATGCTTTGTAATCGATTGGACAGTGCCCTTGATGAAATCGTTGGGGGTAAATTTCAAAGAAGCCAGTATGAACAATACAATCAAAGAGATTGTATCCATGACGTGATTGTGGCATATCGGAAAGGGAAACCGATTGGGTGCGGTTCCTTTAAAATGTATGATGAAGATCATGCAGAGTTAAAACGAATTTATGTGGAACCAGCGTATCGAAATATGGGATTGGGTGCAGAAGTGGTTCGGAGATTAGAGGCAAAGGCAAAGATCAATGGATATCGATGGTGCATTTTAGAGACTGGTAAACCGTTAGAAGCAGCCTGTTATATGTACAAAAAGGCAGGATACAAAATTATGCCGAACTATGGGCAGTACGCGGATATGCCGGATTCCATTTGTATGGAACGAAAAATCTGATGGGGAATTTTGGGGTGTTATTCTATGGAGAAGTATGAGCTTGGTTTGAATAAAAAATCTTTTTCCTTATTTTATAATGGCGGAGAAGTTTGGTGCGAACATTTGGATTCCCTTTATGGTGAGAAAGAATTGTTAAAGCAGAAATTTAAACGGGATCTGATAGAAATCAGCAGACCGTCAACGAGCTCCTTTCTTGCAGTAGTTCTTGATGATTCGGAAGTTGACAAAGAAATTTTAGAATGGATCGTTGATTGCATTGTTATGTTAAAGAAGCCGATGCGTAAAGTAGTATTTGTCGGTTTAGATTTAAAAATGAAAAATTATATTAAAAAGAAAAAAGCAGATATTTCATTTATGATGACCTGCATCGATGATTTGGAAAAGGCGAAAGAGTGGCTTATTTCGTAAAGATAAGAGCAAACAGAGAGATTAAAGCAACTACCCCTCCTGCTTATTTACCGGCAATAATTATTACAATGAGATGAAGATTTATTCATATATAAAGAAAGGTGATTCAGTTGGCATATAAATTTATATATTATACGGATGAATATTTTGATCAGATAGAAGAACTAATACTTAATAGCTATTCAATTGGAATTCCGGCTTATCAGTTTAATTATTTGCAATTTGATAGGGGCATTCATTCAGCATGGGCTAACAACACAGCCAATTGGGAGCAGACAACAGGGTTGTGGTTTGAAGAGCAGAAACTTGCCGCAGCGGCGATAAGCATTGGGGCGTGGCAGGGAGATGCTTCAGGGCTTTGATTTATGAATTGGCTAATAGAGTCATGAAAAAATACCCATTATGCAAAGGTATGGTTGGCGGTGATCAACAATTCTATTGGGATCTGGGATTTTTGACAGAAGCTGAAAACGAAGTCTGGAAATGGGAAAAGAAGTTTTAGAGGATGGACAAAGATATGAAATAGGAGAGGAAAGAGCATTTCGCAGGAGGGAGAACAGGGATGTTTCGTGTGGAGCAGGTTAAGTCGCTGAATGATCTGGAAATGGAAGTATATCAATATGTGACGAAAAATTATGATAAAGTGAAATACATGAGAATTCGGGAATTGGCTCAGGAAGCCCATGTTTCCACTTCTACGGTACTGCGCTTTTGTAAGAAAATGGATTGTAACGGCTATGCAGAATTTAAAGTAAAGTTAAAGCAGCATTTTGATAAGGGAAAAGAAATGTCTGCAACGGACGATGTGACTGAAGTCATTGACTTTTTAAGGAAAACAACTTCGGAAGAATTTGAGAAAAAGCTGGATATGCTGACGGAAGTGATTGTTCGTGCAAACCGTATTATTTTTGTAGGCAGCGGCATGTCAGGGATTGTGGCAAAATATGGGGCAAGGTATTTTTCCAGTATGGGAAAGTTTTGTCTTTATATTGACGAACCTCATTATCCCACGGAGAGCAGATTTTTTGAAAATGCCCTGGTCATTGTATTTTCAGTTTCTGGAGAGTCGAATGATACCATTGGTCATGTGATCCGTTTTAAGGAACAAAATTGCCAGATTTTCAGTGTGACCAATACCGAGAATTGTACGGTGGCGAAGTTATCGGACTATAACATTGCTTATTATGTGACTTATATGCGTCTAAAGGTGTATGATATTACCACTCAAATGCCTGCAATCAGCATTGTGGAACGGCTGGGGAAGAAGCTGTACCGGTATACTTCCGAAGAAATGGATCATAATTCAAATTAGGAAAGTTGTGATTTAAGAAAACATACTGTTACGTATAAAAAACAAGTGAGAATTGACGTCACTTGTTTTTTTGCGCCCTGGAACTAATGACAAGAAACTTGATAAACAGTATAATCACAATCAGCTAAAACTATACGAATTCATTAATTTATAAGAGAGGAAAGAAAAATGGCAAGAGATTATGCGGTTGTATCAAAAGCTATTGTGGAAAATATTGGGGGAATCGATAATATTTCCAGCCTTACCCACTGTATGACCCGTTTGAGATTTGTCTTAAAGGATGAAAGTAAGGCAAATGAAGCGGCGGTCAAAGCCATTGACGGCGTTATGGGAGTTGTAAAGCAGGGAGGGCAATTCCAGGTTATTATTGGAAATCATGTTGGAACTGCTTATCAGGAGGTATTAAAGTTAGGCGACTTTGGAGAAGAAAGTAAAGTTGCAAGGGGAGAGAAGAAAGAGCCTTTGACCCTTAAAAAAATCGGAAATAATATTTTAGACGCCATTGTTGGAACCATGTCCCCGCTAATTCCGGCAATCATCGGCGGCTCCATGGTAAAGTTGTTAGTTATGTTATTGGCTATGGCAAATATATTGCCTGCTGACAGCGACACTTACAAGATCATTAATTCCATTGGTGACGGCGCCTTTTATTTCCTGCCTGTCATGGTAGCAGCTTCTGCTTCTAAGAAATTTAAAACGAATATGTTCCTGGCCATTGCTATTGCAGGAACTTTAATTCACCCGGATTTCCGCAGTCTGATGGAGGCGGTAACGGTTGGAGAAACAGCGGCCCATTTCCTGGGAGTTCCAATTGCGTCTGTAAAATATACTTATACTGTAATTCCGGCAATCTGTATGACTTGGATTTTATCTTATATTGAGCGGGGAGTTGACAGAATTACACCTGCCGTAACGAAAAACTTCTTAAAGCCAATGTTGATTCTATTAATTGCTGCTCCTATTGCGATCTTAATCATTGGACCTGCAGGGATTTTAGTTGGTACGTCGATTTCTAAATTTGTATTCTTTGTACAGGCAAAACTCGGTTTTCTGGCAGTCGGTATTATGGGAGCAATATGGCCTTTACTGGTTATTACAGGTATGCATAGGGTGTTTACTCCTACGATTCTGCAGACGATCTCTGATACAGGAATGGAAGGAACCGTTATGCCGTCTGAAATAGGCGCGAACCTTTCCCTGGGCGGAGTTTCACTGGCAGTAGCTTTAAAAACAAAAAACAGAGAGCTTCGTCAAACCGCCCTTGCAGCAGCGTCTTCCGCTCTGATTGCAGGAACTACGGAACCGGCTCTTTATGGTGTTGCCGTTCGTTTAAAACGTCCTTTGATTGCGTCTTTGATTACAGGATTTGTTTGCGGCTGTTTGGCTGGAATTGGAGGGCTTGCCAGCCGTTCCATGGTATCACCCAGTGTTTTAACCGGAGTACAGTTTATTGACCCGGAACGTCCGGGAACCAGCATCACATGGATCGCAGGTATTACGATTTTATCGATTGTATTATCGTTTATATTGACTTTGGTGATTGGTTTTGAGGATATTCCGGAAGAGGAGGAATAAATTGAGCGATTTTCAATTTCCTGAAGATTTCCTTTGGGGAGGAGCCATTTCCGCCAATCAGGCGGAAGGCGCCTTCCGTGAAGGAGGCCGGGGATTAAGTAATATTGACGTACTTCCTCATGGTGTACGAAGATTAGAAGTAAAAACAGGGAATGTTCCCCAACTCCAATTGCAGAAAGAAGAATATTACCCCAGCCATGAGGGAATTGATTTTTATCATTGTTATAAAGAAGATATTGCTTTAATAGCGGAAATGGGCTTTAAAGTATTCCGTACTTCTATTTCGTGGTCACGGCTTTTTCCTGACGGAGACGAAGAAAAGCCCAATCAGGTGGGAATTGAATTTTACCGTAGTATGTTTTTGGAGTGTAAAAAGTATGGTATTGAGCCTTTGGTGACACTGTGCCATTTTGATGCTCCCATGGGACTGGTGGAAAAATACGGTTCATGGAGAAACAGAAAGGTCATAGATTATTTCCTTCGTTATGCGGATACCTGTTTTAAAGAATTTTCAGGGTTAGTAAATTATTGGCTGACGTTTAACGAGATTAATATTATTTTACACAGCCCTTTTTCCGGTGCGGGAATTGCGTTCCAGGAAGGGGAAAATAAAGCTCAGACTACCTATCAGGCAGCACATCATATTTTGGTAGCCAGCGCTTTGGCGACTAAGCTGGCTCATGAATATGATCCGGGCAATCAGGTGGGCTGTATGCTTGCAGGAGGCAGCTTTTACCCTTACTCCTGTAATCCTGAGGATGTTTGGGAGTCTGTGAAAAAAGAACAGGAAAATTTATTCTTCATTGATGTACAGGTGCGGGGGGCTTATCCTTCTTATGCCCGTAAGCTCTTTCATGATAAGGGAGTCAGTCTTATTATGGAAGATGGTGACTTGGAGATATTAAAAAATACAGTGGATTTCGTTTCCTTCAGCTATTATGCCAGCCGCTGCGTAGCCGCAGATATGAATGATAAAACAGCAAATGAGGGCAATATTATCCGTTCTGTGAAAAATCCTTATTTACAAACAAGTGGGTGGGGCTGGAGCATTGACCCGCTGGGACTTAGAATCACCATGAACCAGTTATATGACCGTTATCAGAAACCTCTGTTTATCGTTGAAAATGGTTTGGGTGCAAAGGACGAGATTGAACAGGATGGAAGGATACAGGACGATTACCGCATTGATTACTTAAGAAGCCATATTCAGGCAATGAAAGAAGCCATGGAGGATGGTGTGGAGTTAATGGGGTACACGGTCTGGAGTTGTATTGACATTGTTTCTGCTTCTACCGGAGAGATGAGCAAACGATATGGATTTATTTATGTGGACCGGTCAGACGACGGAAGCGGGACTCTGCAGCGGAGGAAAAAGAAATCGTTTGATTGGTATAAAAAAGTAATTAAAACCAATGGAAATGATATAGACAGATAGATTAGAAAATTTGAAAAACCGGGATAATTTTTTCGTCTGCATTTGCAGCCGGAACGAGAGCTCCGTGATTAAAAGGACTTCACATGTGAGTGTGGAGTCTTTTTATGTTGTAATTAATAAAGTAACGTATTATATTTGATCATGTTGTTTGCCGGTTTTTACAAGATTGATACATCTATATGTTTATTTATATAGTAAGGCGAACAATATGAAATAATAAGAAGATAAAAACGAACAGAAATCATGAATCAGATTCGGAACCTGGCTTTTTAATGATAAAAGGGAAGCTGGATAGAAAGGAAATAAAAATGCATAATATTCTAATTGTCGAAGATGAAAAACCTATATCTGATTTTATTAAGCTAAGCTTGAGAACGATGGGATATGATTGTGAACAGGTCTATGACGGGGAAGCGGCAGCGAATAAGATTTTGGAAAAAAGGTATTCCCTGATTCTTCTGGATATCATGCTGCCAAAGGCCAATGGATTTGAATTAATGGAATTTATCCGCCCTATGGAGATTCCGGTAATATTTTTGACTGCAAAAGGAAGTGTGCAGGACAAAGTAAAGGGCTTCAAGCTAGGTGCTGATGACTACTTGACAAAGCCCTTTCAGATAGAGGAATTGCAGGCAAGGATTGAAAACGTGCTCAGGCGGTATTATAAAACAGATGAAATTTTGTCTTACAGAAATATTTCTGTGAATGTATCATCTCATAAGGTGACAAAGGACGGACAGGAGATTACATTAGCAGAGAAAGAGTTTAAATTACTGGTGCTATTCATTAAAAATAAGAATTTGGCATTATTTAGAGAGCAGATTTATGAGAGAGTATGGGAAGGGGAGTATACTGGAGATAGCAGAACGGTTGATATGCATATACAAAGACTGCGTAAAAAATTAGATCTATATGATCAATTGGTATCTGTATTTAAAATTGGATACCGTTTGGAGGATTAAATGAAACTTTCCTGGAAGATTTTTTCAAATACATTTCTGATCGTTCTATTTGCATTGGCATTAGAGGGCGTTGTACTGCTGTCAATGACATTCCATAAAGCATATCTGCTGGAGGTTGAGAGGGAAAAAGAAAATATCGAAAGCATACATCGGGATCTGGTAACGCTGCTTGCAAATGATAGCAGTAGATTGTATAAGGAACCAACAAAAAGTATTGGGGAAGCAATTGATATTTTGAAAAACAATTGGAAGGGTGAATCTTATAGAATAAGCGATGAAAATGGGAAGGTATTGTTTCAGAACGATGATGCAGGGTTTTTAGAAAAAAAGGGTAGTGATTTATCTCTTTACAGGATTGTATATCGAGTAGAGAAAAATGCTAAGGGTTATTTTTTACAAATGTCAGTTCTGACAGAGCTGCTTAGACGACCTATTATAATTGAGGTTCATAAAGATCTTACACAGATATTTTTAGAGAAAGAGGAGCAGCAAAGAATATTTATAATAACAATAATTGCTGTGGGGGCCATAAGCGCATTGCTAAATGCTGTCAATGTTATTAAGTTAACGAAACCAATTCATAAATTGATTTATGCAGTGAAAAAGATCAGGTCAGGGGACTACACGGAAAGAGTGGAATATAAGGAGAAAGATGAAGTTGGTATTTTGGCAGCCGATTTTAATGGTATGGCGGAACAATTAGAAGAAAAAATAAAGTTGCTGAAGGAAACGGCAAAAAGGCAGGAAGAACTGGCAGGCAGTTTGGCGCATGAAATCAGAACGCCTCTTACTGCCATGATAGGATATGCAGATTTAATAAAGAGAAGCAAACTGGAGGAGCAGGATTTCCTATATGCCTTAGACTATATTATTTCGGAAGGAAAGAGACTGGAAGCACTTTCTAACAAGATGATGCAGTTGCTAATAGAAAAAAATGCAGTACCTAATTATACCGACAGTACCGTTCAGAATTTATTGGATGATGCCCTGGAAGCAATGAAGCCTGTTTTTGATAAAAAGAAAATTGCCGTAAAAAAATCTTCTATTAATTTTCCGATCAGAGCAGATATGGAGCTTATGAAAAATGTTTTATTAAATATTTTAGATAATGGTGGAAAAGCGGCTGGCGTAAATGGTGAGATTACGATTGAAACAGGCTGTCAGAGCGGTAATGTATGGATCTCAATAACAGATAACGGGGTGGGTATGCCAAAAGAGGAGATTTCTAAAATTCAGGAAGCCTTTTACCGGGTGGATAAATCCCGTTCCAGAGCAGATGGGGGAGCAGGCCTGGGATTAGCAATTTGTTCTAATATTATGAATATTCATAAAGGGGAAATACTGTTTGAGAGTGAAGTGGGCAAAGGAACTACAGTGACGTTGGTATGGAAAGGAAGTATCGATGAACAGGACATTTAATTATGTATTATATCTGACCAAGATAGCTGTCTTAGGTTTGGCAATCCTGATCTTTCCATATCTTTACTTTCATTATCAGGACCGGAAGCTGTTAAGTGAGACAAAAGAAATGGATATGAATGTTTTTCAAATAGATAAAATAGAGAATAATACCTTAACACTTGAGGATAAAATGAAGCTGTCAACTGACGGCAATGCAAATCTAAAGCTTATAGAACTTAAAACAGGAGACAGGTTTAGTTTATATGAGGCGCGCAGGCAATGCTTTCGGGAGCTGGGCAAGATCCCTGTTTTGGAGATTACGATATATGGTCCTATATTAAGAGAGATTGATATAACTCCTTTTCTGTTAATTGACTCAGAGACACCGTCGAGTTCCATGCTTATATGGAAAGGCTATCTGACAATAAAGGATATTAAATATCAAATCACTTTGGAAGAGGAAAGCGGAAAGATATTATTCATTCAGCCGGTGGGGGGAATAGATGATATTTTGGAAATGCAATGGGAAAAATATTTAAAAAACCCGCAGGCATAATACAAGTTTGTTACATTTATTTGAGAGAATACAGTATAACCTAAAAACAAATGGAGGATATTCAGATGAAAAACAAAAAATACGGGATGATGCTATTAGGAAGCCTTGCAATTACAGTAACACTGTCCATAAGTGCTTGCGGAAACAGAGCATTAAACACGCAAACGGATACTGGATCTGCAAAAATAACAGAGGAAGTAACCCGGAAAGAGACGGCCCAGTCAGAAACTACATATTCTGAAACTGCTGGCTCAAAAGAAACATCGGCTGCCAATAACAGCAGAACCGAAGAAGTGCCAATGATAAAGTTACCGGAAGGCATAACAGGCATGAAAGCGGAGTCAAAGCCTTTAAAAGAGCTAAGAGATCTGATCATTGAAGACATGGAGGTACCGGAGGAATATTTTGAAACGACAAATTATTTTTATAACTATATTGATTTAAATGATGATGGTAAGGATGAAATATTTGTTATGGTAACAGGTCCTTATACCAGCGGCTCCGGTGGAAGCAGCGCATTGCTGTTATCTGAAAATGGCGGAAAGCTGCATGTTGTTCAGGAATTTACATTAATCAATGAACCAATCATTGTAAGTGATAAGTTAGACAATGGATATCATGAGTTAATTGTTCCGTATTATAACGAAAACAAGTCTCAGTATTCTGTACTAAAGTATAAGAACGGTGCTTACTCTAATGTACCGGATGGAGAGATAATAAATAGTCTGGAGGGAGTAAAGGGGAAAGCGATGATTGCCAATGACAGGATTAATGAAGTGCAGGCAGGAATCATGGGAATAAATCTTAGCGAAGAGTAAATAATGAGATCATGCGGTCTCTAATAATCGAAAAGGTGCTGGAAACAGTACCTTTTCTTACGCTATGTATAAAAAATACAATTATGGTACAAACTAACTATAAATACCTGGTGAGGACAAAAACTTATACTTGGTATCCCGTATGTCTTACGAGGATGCTTTTTTGGTTTTATAATAATTCAAGATGATTTGTTTTATTTTGAATTTATTGACTATCAGGTTTTTACACAAATAATGATAAATTTCATTATAAATAATTTTTTTAAAGAGAGGTAATAAACGATGGGAATTATAAGTTGGATTATTATTGGTGCTCTTGCCGGTTGGATTGCCAGTATGTTCACTGGTAATAATAAAAGTATGGGCGCTGGCGCCAATATCGTGGTAGGGATCATCGGCGGTTTAATCGGCGGTTTTTTGATGGGCCTCCTGGGAGGAACCGGCATTACCGGATTTAATGTCTGGAGCTTGATCGTCTCTATCGTTGGTTCCGTTATTTTATTATGGATTGTAAATGCAGTGAGAAGACAGAAGACTGAGTAAAATAATTTACATGGCTATTTATGCCATAAGAAAAAATATCCTGAAGCGATCCGGATATGCTTGCAAAAGGGGTATGTCAAATAGACTGTGTTACACAGTACAGACTATTTGATATACCCCTTTTTGTATGTTCTTTTAAGAATTCGACATTATTTCAAATACTTAATAAACTTTAAAAATAGGGGCGAGAATAATAAAAAGCATGAGATTAGATGAAAATTACTTGGTGAATAGAATGATAAAAGGCTATGAGATACATATGTTATTGTGCACTATATACATGAAAATATAAGAAAAATCATAAGAAATCACTATAATCCTCAACTTGAATTTCCATTTTGCCTATGATATACTGTTGTCAACACATAATTAATAAATAAAGTTTAATAATTGGAATGGAGTTGCGTAATGGAAGAGGAAAAGAAAAGCATGAGCTTTCCCAAGGGACTGTTCTGTGTGTATCTTATATTTTTTTCAGGGCAGGCAATCTATAATACATATTTAAACTTATATCTGGCTCAGATTGGTTTTTCTACAACTCAGATTGGCAGCATGATATCCATATCCACGATCGTGCTGCTGATAGCACAGACCTTTTGGGGAAGTATCAGTGACAGGGCAGAGAGAAAGAATGGAGTGGTTGCCTTTCTCTACATTGCTTCCATTATTTCAGCGCTGGGGTTTTACCTTACGAAAAGTTATTGGCCTGTGTTATTCCTTGTGGCTGCTTTTAGTGCCTTTTTTATTCCCATTATTCCTTTAAATGATAATATCACCCTGGAGTCCCTGGCTGGCAGCAAATGGGATTATGGAAGAATCCGGCTGGGAGGGACCATCGGTTATGCTGTAACCGTTGTTTTGGCCGGGTATTTTCTAAAGGATGAGTATTCCTCTATATTTTGGATTGTGGCATCAGCCATGGCCTTATGTCTGATCTTTTCCTTATCCATTCCGCCTGTAAAGGGCTTTAAAGAACGGAAAGATAAGTCTTCTTTATGGAAGGTATTATCCGATAAGACTCTGGTTGTACTAATTGGTTTTAATTTAATGTATGGACTGGGAACCAGTTTTTTCTACAATTTTTACCCCATTCATTTTGTGCAGATTGGGGGAAACAGCAAACTGGTCGGCTGGATGATGTTTGCATGTTCCGTTGTCGAGGTCCCCTGTCTCATGGTTATGCACAGGCTTGTGAAAAAAATAGGGATGTCCGGGGTGCTTATTTTGTCCGGAGCTCTTACCTGCATCCGTTGGACCCTTCTCTATTTTTTAACAGCGCCTATGCTGATTATTCTTACAAACCTGCTTCATGGATTTAGTTTTACAGGAATCAGTTATTGCTTGTTGAATTACATAAACCGAAGGGTACCGGCGGATCTAAGGGCCAGCAGCCAGGTGTTAAACGCAACAATGAGCACGGTATTCAGTAAGCTGGTATTCGGGTATATTGGAGGGGCTGCTTTTGAATTATGGGGAGGCGGTTCCATGATGGCCTGCTCAGCCATAACCATAGGGATTGCCACACTGTTCTTTGGGGTATGGAGCAGAGGAAAAGGCAGGGAGTTGTCTTTTTAGCAGTTGTAGCTGCTTTTGAGAGTAATAAAGGAATGAAAAGGAGAGGGAACATGAAAAAAATGAAAAAAGTGTTAGCGGTACTCGCAGGATCAGCCATGTTGTCATTATCTCTTGCAGGCTGCAGTCAGTCTGCACCACAGACCGGTGGGACGAAAGCAGGAACGGAGGCTGCTGATGCAGGTAAGGCCCCATCAGGGGGAAAAGAAAAGATCAGGGTATTTACCTTTTTTACAGGCTCTGACCAATGGGCGCCTGTCTGGTCTGAAGTCATTGCTGAGTATATGGCGGCGAACCCCAATATCGAGATCGTAGATGAATCAGCCCCGACAGCAGGAGTAAATGATGTATTCCGTACGAAGATGCAGGCAGATATAGCGGCTGGAACACCAGCTGATTTATCCATATTTTATACGGGAGCAGATGGAAAGCCGTTGGTGGATTCCGGACTGTTTGTTGATTTTGGAACTTATATGAAAGACGACGAGAAGTGGTTCGGAAACTTTAAACAGTCAGCTCTTGACAGTCAGAAATATGATGGAGTGCAGTATAGTCTTCCTTATCTTGGATATTATGAAGGCCTGTTTTACAATAAAGAATTATTTGAGAAGTACGGCCTGGAGGATCCTGTCTCCTATGATAATATCATGAAAGCCATTAAAGTTTTTGCTGAAAATGATATTCCTGCATTTGCCTCTTCCATGGCAAAGCCCTCTTATCTGCTGGAGCTTTCGATTCTGGCTCAGTCGGGCGGAGAAGGACATAAGAATTACTTTGATGACAGCTGGGCACCGGCACTTGACAGCATTGCAGAATGGTACCAGATGGGGGCCTTTCCTAAGGATACCATGACGATTTCAGAGGATGATATCCGTCTGATGTTTAAAGAAGGAAAAGCTGCCATGATGATCAATGGTTCCTGGTGTGTCAGCGCTTTGGAGGACAATGAAAATATGCGTCTTATTGCAATGCCTGCATTCCCCGGAGGCAAAGGAGGAGGAGACTGCGTAATTGCAGGCTTTGGTTCTGGCTGGTTCTTTAGTAAAAAGGCAGCAGAGCGCAGTGATGAAACACTGAAGCTCTTAAAATATCTTACATCACCGGAGATTGTCCAGAGATTTATTGCGGTAGGCGGAAGCTCAGCAATTGAATGTCCTGTGCCGGAAGGTGCCTCTCTTTTGAAGAAGAGCGCGGTTGAGATGTTGAATAAGGCGTCTTATACGGATACGGCTATTGATTCCCAGGTAAGCCGGGAGGCCTGGATGGCCATTGCAGATGACGGAGCACCGTATCTGGTAGAAGGAAAGAGGACCAGCCTGGAACTATTGGCTGAGGCACGCAAGATTTTGGAGGCTACCAGCAAATAAAAGAGAGGGAGGGAAATGTGGCAGAAGATTGATAGATTCTGCCACTCCTTTTAAAAGGATAGAAAGGGGGAGGTTCGATGAAGGCGAAAAGACAACAGACCGCCATACTGTTTTTGCTTCCGGCGGCAGTGCTGCTGTTGTGCTTCATGATTTACCCGTTGGGAAAGACGATTTATTACAGTTTTACAGCCTGGTATAATTTCTCTGCGGTACAGACGTTTATTGGTCTGGAAAATTATAAAGATTTAATTAAAGATCCGGTTGTCAGAACAGCTCTTCGCAATACAGCGATTCTGATGGCAGGGGTTCTCTTATTTCAGATCGGTTTTGCTCTGATTCTGGCGATTCTGGTAGATGGAGTCAGGCATTGTTTTAAGTTTTTCAGAACAATCTATTTTTTCCCGATTGTAATATCAGCGACTGCAATCGGTCTTATGTTTACCCTGATTTATAAGTATGAATATGGGCTTCTCAACTATTTCATTCCCCTGTTTGGTGGGGAAAAGCAGGTATGGATCAATGAAAAGACTTCCATTTACCTTGCCCTGATCCCTGTTGTTTGGCAGTATGTTGGATTTTACTTTGTGATTTTTCTAACAGGCATATCAAACATATCCTCTGATATTTACGAATCAGCCATGCTGGATGGAATCAGGCCGGTGCAGAAAGCTGTTTATATCACTGTGCCAATGCTGCGCAGTGTTCTTACGTCTTCGATTGTTCTTGTAGTCTCCGGATGCTTTAAAGTATTTGATATTATATTTATGGTTACCAATGGCGGTCCTTTGGATTCCAGTCAGCTTTTAAGCACTTATATGTATCAGAAGGCATTTGCAAGGGGCAACGGGGGATATGCCAGTTCCATAGCCATTGTAATGATCGTTCTTGGAGTTGCAGTAACCAGTGTGCTTAGAAAGATGCTGCAGGGAGGTGAAGAGGATGCATGAGGCAGGGAAAGGAAAAGAAGTGGCGGCCAGGATACTAAAATACATAATTTTAATATTCTGGGCTTTAACTACTATCATTCCGCTCTTATGGGTGTTTATTAATTCCTTTAAAACTTCAGAGGAGATTGTAAAAAACGGAGTAGCACTTCCTGCGGCCATACAGTTTGACAATTATAAAACCATTATGAGCTACCCGGATCTAAGCATGTCCAGGGCCTTTATTAACAGCTTCATTATATCAGGCTCTGTTGTAATCGGTGTTGTGTTAATCGCAGGACTCGCAGCATTTTCACTGGGAAGATTCCGGTTTAAATGGACGAAGTATGCAGATGCAGTATTGATTGCCTGTCTTCTGGTTCCGTCCTTTGCCACTATGATTCCAAACTTTGTGACGATCAGTAAGCTGCCTGTCCGGGGAACCCATGCAGCAGCAGTTATTCCCCAGATTGCAGGGAATCTGTGTTTTTCTATTACCTTACTGACCGGATTTATGCGCTCTCTGCCGGATGAACTGGATGAGGCAGCGATCATAGATGGCGCCTCACCGTTTTATGTACTAACCCATATTACCATGCCATTATCCAGACCCATGTTTGCAACTGTGGGAATCATGGTATTTATCTGGTCTTATAATGATCTGCTGACTTCCATGGTATATCTTTCCCAAAGGTCGAAACAGCCAGTCTGTGTGATCTTATCAATGGTAAGCAATATGTTTGGAACAGATTACGGAAGCATGATGGCAGCGATTATTGTGACAATTGTGCCGCTGCTTGTTTTATATGTTATATCCCAGGAACAGGTTATTAAAGGTCTTACAGCAGGGGCTGTAAAAGGTTAGAGATATAAGGAGGGTATTTTATGGAATTACTTGTCAATCATTTGGGTTATGATGCATCTGGTAAGAAAATGGCGGTTTATCAGGGGAAGAAAGAGGATCGCCCTGGAGGATTCAGGCTTTTTAAAGCGGATGGACCGGTTGTCCTTGAAGGTGAGGTAAAAGAATGGGGAACTGTGGCACAGTGGGAAACCGGCTATTACTGGACCCTTGACTTTTCAGAATGGAAGGGTTCCGGGAAGTTTCAGTTACATCTTGAAACAAAAGGAGGAACTGTGAAAAGCGATGTATTTGAAATCAGGGAATCCTTAATTACCATGAGGCTGTTAAATGCAGCAAGCTACTATTTTAAAGCCCAAAGATCCAGTGGAGAATGGCTCTTTGAGGACCGGAAACTGGGCTTTGCAGGAGAGCGGCAGGGGCAGGTTGATGCTCATGGAGGCTGGTTTGATGCCACTGGAGATTATGGAATCCATTTATCACATTTATCACATGGAACCGTGCATAATCCTCAGCAGGCTTCTTTCAGTGCTTATGCATTTTTTAAAGCAGCGGAAGAGCTTGAGGCCTCCTGTAATGAGGAATATACCATGATAAAACGAAGGATGCTGGATGAAGGAACTTATGGGGCTGATTTTCTTATGCGGATGCGTGCTCCCTCGGGAAGCTTTTACCGTTCGATTAACAGAGGAAATGCCCTGGATCATGTAAGAGGAAACAGAATAATCGGATTTGAATATCATGGTTCCAGCTCCCAGTTCAGTGAAAAGGCGGCAACTGCCGATGCTGAGACTGTTGAGGATGCAAATTATGAAACCAGTCTAAGGTCGGGAGGAGGAACTGCAATTGCAGCATTGGCAGCAGCCTCCAGACATTTTTATCCGGGAGCTGATTACACAAGGGATGAGTATCTTCTGGCAGCAAAGGATGCATGGCATCACTTGTCAGCAAATAATGAAAAGTACACCAATGATGGGGTATGGAATCTGATTGATGAATACTGTGCTCTACTGGCATTAACAGAGCTTTATAAGGCCAGCAAAGAGTATGAGTATCTGGCACAGGCAGGAGATATGGCGGAGCGTATATATGCGCGTCTTGTTATGGAGGGGGAAACAGCAGCTTATCCTACCTCTTATGGCAGCCTCCCTTATTATCATGCAGCCGATGAAGGGCTTCCTGTCATTGCACTGCTTGAATATGCTTCAATAGAAAGAAACAGGGAAAAGTCTGTAAAAGCGGTGAGAACATCAGAAATGATAATGAAGCACATTCTTACTATTACATATTCTGTTTCAAATCCCTTCGGCTATCCGAGGTTTCTTTTTGAGGATAGTGATGGGGTGAAAAAAACCCAGTTCTTTTTCCCGCACCATACAACAGTAGAGCCATGGTGGCAGGGAGAAAATGCCAGAATCGCTTCCTTATCGGCAGCGGCCAGAGTCCTTATAAGGGTTACAGGTGATGAGGAATTAAAGGATCAGCTGGAGTATTTTGCAGATAATCAGATCAACTGGATCATGGGCTTAAATCCCTTTGATTCCTGTATGATGGATGGCTACGGCAAAAATAATATCCAGTATTTTTTCAAAGACCGGTATGATTTTATGAATTGTCCGGGGGGGATCTGCAATGGAATCACAAGCAATGAGAGCAATGAAGAAGGAATCGCATTTATCCGGGAACCAGGCGGTACAGTGAGTGATAACTGGCGCTGGGCGGAACAATGGATTCCTCATGTATCATGGTTTATTCTTGCACAAGCCTTTAAACGGAGATAGGAATTAATCTTTAAACAGAGCTTCCAGGCGTTTGTTAAACACTGTGACGGCGGCGCCGATGATGCCTGCGTCACGGCTGATGGAAGGCTCAATTAAGAGGGTGTTTTGTGTCAGGGTGGTACGGAGCGTATCCTGTATTTTCTGAAGCAAGCCTTCTCCTAAAGCAAGTGGTACAATTCCTGTCAGTACACAATGCTGGATATCCAAAAGATAGGATATGTTGGACAGAGTAAAGCTTAAATAGGGACAGAGATAATTAATGATATCTTCCCGTATGGACTCCGGCAGGCCGGGATTTTGCTGCAGGCTGATCTGAAAATGCTTATATATGGCATTTAAATTAATAAGCCG
>DEYX01000241.1 GCA_002365025.1 Hungatella sp. UBA3147 | reverse complement strand
TCGGATTTATTTCCCATCTTCCCTATTACTGCCGCAGTTGGGCCGATAAAGGTAATGTTACACTTTTCACAAAGTTCCGCAAACCTGGAATTTTCCGATAAAAAGCCAAAGCCTGGATGAATGGCATCCGCTTTCATGGCTACGGTGGCCGTGAGGATCCTCTCCATGTTTAAGTAGCTCTGGGTCGAGGGGGCCGGACCAATGCAGATCGCCTCATCGGCTAATAAGGTATGAAGACTCTCCCGATCCGCCTCTGAATAAACAGCAACCGTTTTAATCCCCATTTCCCTGCAGGCCCTTATGATACGTACCGCAATCTCTCCGCGGTTGGCAATTAAAATCTTATCAAACATGAGCCTCACCTACCCAATCATAAATGTCAGTTCCGCACTGGCAGCCAGCTTCCCGTCTACGGTTGCGATTGCCTTTCCCACACCCACAGGGCCTTTGCGCTTAATGATCTCACATTCCAGCTTAAGCCTTTCTCCCGGGATGACCTTGTGCTTGAATTTGGCCTTGTCAATACCACCAAAATAACCGATTTTCCCTTTATTCTCTTCCATGCTTAACATTGCAACTGTACCTACCTGCGCCAGGGCCTCTATGATAAGGACTCCCGGCATTACCGGCTCTGCCGGAAAATGTCCCTGGAAAAATGGTTCATTATAAGACACACATTTATATCCAACCGCTCTCACTCCAGGCTCGAACTCCTCGATGCAGTCCACCAGTAAAAACGGGTGTCTGTGAGGAATAATCTCCTGAATCTCCTTAATACCTAACATCATGCGCCCTCCTGCTTTTAAAAGAGAGGCCCAGCCTCTGGGCCTCTCTTAGATTTCACAACTGCTTACCGGATACGGAACAGAGGCTGACCGTACTCCACCACATCTTCGTTACCTATCAAAATGGCATCCACCACGCCATCAAATTCACATTCAATCTCATTCATCAGCTTCATGGCTTCGATAATACCTAAAACCTGCCCCTTCTTAACCGGATCTCCAACCTTTACAAATGGTTCACTTTCAGGAGACGACGCATTATAAAAAGTTCCCACCAAAGGAGAGGATACAAGCTTATCCGAACAGATATCATTTCCTGCCCCTTCCGCGGGCTTCCCGGCTGGAGTGACCGCAGGAACTGCCTGCTGGGCGAAAACACCTGCTGCCGCTTCTGTCTGAACCACAGAATTTCCGGATATTGTCAAGAATTCTCTTTCTTTTTCTTTCTTAATGGAAAGCTTTAAGTCTCCCTCTTCCATTCTAAAGCTGGTTAAGTCATTTTCTTTCACAGCCTGCATCAGCCTGATAATATCATTGATCTCCATAGACTGCCTCCTATTGTTCAAACTTCTTCACAAGAATGCTGGCATTATGTCCGCCGAATCCCAGGGAGTTGCTGATGGCATATGTTACATCACAGGCAACACCTTCCCCTTTGGTATAATCCAGATCACAGCCTTCTCCTTCTTCTAAAAGGCCGGCAGTTGCATGAACAAATCCATCCCGGATGGATTTTACACAGGCAATGAATTCGATCCCTCCTGCAGCACCTAAGAGATGGCCCACCATGGACTTGGTGGAGCTGATCTTTACATCCTTTGCATGGTCCCCTAGAGCAGCCTTAATGGCCAGGGTCTCAAACAGGTCATTATGGTGAGTGCTGGTACCATGGGCATTCACATAATCTATATTCTCAGGAGCAATTCCCCCATCCTTTATAGCCTCGGTCATGGCTCTTGCCGCACCGCTTCCATCCTCAGCCGGGGATGTGATGTGGTATGCGTCACAGGTTGAACCATAGCCAACCACTTCACCGTAAATAACCGCATTTCTTGAGAGCGCATGCTCCAGCTCTTCTAAAATAACCACGCCTGCTCCTTCTCCCATAACAAAGCCGCTTCTGTCTTTATCAAATGGAATGGAGGCACGCAGGGGATCATCTGCAGTCGTAAGTGCCGTAAGAGCCGTAAATCCTGCCACGCCGATCGGGGTGATGCTGGCTTCTGCTCCTCCCGCCACCATAACATCCGCTTCACCGTACTGGATGGAACGGAAGGCCTCCCCAATGGAATGGGTTCCAGTGGCACAAGCAGTTACCACATTGATGCACTTTCCTTTTAACCCAAACTGTATTCCCACGTTTCCGGCTGCCATATTAGATATCATAAGAGGAACCAGAAGGGGATTTACCCTGCCCGGTCCTTTTTCCAAAAGCTTTTTATTCTCCCTCTCAAGGGCCTGTAAGCTTCCGATTCCTGAACCAACGCTTACGCCTACCCGGTAAGGGTCTTCCTTTTCCATGTCAATGCCTGATGTCTCTAAGGCTTCCCTTGAAGCCGCCACGGCAAACTGGGCAAAGCGTTCCATACGTTTTGCTGCCTTTACATCCATATAATCCTTTGGATCAAAATCCTTTACCTCGGCAGCCAGTTTTGCTTTATAATCCGTTGTATCAAACTGTGTGATCGGTCCGATCCCCACCTTATTTTCCTTTAAGCCATTCCAAAAGCTCTCTACATCTTTCCCGATTGGGGTAATGGCACCCATGCCGGTTACTACCACTCTTCTCTTCATACCATCTCTCCTCGCTTACATAGCCATGCCGCCATCCACACTGATCACCTGACCAGTGATGTACCCAGCTTCCTCTGATGCCAGAAATGCTGCCACTCCGGCAATATCTTCTACTGTTCCAAAACGTTTCATCGGGATCTGTTCTAAGGATGCTGCCTTTACGGATTCCGGCAGAATCTCAGTCATCGCCGTATGGATAAAACCGGGGGCTATTGCATTTACTGTGATTCCTCTGCTTGCGGCCTCTCTGGCAAAAGACTTGGTGATACCGATAACACCGGCCTTAGCTGCACTGTAATTTGCCTGCCCGGCATTGCCTAACACGCCGGAAACAGAAGAAATATTTATGATCCTTCCGCTCTTTTGCTTGATCATCTGGCGGGCAACATGCTTCATGCAGTTGAATACCCCTTTTAAATTGGTATTGATCACCGCATCAAAATCTTCCTCAGACATCTTCATCAGCAGATTATCCCGTGTGATCCCTGCATTGTTCACAAGAATATCCAGCTTTCCGTATTTCTTTATCACACCTTCTAATAATACGCCCACGCTTTCATATTCTGCTACGTTACACTGAACGGCTTCTGCCTTACCGCCCTTTTCTTCGATCTCCTTCACTACTTCCTTGGCCTGGGAATCGGAACCATTATAATTAATAATCACGGTTGCTCCCTGGTCTGCCAGCTTTACGGCAATTGCCCTTCCGATTCCTTTGGCGGCTCCGGTCACCACTGCTATCTTACCATCTAACATGTTCTTTTCCTCCTGCATCCTTAAAAGGGAGTTCGATTCACCTTTAGGAAAAATTAATCAATTTCGCCATATCTTCCAGCTTCTCTATATTAAAGACTCTTGCGTCCTTCGTAATCTTCTTAATGAACCCGGCCAATGTCTTACCCGGCCCGATTTCGATAAAGGTATCCACACCGTCCGCTACCATGGTTTCCACACTCTGCTGCCACCGCACGGAAGAAAACACCTGCTCCTTAAGCAAAGGCTTTACCATATCACTGACGGTTACATACTGGGCTGTCACATTCGCCACGTAGGGAATCTGAGGGGTTTTTATTTCCACGCCCTTAAGCACCTCTCCCAACTTCTCCCCCGCACCGGTGAGCATGGAGGAATGGAAAGGTCCGCTGACATTTAACATCAGCGCCCGTTTTGCACCTGCTGCCAGAAGCTTTTCATTTGCCGCTTCCACAGCCTCTTTTTTACCTGATATTACAATCTGCCCCGGGCAGTTGTAATTGGCGATCTGGACTCCCTCCATACCGCCTAATACTTCTTCAATCGTTAAGGCATCCAGTGCCAGAATAGCCGCCATGGCTCCGATCCCATTAGGAACTGCTTCCTGCATGAGGATTCCCCTCTGCCTGACAGTCCGGATGGCATCTGCATCGCTCATGACGCCTGCAGCCGCAAGCGCACAGTATTCTCCCAGGCTTAAACCGGCAGTTACCTGCGGTCTTATGCCCTTTTCTGCTTCCAGCACCCGCATCATGGCAATGCTGGTGGTCACCATGGCTGCCTGAGTATATTCCGTAATATCCAGCCGGTCATTCTTTTCAAAGCAAAGCTCCGGTAGGTCAAAACCAAGCAGGCTGGAAGCCATATCATATGTTTCTTTTCCAATCTTTGTCTGCTCATAAAAATCCTGGCCCATACCACAGTACTGCGCACCCTGGCCTGGGAAAATAAATGCAATCTTGCTCATGATAATAAACTCCTCTTTAACGGCCAAGCAATCGTTCTGCCTGTTCCACCATCTCATCAATCATTTCTTTGCAGGTCTGTTCCCTGGAAATCATACCTGCAATCTGTCCGGCCATAACCGTGCCGTTTGTGATATCCCCCTCCTGAACCGCTTTTCTTAGAGTTCCAAGGGTCATATATTCCAATTCTTCAAAGGACTTGCCTTCCTCTTCCAGTCTGGCATACTCCCTGGTCATCTGGTTTCTCAAAGACCTTACGGGATGGCCATGGCTGCGTCCGGTTACTGCAGAATCAATATCCTTTGCCTTAATGATCCGCTGCTTGTAGTTGTCATGGACAATGGATTCCTTTGCAACTACAAACCTGGTTCCGATCTGGACGGCCTCTGCTCCCAGCATGAATGCTGCAGCAATTCCCCGTCCGTCTCCGATACCGCCGGCAGCGATCACTGGTATGGATACTGCATCCACTATCTGGGGAACTAACGTCATGGTCGTCTGCTCACCGATATGGCCTCCGGATTCACATCCTTCTGCCACTACTGCATCTGCGCCGTATTTCTCCATTCTCTTTGCCAGCGCCACGGAAGCCACCACCGGAATCACCTTGATTCCTGCTGCCTTCCACATATCCATATATTTTTCCGGGTTTCCGGCTCCGGTGGTCACCACCTTGATGCCTTCTTCCACCACTACCTTTGCCACATCCTCTGCGTGAGGGCTTAACAGCATGACATTGACGCCAATGGTTTTACCTGTCAGTTCCTTTGCCTTGCGGATCTCTGCCCGTACCACCTCGCCTGGAGCATTTGCCCCGCCGATAAGGCCTAAACCTCCGGCTTCCGACACGGCCGCCGCCAGATGATGCTCAGCCACCCAGGCCATACCGCCCTGGATAATCGGATGTTCCACTCCCAAAAGTTCGGTAATTCTGGTTTTCATTACGCTTCCACGCCCTTCGCTTTTAAATAGTCCATAACCTGCTGAACGGTAGTCAGTTTCTCTAAATCCTCAGATGGAATTTCAACAGAATACTCATCCTCAAGAGCCATAACAAGCTCAAACAAATCCAGAGAATCTGCTCCTAAGTCCTCTTTGAAGGAGGATTCGGCGGTAATTTTACTTGCCTCCACGTTTAACTGCTCTGCGATAATTTCCTGCATTTTCTCTAACATATTCAATCTCCTCTTTCATTTTCATTCTTATTATTTTTATTCTATTACTTTGAGTTTCAAAGTATTAGCTAAAATCATTACCACTCCAAAAGAGTGGCTCCCCAGGTTAATCCTGCTCCAAAGCCGGCAAAAACGAGTTTATCTCCCCGCTGTAACTTTCCTTCCCGGTTCATCTCATCCAAAAGGATTGGTATGGTTGCTCCTGATGTATTTCCAAACCGTTCCAGATTGGTAGGAAATTTTTCCATAGGTATCTTCAACCGCTTTGCGATGGATTCAAAAATCCGGTAATTTGCCTGATGCAGAATAAAATATTTAATTTCTTCTATGTCGGTTCCGCTTTCTTCCACTACCTGTTTAATGGCCTCCGGCACAGTCTTGACTGCAAATTTGAACACTTCCTGGCCGTCCATGGTCATATATCCAAGCTCCGGCTTCTCTCCAGTGAGGAAGTTTCCTGTGGTCCTTCCTCCGCATTCCAGAGCGCTTCCCCTGGTGCCATCCGCTCCCATGGTCATGTGAAGGATCCCCTTTTCTTCCGCCCGGACGACAGCCGCTCCGGCTCCATCCCCGAACAGAACGCAGGTGCTTCTGTCATTCCAGTCAATCAGCTTACTTAAGGTATCCGCCCCGATCACGAGCCCAGTCCGGTAGATCCCGGCCTTAATAAAGCCGTGAACCGTATTTAGGGCATAAACAAATCCGGAGCATGCCGCACTTAAATCAAAAGCAGCGGCCCTGCGAGCTCCGATTGCCGCCTGTACCTCACAGGCGCCGCTGGGGAAACAGCAGTCCGCAGAAGAAGTGGCTAAAATGATGATATCCAGTTCATCTGCCGATACGCCGGCATTGATAAGCGCCTCTTTTGCAGCCTGTATGGCCAGATCAGAGGTTCCCGACTCCGCCGATGCGATCCGCCTTTCCTTTATTCCGGTCCTGGTCCTTATCCACTCATCATTGGTATCCACAAACTCTGCCAGATCATCATTGGTTACCACTTGCTCCGGGACAGCTGAACCTGTTCCTATTATTCTTGTTGTCATAAATTCCCCCATCCATGTCTCCCACTTCTGAGGGATCCATGCCGCGTTGGATTGTTTTATATATCAAATATTTTGAATATCAAAGTAATTTTATAAAATGATACGCAGATTGTCAAGAGAAATTTTACAATTCATGGTTCAACAGGTACTGATAAACCTCTCTCTTGCTGATCCCCCTGTCCTTTGCCACCATGCGCATTGCTTCTTTCCGGTCTATCCCCTGGCTTTCGTAAAGCTCCATGTGTTCCTCCATGGACATCTCCCGGGAAGCCATGGATCTTTCCTCTATTTTCTCCCTGATGCTCTTTCCCTCTATGACGATGACACACTCGCCCTTAGGATCTTCCTCTTCATAAGCCTTTAAGGCTTCCAAAAAGGTTGTCCGAAACGCAGTTTCAAATCGTTTCGTAAGCTCCCGGCAAATGGTGATCCTCCGATCTCCCAAAGCCTCATAAAGCTCCTTTAAAGTTCTGACAAGCCGGTGAGGCGCTTCGTAAATGATCATGGTCCTGGTCTCTTCCTTAAGCTCCTCTAAAATCCACTGCTTCTCCTTCTTATCCGTCGGCAAAAACGCTTCAAAGGAAAAACGTCTGGTACCAAGCCCGGAAAGGGTAAGAGCCGTAATACAGGCCGCCGGTCCGGGAAGAGAAGTCAGCTCAATTCCCGCCTCATAGCACTGCTTTACCAGTTCCTCTCCAGGATCCGAGATTCCCGGCGTCCCCGCATCTGTGATTAAGGCAATCTGAACGCCTTGTTTCATCTGCTCCACCAGATACCTGGCTTTTTCCACCTTATTATACTCATGGTAGCTTGTCATGGGCGTCTTTATATCAAAATGGTTTAAAAGCTTGATGCTGTGGCGGGTATCTTCCGCAGCGATCAAATCCACTTCCTTTAACGTATTTAAAACCCTCAGGGTAATATCATCAAGATTCCCTATGGGCGTTGCACACAAAAATAACTTTCCTTTATTCTCTTCCAATTTTCCTGCTCCCAGCCGTTTCCTCTTTTTCCTCATCAATACCCGTAAATGGTATAGATCTCATCCGTATACACACCTGGTTCTTTATAAACAATAACAGGAGCCTCCACCTTGATCATGGATCTTCCTCCCCTTACAGCTTCAATGAGAACCATGTTGGCTTCTCTGTCCACATAGGGATGAACCATCTTCATCCGCTTTGGCTCCAAACCACAGCTTTTTAAAGCCGTTATAATCTCAACCAGCCGGTGAGGCCGGTGGACCATGTAAAACCTACCGCCCGGACGCAAAAGCTTTGCTGCTTCTCTTGTCACATCATGAAGGGTACATAACACCTCGTGACGGGCTATGGCCTTAGGCAGTTCCGGATTCTTAAGGCCGTGAGAATCGTTCATATACGGGGGATTAGAGGTCACTACGTCAAAGGAAGCCGCGCCAAATAAACGGCTGGCTTCCTTTATATCTCCCGTAACAATGGATACTTTTTCTTCCAGATGATTTAAGGCCACGCTCCTTCTGGCCATTTCCGCCATCGCTTCCTGAATCTCCAGCCCGGTATAATGAAGACCCTGATTTTTAGCCTCCAAAAGGAGGGGAATGATCCCGGTGCCTGTCCCTAAATCTATCGCCTTTTCCCCCTGCTTTACCAGCGCAAATCCGGAAAGAAGGACCGCATCCATACCAAAGCAGAACCCATCCCGGTTCTGTATGATCTGATATCCGTTTCTTTGCAGATCATCTATACGTTCATTTTCTTTTAAATCAATTGTCATCTAACTTAGACTTTCCTTCTTTCTTTTCAAGAGCCTCTAATGCCCTTAACTCCTCATCTGTTACCTGAGCCTTCTCCCGACGGCGTCTGGGCTTAAACTTCAGCTGATCCACACGGTATTCCCGGATTTCTTTTTCATCCTTAGTGGTAACAACCACCTTTACCAGCTGCCTTAAAACGCTTACGGAATGAACCTCTCCCTTAAGTCCGTCATCCGTTGTCACAAAATCACCTACATTGGGAAGCTTGCTGTTAAGCTCCTCGTAGGTTTCCTCTTCATTCTTTAAGCAGCACATAAGCCTTCCGCAGACACCGGATATCTTAGTGGGATTTAAAGAAAGATTCTGCTCTTTTGCCATCTTAATGGATACAGGTATGAATTCTGATAGGTAGGAATGGCAGCATAAAGTTCTTCCGCAGATGCCGATTCCTCCCACGATCTTTGTCTCATCCCGGACTCCTACCTGGCGAAGCTCGATCCTGGTTTTGAAAACAGAAGCCAGATCCTTGACAAGCTCCCTGAAATCGATTCTTCCGTCCGCAGTAAAATAAAACAGCACCTTATTATTATCAAAGGTATATTCCGCATCAATCAGCTTCATCTGAAGACCGTGCTTTCTGATCTTCTCTTTGCAGATCTTAAATGCTTCCTTTTCCTTTTCATGATTTCTTTTTTCCACTTCATCGTCAGCCTTGGTTGCCATACGGATCACCGGCTTTAAGGGCTGAACTACTTTATCGTCTTCCACTTCCCGGCATCCAAGGACAACATAACCATATTCTACTCCCCGGGCAGTTTCCACAATTACATGATCCCCGGTCCGTACCTCCAGGCTCATGGGATCAAAGTAATAAATTTTTCCTGCGTTGCGGAACCGAACGCCTATTACCTTTATCATAAATTAATTCTCCTTCATAACAAGCAGCATGAGCTCCATAGCCAGCTCCATATTGACATTGGCATCCAGACGGATTCTGGCCTTGTCAATGGCCTTTAATATCATCTCAATGCCATCATAAGCACTGGCAGCGCTCATCTCTTTCATTGTATTGTATTCTTCCCTGAAAACCAGAAGATTAATATCCTGAGTCACTTTATACATTAAAACATCCCGGTACCATAGCTGCATAAAATCAAGGCAGTCATAGATATCCAGATTTTCATCTTTCATCTTCTTAATGTAAAAAAGCAGCTCCACAATATCCATATCCTTGATGTGCTTCAACATATGGATCAATTCCTTATACATTACCTGAAACTCCGCAGAAGAAGCCAGATGTATCGCCCTTCCAAGATTCCCTCTGGCAAATGCTGCATAAATCTCCGCTTTGCTCTCCGCGATTCCCAAAGATCCTGTTAAAAAGGATCTTACCACCGAATCCTGCAAAGGCTTAAGCTTTAACTGCACACATCTGGAAAGAATGGTAGGAAGAAATGCCTCCTGATTGGTCGTAAGCAGCATAATAACCGCATAAGAAGGAGGTTCTTCGATCGTCTTTAACAGGGCGTTCTGGGCCTGAACCGTCATCTTTTCCGCTTCATCCACAATGTAGATCTTATAATAACTGCTATAAGGACGTATCATTATGGTGTCATTTATCTGCTCCCTGATATCGTCAACCCCAATGCTTCCTGACTTCTCATGGGTTAAATAAATCAGATCCGGATGGTTTTCGCTCATGACCTGCTTGCATGCATGGCACTGCATACATGGCTCACTCTTTCCCTTTTCACAGAGAAGGGTCATTGCAAATGCATTAGCCAGAGACTTACGCCCCATCCCCGCTTCCCCTGTCAAAATGTACGCATGGGAAACATGATTTGATTCAATGGCTTTTTGCAAATGTTCTTTGATTCTCTCATGGCCGATGATATCTTTAAACCCTGGCATAGAGGCACCCCCCTGTCACTGTTGTCTAATCCGTACTCCCTGTCTCTGAAAACGGAAAAACGAATTTAACTAATTATAACATAGAACGTTTATCACCACAAGAAAGAAGTATTGGCAAATCCTTTCTCATTTCCCGCATTTCTGCACATTTTCAGGCAATATTTTTCAGTACATAAACTTTTTAAGTTGAGATTATAAACCCGGTGAAGTATACTGAGAAGAGAAGGTATTTGTATCGGAATTAAAACAATAGGGGATGATTTCAATTTTAGGGATAATAATTGTAGACGACGAAAAGAAAATCTGCAGGCTTTTAGAATATTTGATCGACTGGGATGAAATAGGAATAAAGCTTTTGGGGGTTGCTTATGATGGCATTTCTGCATTTCAGATGATTCAGGAAAAGAAACCTGACGTTCTGCTTACGGACATCAGAATGCCGGGTATGGATGGCCTCCAGCTGATTGAAGAGGCCAAGAAGCAGAATGCTTCTCTTAAATGCATTATCATAAGCGGCTATAAGGACTTTCAATACGCACAACAGGGAATCCGGTACGGAGTACGGGATTATTTGCTGAAGCCAATTAACCAGGATGACCTGACCCGTACGTTAAAAAAACTGGTCAAAGAAATCTTGGAGCAGAAAAGCAGCCAGGAAGTCCAGATGCACTTAGAAGAAACCATAAGAAACTATTCCGGTGAGTTTAAACGGGTATTTTTAAAAATGGTATTGGAGCAAAAACCGGAGGAAAGGCCTGAGTCGGTTTTAAAAGAAGTCCGAAAAATCAATCCGTCCCGGGTTGTAAACCAGGGCGGCCGGTGTCTGGTTGTGAAGCCGGATATTGAGTATAAGGATTTTACAAAAGATGCGTATCAGCTTTTAATTGAAAAAACGATTGAGATCCTGCAGGTCGAATTTGCTTCTGAAGAAGGAGATTTAACGATTGAGGCATCCGAAGAGGGAATATTTTTATTACTGTTCCATGAACCTTCAAATAAGGAAGAACTGATGAAGGCCTTAAACCATGTCAGAGACCGGGTCATGGGACTTCAGGATCTATTTCCAAAGATATACTTTTCAGCTATCATCACGGGGCAGGTGGATACAGACGAGGAACTGATCAGGCAGATACAGTACAGCCGGATTGCCATGTACAACCGGCTCCTTACGGATGCCAATACGGTGTCAAAATTGAACGCACCTGCTGCCGGATCAGAAGAAAAGAACTCCTTAACCGCAGAGATTTCCAGGCTGTTAGAAGACAGACCGGAATCCTTTGAACCGGAAGAAATAAAAAGCTGCTTAAATGATGCAAAACGAATCATGCAAACGGCAAAAAACATCTCAGGGCTTGACATTAAAATGGAGCTGCTCCGGCTGGCCCATAATTATCTGGACTGGTTTGAACTTCTTGATGCCACTCTGGATAAAAGCGGAAAAGCCGCTTACTTCTCCGAAATGTATGAGCATTGCATCAGCCTTGACCAGGCTTTTGAACTCCTGGAAGAAACCCTTACAAAAGCCTTGCTTGAAGTTCTGAGCCATTTAAAAAGCAGGGAAATAAAGCCGGTTGCTTATGCCAAGCACTATATAGAAAAAAACAAGGGTGTTCAAATAAAGCTGGAAGAGCTGGCAAAAAACGCCGGTTTCAGTTATACCTATTTTTCATATTTATTTAAAAAAGAAACAGGTAAAACACTGACCGAATATATACAGATGGTAAGAATAGAGGCTGCTAAAAAGCTCCTGGTAGAAAAAGAGCGGAACGTAAGCGAAGTAGCGGAACTGGTTGGTTACAGTGATATCAAATTTTTTACCAAACAGTTTAAAAAGGCACTGGGCGTCTCTCCCAATGAATACCGCAAAATGTTTCTGGAACGCTGAAAAGGGGAGGAGATCCTTTGAAAAAACAATGGTTAAAAAAACGGATTCTGATCTGGATAAGAGCCATGATTTCATGGAGCTGTCTTGCCCTGATCCTGTTCTTTCTGATTCTGCTTAGGCCGGAGCTTACGGAATCCATCCTATATTCAGTTATGGCATGGAGTATGCTGTTATCCTTTTTCCTCATGCTTGCTATCGGTAAAGTTATGATTTTAGAACCCTTTCGGACCATCCAGAAAAAAATAGAGCTTTTCAACGATGGGATCATTTTTACCGAAATATTTAAAAACCTGGAAGGAATCTCACCGGATACAGATGCCCTCCTTTTAAAGGTACACACCATCCTGGACAAGGATAAAATAATGGAAAATGCCAAACAGCAGGCAAGATACTTAGCCCTTCAAAATCAGATCAATCCTCATTTCCTCTATAATGTACTGGAATCCATACGTTCCGATGCGATCATGGCGGGAGTCCCGGAAATTGGAAAGATCACAGAGGCTCTTGCTGTATTCTTCCGCTATACAACTTCAAAAATGGAGAGTCTCAGCACCCTTCAGGAAGAACTTAACAATGTAGAAAATTATTTTTTAATACAGAAATACCGCTATGATGATAAGCTGGAATTAAAAATCAAATTGCCCCGGGATGATGAAGAAATATTAAAAACCCGGATCCCCAAGCTTACTCTCCAGCCAATCGTGGAGAATGCCATTAAACACGGATTGGAGCCTAAGGTTTCAGGGGGAACCATTGTCATTGACATAGAGCACAGTGACACCATTCTTTATCTTTCCGTGGTTGATGACGGGATCGGCATTGAAGAAGCCAGGCTTGGCTGCCTCAATGAAAAGCTTTCCCGAATGGATGCCAATGACAGTTCCGCCAATGAAGGAGGAAAGGGAGGAATTGCACTCATAAATGTAAATTCCAGAATCCGCCTTCTCATGGGTGACGAATATGGCATCCACATCTTAAGCGCTCCCAGAATCGGAACCGAAGTATGTCTCACACTTCCTTATATGTTTGAGCAGACAGAAGGGATTGGATGATGAAAAAAGAAGTGATCCGTTATGAAAACATACACTGTTCCATAGATGGCCAGGCTTATTTAAATGGTCTCTTCTTTCGGGCATTTGAAGGAGAAATCTGCTGTGTCATCGTCAACAATACCATTGAAAAAGAATATTTCTTACAGCTTCTGTACGGAAACTTAAAACCAGGCTACGGCTGGTCCTATTATAAAGGGGAAAAAATGGGATCCTCCAAAATTCAGGAGCAGATGTTAAAGCAGACTGCATTTATCGGCCGCAACAAAGGAATATTTTCTGAGCTTAGTGTCGCTGAAAACATTTTCGTGGCCAGCGGCAGGGTTCCCTTCTGGAGGCGGGTAAATCCTCTCTGCAGGCACGCTCCGAAACTTTTTAAGGATTGGGATATTTCCATTCCCCTGCTTGCCAAAGCCCACATGCTGGACCCCGGCATGCAGAAACAGGCCGAGTTAATGCGCGCTTATGTCTCCGGATGCAGTCTGGCCGTTATAACGGACATCGAAATGATCATGACAGAAGAGCAGCTCAAAAATTTCTTTGCTCTGGTGACAAAATTAAAAGACCGTGGTATGACGTTCCTCTATATTGTAAACAGCTCCACCAAAATATACAAATATGCGGATGAAATAACGATTATCAAAAACGGCAGGACCATCGGCCATATGAACCGGGAAGATTTCTCTAAATTTCAGACCTATATGGAATTGTTCGAAAAGACCAGAAAAAACACCTTAAAAAGAAATGACTTATTACAAAAGCAGATTGATAAAAAAACGGTTCTTGAATTCCAAAATGTAAAGCTGCCGGACCTTCCCGTATTAAATCTATCGTTAAATGCAGGAGAAGTTTTAAACATATTGGACCGGGATTCTGCAGAATGCAGAAATATCCTTTCAATTCTGCAGGGAGAATGTGGATTTGAAGCAGGTAAAATTTTATTAAACGGAAAAGAATATTCCTTTCAATCCGTTCACCAGTCCATCCGGGATGGCATCGCCTTCATCGAAGCAAGGCCAATGGAAGAAATGCTGTTCGCCGATATGACCGTTTTAGACCACATGACGTTTATGATACAGCGAAATAAAAAAAAGTACTTTCTGAGAAAAAAATACAGAAAGATGACCCGGTACCTGTTAGATGGAATATTCAGTGAAGAGGAATTAATGAAAAAAACATACTCGGTCAGTGATGAATGCAAACTAAAGCTTTTATATTACCGCTGGATTTTTGTTCGGCCGCAGGTCCTGGTATGCATAAAACCATTTTCCTCCGTTGATTTTCAAATGCGTCAGATCACCATTAACTTACTAAAAGAAGTTTTGAAATCAGGAATCTCTGTAATCATTATTACGAACCAGATTGCAGAAGCTTACACCATGGAAGGTAAGAATATTACCTTTCACAATGGAGCAATTGCAATGGATTAACTCTTTCAAACGGAAGTTTATTGTAAACTTTAACCATAAAAAAGTCTTTTTTACAAAAATAATAAGGCTTTTTTTATTATAAAAGGACCGATTTCGAAAAATACACCCCCATTTAGCACAAAATATACCATTGTTTCATCCTCTTTTTACTGTTAAAATAACAAACACATATCATTCATTGTACCTATCAAAACTATTGAGAGTAGGAAGGGAGATTAAAAGTAATGAAAAGAAAGATTTTATCCATGCTGTTAGTATCTGCCATACTGGCTTCCGTAACTGGCTGCGGGGAACAAAAGACTGTTTCACAGCCAACTGCAACAGAAAAAACTGCTTCTGGGGATATTACCGTTGGCGTTATTCTGAAAACACTTTCCAGTGAATACTGGGGATATGTTGCGGCAGGTGTTCAAGCGGCCTCCAAAGATTTAGGGGTTAAGGTTGATCTGCAGGGTCCGGCCTCTGAAACAGCTTATGATGAACAGAACAATATGATCGAAACCATGCTCTCCGGCGGTGTGGATGCATTTGTCATCTCCCCCCTTCAATCAGATTCTGTAGCAAGTGTAATCGGAGATGTTAAAATTCCTGTTATAACCGTTGACACTGATGCGGAAATACCAGGAAAAGTCTCCTTCGTGGGAACCGGTAACGACAACGCAGCATACCAGGGTGGCTTATTCGCAGCTAAAAAAGCCGGAAAAGGTGCAAAAGCCGCTATCATCGGAGGCGTTGAGGGCAATGCCACCAGCGATGCCCGTCAGGCAGGATATATAAAGGCTCTGGAAGAAAATGGTGTGGAGGTTGTTTCCATACAGTATGCCCAATCCAATCCGGATACGGCTGCAAATGTAATGGAAAATATCATAACCGCTCAGAACGGAGATATTCAGATCGTATGCTGCCATAACGACGATACAGCTGCGGGCGCATCAAATGCCGTAAAACAGCTTGGTTTAAAGGACGTCATCATCGTTGGCTTTGACGGCAACCAAAGCGGTGTCCAGAATATCATTGACGGCAACATCACTGCCACCTGCGCACAGGCTGCTTATACCATGGGCTATCAGGCGGTTGAAACAGCCCTTAAGGCGATAAAGGGTGAAACCGTTGAATCATTCGTAGATACTGGCTGTGAAGTCATTACAGCAGATAATGCAGAAGAATACTTAACAACACTGAAAGGCTACCTGAAATAATCCATTTGAATATGTACAGAAAGGTTTGTTGGCATTATGAGTAATTATTTGGTTGAGCTGAAAGGTGTAACAAAACGCTTCCCTGGTGTAGTAGCAATGCGTAACATGTCATTACAAATCAGGCCTGGAGAAATCCACGGTCTGATCGGTGAAAACGGCGCCGGTAAATCCACCCTGATCAAAGTACTCACCGGAGTACATATTCCGGAAGAAGGCACCATTTACATCGAAGGAAACAAGGTTTCATTTAAGAATCCAAATGAGGCTGCAACTGCCGGTATTGCCTGTGTATATCAAGAATTAAATATTGTTAAACTTCTATCTGTCACAGACAATATTTTTATTAACAAAGCCATAAAAAAGAAAGGCAGCCCGTTTCTGGATTATGCCAAAATGCATGAAATAGCCCATGAAGTTATGCTTTCCCTGGGTCAGGACATTGCTGTAAAAAAAGAATGCGGAACCTATGGTATGGGAATCCAGCAAATGGTGGAAATCGCAAAAGCAGTCCTGATCGATGCAAAACTCATCATCATGGATGAACCTACATCCAGCCTTGGGGAAAAAGAAGTGGAACAGTTAATGAAAACAGTCCGTTCCTTAAAAGAAAAAGGCATTGCTATTCTTTTTGTCTCCCATAAGCTGGAGGAACTCTTTGAGCTATGCGACCGCGTTACCGTCATGCGAGATGGAGAACACATCCTGACAAAAAATACGGATGAACTAGATAACGATTCGCTGATCTCAGCCATGGTAGGCAGAACATTGGATAATCAATATCCGAAAATTGAAGCGGAGACCGGTACGGAAGCCCTCCGGGTAGAGCATTTAAACTCCGCAGGTGTATTAAGGGATGTGAGCTTTCATGCAAACCATGGAGAAATCCTCGGTTTTGCCGGTTTAGTAGGCGCCGGCAGAACCGAAACATTCCGGGCTGTATTCGGTGCTGACCCATATGACAGCGGAGATATTTATGTAAACGGGGAGAAAGTGGCCATAAAGTCTCCAAAAGCCGGTATCCGCTGCGGGATGGCATTTTTAACAGAAGACCGCAAAGGGCAGGGACTTGTTCTTTCCCAATCAGTCCGAACAAACCTGATCTTAAGTAATATGAGACGCTGTACGAAAGGCCTGTTCTTCGATGAGAAACAGATCGATCAGCTGGCGGAAGAAAATATCAGTGACTTGAAAATAAAAACTCCCACCGCCGATGAGGTGGTGGGGCAGCTGTCAGGCGGCAATCAGCAAAAAGTGGTCATCGGAAAATGGATCAATACAAACGCGGACATCTACATATTTGATGAACCGACCAGAGGAATTGACGTAGGTGCTAAGGTCGAAGTTTATAACATCATGAACCGTCTGGTCCGTGCTGGAAAATGTGTTATCATGATTTCTTCTGAATTACCGGAGATCATAGGAATGAGTGACCGGGTAATCGTCATGAGGGAAGGAAAAGTCATGGGAGAACTTTCGAGAAAAACAGATGTCCTGAATCAGGAACTAATCATGAAAGCGGCTTGGGGAGGCGAAATTCGATGAAGACGAAGAAAATGAAAGATATAATAGGAAAGGTGGCTCCTTTACTGGCCTTGGTTCTTTTGTTCATTGTTTTATCACTGGCAACTGATAAATTTTTTACACTCAATAATATGATGAATATTCTAAGACAAACGGCTGTTAACGGGCTGATTTCCGCAGCCATGCTGGTGGTACTGATTACAGCAGGCATCGACTTATCCGTTGGTGCGAATGCAATCCTGTGCGCATGTATGATGGGTATGCTGAAAACATCCTTCGGCATTACAAACTCTCTTGTATTAATCCTGGTCTGTATCATAACCGGAATTTCCGTTGGATTCTTAAATGGCATCCTGCTCACAAAAATGCATCTTCCCCATCCTTTCGTTTCAACCCTGGGTATGAAAAACGTACTGTGCGGACTGGCACTGCTGGTGGTCTCAACAAAGACAATCTCCGACTTTCCGGCTGCCGTTACATTTTTAGGCTCCAGCAACTTATTTAAAGTATCCGGCGGATTCTCCGGGATCCCACTGTGCTTTATCATTTTAATATTAATCTATATCATATATCATTTCTTTTTAAACAAAACTGCACTAGGAAGAATGATTTACTGCGTAGGCGGTAATCCGGAAGCTGCCAGGCTTTCCGGAATCAATTCCGATAATATACTGATTTTTGTTTACAGTTTATCCGGTTTTATGTGCTCCATTGCCGCACTGGTTATAGTCGGACGGTCCGCTGTTGCCAATCCTTCTGCCGCCATTTCACCATATGATACGGATGCCATTGCGGCATGTATTATTGGCGGTGCCTCCTTTATGGGAGGAAAAGGAACTATCTGGGGAACTTTGATCGGCGCCCTGATGATTTCTACCATTCGAAATGGTTTAACACTCCTAAATACCTCCAGTTCCGTACAATATATTGTTATCGGTCTGGTTATCATCGCCGCTGTATTTATCGATGTAACAAGGACACGTATGGAAGCAAAGGCGAAACGGCTTGCAGCTAAATAAAAGCTTAACCTTAAAATAAGCATGAAAGGCGCTATGGAACTCCATAACTCTTTCATGCTTATTTTAATTTCATCAGGTAAGCCCCCACTTATACCTTTCCGGTATTAGAGTGGGGACTTACTTGTGCACGGTGTAGCGGGGCATGCTGTGAGCAAGCAGCGAAGCGGATTGCTAATATCTGTTTAACTTATTCTATCTCTGCGGTCACTGCTTTTACGATCTCATCCATGCAAGATTCCAGCTCCTGGTTGCAGAATCTCTTATGTATTCCGCATCTAAGTAGATTTTCTTCTTTAAAATCCTCTTCATCCGCCAGAAACCTTCTGCAAAGTTCTTTATATTTAGGTGTCTTCTGACCCTTCTCCCGTTTAATAGCTCTCAAAAGCCTGTCCCCATCCTCAACCTCAATATAAATAGGAAACAACTTATCCTCTCCAAAATAAGCCCTTGTCCTTTCATAAGATTCCAGGGTTCCGATCATCAGATATCCATTATTCCCAACTAAATTAATCTGACCGTCATCAACAGTAAAATAACTCCACGGACCATAAACAGTTTCATAAGTCCTCTCCTCAATAAGCCTGTGTTCTCTTCGGAATTCCTCCAGCTTATCACTGGTTGTAAAATAATATTCCACCCCATCCTTTTCTCCATCCCGAATCGGTCTGGTGGTATATAAAACTACTTTCTTTAATCGGGGAAGCCTCTTTAAAAGCCTTTTATAAACTGTATCTTTTCCGGAAGCACTTTTTCCCATTACATAGAATATTTTGCCCATATTATCTGCTCCATCTTTTATCCTATCTTTTTTTATTTTATCTATATCTTTTATTATATCTTTCATTTTATCTTATTTATTTATCTTTTAATCTATCTAACACTTATTCCATCTTCATCAACCACAAAAAGCTCTCTGGATTCCTCATCCTCCATCCCCTGCACCGCAAGGCCAAGCTCTTTATACTTCATAATCAGATCAATGGATTCTTTTTTTAAAATCTCTCCTGGTACAACAATGGGTATCCCTGGGGGATACACGTAAACAAATTCTGCTGATATCATACCCTCGCCGTCGGGAATAGCGATCCTGCGCCTGGGTTCATCCATCGCCTGGGCAATGCTCAACCGGCATTCCGGCATTCTCTCCAATTCCTGATATAAGCGATTCTCATCTTCACAGTCTTCCTCCGAAGAAAGCCCGGAATCAATATGAAGCAGAGCTTTACACAGCCGTTTTAGACCTTCCTGCGTATCAGCAAGAGTCGTTATGGCAGTCACATAATCTGAACCGCACATTTCCATTTCCAGATGATATTCCTTTCTCAGTTTATCATCCAGCCAGGCTCCCGATTTTCCTGTACCTTTTGTGGAAATAATGATTTTAGAGAGGTCCATATCAAAGATTCCATTCATCCCCTTTTCCTGATCCGTAAGTAGCCTTAGGTGTTCCATACCAGACAAAGTCTTACGGACTTCTCCTATTTTATCAGAAAAGAGACTCATCTTCTCCAGCCCTTCCCCAGCCATATACCGTATACAGCACTCGATCCCTGCCATCAGCACGTAGGAGGGGCTGCTGGTCTGATACATATGCACATAGCGATCCAATCTCCCCATGTCCACAAATCCTTCCTTTACGTGCATAACAGCCGTCTGAGTAAAAGAAGGAAGAGTTTTATGAAGGCTTTGAATCACCACATCCGCTCCAAGTTCTAAAGCAGAAACCGGAAATTCTCCCTTACTTCCAAAGGAAAAGTGTGCTCCATGAGCCTCATCCACAATGAGAGGCAGGCGGAATTTATGAACTACATCTGCAATGGCCTTAATATCAGATACAATACCATCATAAGTTGGGGATACAATAAACACTGCTTGAATCTTCCGATGACTCATCAACATTTCTTCAATTTTTTCCGGAAGTAATCCACCTTGAATACCGAAATCAGGTATTATTTGTGGATAAATATATTCCGTCCTTAACTGATTGAGGAAAACTCCATGAAACGCTGACTTATGACAGTTTCTGCTCATAAGAATAGTTCCGTCCCTTGATACGGTCCCGCTTATAGCACTAAGGATTCCGCTACTGCTTCCATTAACAAGATAATACGTTCTGCTGCTCCCGTATACCCTGGAAGCCCATTCCATAGACTCCTTTAAAATCCCTTCCGGATGGTGCAGGTTATCAAAACCATCGATCTCTGTAATATCTATGGAAAAAGGATTTGGAAAATTATTGGCAAAGGATCCATGATACTGCCTTTTATGTCCCGGCATGTGAAAAGGATAAAAATCCGACTCTCCATATTCCATTAACTTTTTTAATAAATTCGGTGTATCATTCATAGTATGAACCGCCTTTCGTCTGCATAAACCACTGGGCTCATTCCCTGTTCTTTTTACATTTTTCTTTATAAACCGACTCTTTTAGTATAGCATCCTTATCCTCTCTTTACAATTTTTTCCCGCAGCGCTATAATATAATTTTGGAAGTAAAAAAGGAGATGGTTATATTATGAGATTAATCGAATTTAAGATGGAGCGTCCCGGTCTTGTTAAAGCCGGAGATGAAGTTCAGATCATAGAAAGGGAAGGAACCAGCAGCTATAGCTATATCATAGACCCTGCTGTGGCCATGTCCGGCTGCTACGTAGGACGTGACCGGATCAAATCTGATCACGGCATTGTCAAAGAGATAAAACACAATGACCGGGGTTATTATGTGATTGTGGAATTTGATGAATGATGATAGCAAATAAAAAGCCCTGAAACATTTCTGTTTCAAGGCTTGTCCTGAGACACCGGGGACTCGAACCCCGGACAACTTGATTAAAAGTCAAGTGCTCTACCACCTGAGCTAGTATCCCATATGCCCAAAGCCGGAATCGAACCAGCGACACGAGGATTTTCAGTCCTCTGCTCTACCAACTGAGCTATCTGGGCCTATGTACTTTCATTAGTACACGTTTTTATAAAATTAGTCAAAAAAAATTGCGGGGGCAGGATTTGAACCTGCG
>DEYX01000071.1 GCA_002365025.1 Hungatella sp. UBA3147 | reverse complement strand
ACAAGGTTCTTTGACAGTCTGACAGGGCATGCATTTGTGCATGCCCTGTTCCATCTATTAAGGGTATGAAGTCTTAACTGAATGACATAGAAATTTCAACAGCCACTTTTTTATTGCTTTACAACTATTCTTACAAATTTTTTCTTACCGCGTTTTACGATCATCCCATCTCCTGAAAACTGTTCTTTTGCAAAAACGGCTTTCACATCGGAAACAGTTTCGCCTTCTACGGTTACTCCTCCCTGTTCCACATTGCGTCTTGCCTCGGAACGGGTAGGAGCCAGACCGGATTTCTGAAGAATAGCCAGGATGTCAATGCTTCCGTCCGTAAAGTCTGCCTCTTCCAGCTCACAGGTCGGCATATCTGCCGCATTGCCCCCGGTAAACAGCGCTCTGGCACTCTCTCTTGCTCTTTCCGCTTCCTCTTCCCCATGAACCAGATTGGTCAGCTCATAGGCAAGGATTTCTTTTGCTTCATTTAACTGGCTGCCTTCCCAGCTGTCCATCTCGTTAATCTGCTCGATGGGAAGGAAGGTAAGCATACGCAGGCATTTTAACACATCTGCATCGGCAATGTTTCTCCAGTACTGGAAAAAGTCAAAAGGAGTCGTCTTTTCCGGATCAAGCCATACAGCACCGGACTGGGTTTTACCCATCTTATTTCCCTCGGAATTTAATAGCAGGGTGATGGTCATTGCATGAGCATCTTTTCCCAGCTTCCGGCGGATCAGCTCTGTGCCGCCAAGCATATTGCTCCACTGGTCATCTCCTCCAAACTGCATGTTGCAGCCGTAACGGTTGAACAGCTCATAGAAGTCAAAGCTCTGCATGATCATGTAGTTGAATTCCAGGAAGCTTAAGCCTTTTTCCATTCGCTGCTTATAGCATTCCGCAGTCAGCATACGGTTGACGGAAAAATGAGGACCGACCTCTCTGAGGAAATCAATGTAATTTAAGTTAAGAAGCCAGTCTGCATTATTAACCATAAGAGCCTTTCCTTCGGAAAAGTCGATAAAACGGCTCATCTGCTTTTTAAAGCAGTCACAGTTATGCTGGATCGTTTCTACTGTCATCACCTGCCGAAGGTCGCTTCTTCCGGAAGGGTCTCCAACCATACCGGTTCCGCCTCCGATCAGGGCGATGGGCTTATTGCCTGCCTCCTGTAGGCGCTTCATTAAGCACAGGGCCATAAAATGACCAACGTGAAGGCTGTCTGCCGTGGGATCAAATCCGATGTAGAATACGGCTCTTCCTTCATTTACCATTTTGCTGATTTCTTCTTCATTCGTTACCTGGGCGATCAGGCCGCGGGCTTTCAATTCGTCATAAATTTTCATCATTGTTCTCCTTTTTCATAAAAATAAGCCCCGTCCTATCAAAAGGACGAGGCTGAAGTCTCGTGTTACCACCTTAAGTTTATAAACAGCTCACGCTGTTTACCTCTTTGAGTACCTGATGCGATACTCTAGCACAATAACGGGTGCGGGAATCCGTCGCAGCCTACTTGGCATCTTAGCCGTTTGGTGCGAAGCTCAAAGATGTATTCGCAATCCGTATTCCACGCGCCTCTCATCTGCCGGCTGCTTTCTGTGTGGTCCATCGTACTGCTACTTGTTCTTATCAACGCTTTTACTTGTTTATGAAGTTATTGATTAGTATATGTTGTTTTGTTTTATTTGTCAAGAGTGGTTTTTTTATTTTTCCCAGGCTCCATTCTCATCAACCCGGTATCCGTCTGGCGTAATCGTATTCATCAGGCATTCTCCTGACTCCGATTTTCTGCGACCGCCTCGTCTAAATCCACCACGATGACAAATATATAAAAAAAGACTGAAAGACGAGGCTTCTCATTACCTTCACAATTATGGTATAATCATTTTATGAGGTACGGGTAATATCGAATTATGGATAATATTGTTTTCGGAGGTCTTTATATGATAGAAAAATTGCTGAAAAAACTTTATTCCTTGCAGCAATAACACACCGCTCCGTAATAAAAGGAAGTTCGAACATTACTATATCAAAAAAGAGTATCATTATGAAACTGGTAATTTACTGGGAGAAAACCTATGATCACTTTAACGAACAAACAGGCAAGACATTTTATACTTCTCAAACACGGGCTTTTGGGCGATCACAAATTTAACGGGAAACAGGGCGCCTTTGATTTTGTGCGCCAGACAGGCTGTATTCAGTTTGATCCGGTTGATTCCTGCGGAAAGAATGCGGAGCTTACCCTGCAGTCCCGTGTCAAAGGCTTTACAAAGCAAACGCTTTACGAGCTGTTGTATAACGACCGAATGCTTGTAGATTATCCTGATAAAAATCTTTCCATCATTCCCACTGAAGACTGGCCGTATTTTGAACGTTATCGGAATGCTGCACGAGAAGGAGGACGGCGTTTCAAAGAGCTGGGGGAACTGGAAGCAGACACGAAGGATTACATCCAGGCAAACGGAGCGGTCGGCTCTGACAGCCTGCCCATACAGGGCAGCATACACTGGCACTCTTCCATTCATTGGAGCGGTAATTGGAGCGGCGATACCAATGCGTCACGGGCAGTGCTGGAGCAGTTATATTCTACCGGTGAGCTGATCATTCACCATAAGAAAGGCTCAAGAAAGTATTACGACCTCACCCATAAGTATTTACCTGCTGAACTCCTCGACATTCCTGACCCGCTGCCGGATGAATTTGAGCATCAAAAATGGCGTATTTTTCGGCGGATAGGCGCGGTAGGGCTTCTATGGAATCGTCCTTCCGATGCATGGTTAAATATTTGGGGGCTTAAAACTCCTCAAAGAACTGAAATGTTCAAAGAATTGCTTGACGAAGGGAAAATTCTGCAAGTCAGTGTAGACGGTATAAAGGATATTCTTTTCTGCCAGTCAGAGGATTTATTACTGATAGAAACGGTATTACAAACCGATACCTTTAAACCACGCTGTGAACTGATCGCACCGCTTGACTGTATGATGTGGGACAGAAAGCTGATCCGAGCACTGTTTGGCTTTGAATACACCTGGGAAATCTATACTCCGGCTGACAAGCGTAAATATGGATTTTATGTTTTACCGATGCTTTATGGCAACAGCTTTATCGGACGTGTGGAGGCAGTCGCTGACATAAAGAAGAGTACACTGGTTGTAAAAAATATCTGGTATGAAGATGGAATCAGGCAAACAAAGAAGCTTCAGGCAGCCGTTAACGGATGTATGAAACGGTTTGCTAAATTTAATGAGTGTAATGTGATTGATTATGCATATCCGGAGGTATGACAGACAACATTTATATCTCAATGCCGGCGTCTGGATACCTGGCAAAGAAATCGTAAATTACCAAAAATGAGGATACATGCAACGGGGTCCTTTGCATGCATCCTCATTTTTATTATTAAGTATCATTTGGCTGATAAGCTAAAAACCTATTAAACATCTTTATATCTTTTATAAGTTTTAATAGAAAAAATTGCCAAACCCATCAAAGTAACAAAATACGGTATTGTTTTTACCAAATCAGACGGTAACCCCATCGATGCAGCTACATTGGAAAACGCATCTGCTATACCAAATAATACAGAAGCAGCCGCAGAACCTATAGCAGTCTGTCTGCCCATTGCTTCTGCCGCCAGGGCAATCCAGCCTCTGCCGCTCACCATATCTCTGGAAAACCATGATACATATCCCATAGACATGAATGCGCCGCCAAATCCACACATGATACCGCTTAGCAGTAAGGCGGCTGCCTGTGTTTTAACCACACTGATGCCAACGGATTCCGCTGCTGTTTTCTTCTCACCGACCGCACGTATATGGTAACCAAGAGCGGTTCCTTTTAATAGAAAATAAGTAAAAATAACAGAGAATATGGAGAGATAAGTCAAAACATTATGTCCTGAAAGAATACTTCCTAAAACAGGAATATTCTCAATGACCGGAATTCGAAGAACAGGCAGGGTCTTACTGGCTAATGCCACACTGGTTCCTTTATCATGAGCTGCCAGATAAAGGAAAAACACTGTTCCGCCGCTGGCCAGACTATTAATTGCAATGCCCCCTAATATAATGTTTGTTTTATAATACAGTGTAAAAAAAGCTAATATTCCGGTAAAAAGAACTGCGGCGGCCAAGGCCATTAATAAACCGATAAAAGCACTTTGAGTTAAAAAGCTAAAATACATTCCTGCAAATGCTGCAATCAGCATTAAACCCTCCAGGGCAATATTGGGTACCCCCGCCACATCGGAAATGACCGCTCCCATTGACGCAAAGAGCAAAGGAGTTGTAACTCTGAAAACAGAATATACAAAATCACTTGTGAATATTGAATTAAAAAACTCCCTCATTTTTAACCTCCCCGATTTTCACATCCTTTTCAATCCATGCTTGCCTATACTTATGCAAAAATTTTTCGGCAGATATTAACAGAATAATCAGGCTCTGTAAAATTGCAATCATTTCTGTGGGCACATCTGCAAAACGATTTACCAGATCCGCTCCGACCCTTAAATATCCCACGAATAGCGCTGCACCTACGACTCCGAAGGGATTGTTATTTGCCAGCATTGCAATCATAGCTCCATCAAACCCATAACCTGGAAGTGCGGTCCATTCAAACCTCTTATGCAATCCCAGACATTCCACAATCCCACCGCATCCGGCGACCGCACCTGCAATTACGTGTACGAGAATAATTACCTTTGTTACACGAATACCTGAATATTTCGCAAAACGGATGTTAGTTCCCGTAGCCCGCACTTCGTATCCGCCTTTTGTTTTATACAGAAAGATATAAATAATGACGACACACAAGATTGCTATCATAAGGCCCAGATGGACTCTTGTTCCGCTTATGACCGATGGCAGCAATGCCGCTTTACGATACTTATAGGATACCAGCGATGACACGGAAGGATCACGCATGATATTGTTTAAAATATAACAACCGATTCCGTAAGCAATATTATTCATCATCAGGGAAGTGACCATTTCATTTGCACCGTATTTTGCTTTTAGAACGCCAGGTACCAGCATGACCAAAATTCCGGTAACCGACCCTGCAGCAATACAGACAAACGGAAATATATAAAAGGGAAGCTGGAACCAGATAGCGACCAGGGAGCCTGCAATTCCTGACATAAAGAATACCCCTTCGCCCC
>DEYX01000027.1 GCA_002365025.1 Hungatella sp. UBA3147 | reverse complement strand
AATATCAGGGCTATCATTGATGCCAATAATGACGTAGAGGACGGCCGGGTGAAATGGAGGATTGACGATCCCCAGCTTATCAGCCTGGCGAAAAACGATGATGAGGGAACTGATGGCTATACGGCCAAATCAGCCAGTCTTACCGTAAACCTTTCTTCATCCTTTTTTACAAGCGTTACAGAAGAGGCAGAAAGAACCCAGGCGGAAGGGAATTACCAGTATAAGATCCCCAATACGATTTATGGAGCTGGGCACCAGAACGGCGGCGTTGCGGTCTTGACAGCACAGACCAGGCCCTCCGCTTCCTTTGAAGGTAAGCCCTGTACGGCGAACAGCCGGATCAATGTCACATTTCAGATCCTGGATAATACCTTAGTGGCAATAGAGGGAGTGAACCTGGATAAACAGGCCCTTACATATACCGTAACTAGGACCTTAACCGGGGACCGGACTAATCCGCAGGAAACAGTGTCGATAACGGCACCCCAGTCATTAACGGCTACATTTACCCCGGATTTTTTCTCCAGGGATGAAGTAACCTGGTCAAGCTCGGACCCGGCAGTGGCTCTAGTATCTCAGGATCAAGAAGCTTATCGGGAGGCATTAGTTTTTGCCCTAAAGGACTCTGCTTGGATCAGAAATATCATGGCAACGGATAACGGGATCCGGGAGAGTGATAAGTATGCAAAGATATCCGGGGCCGGAAGCCGGGAGGCGATTGTTACGGTAAATGGGAAGGACAAGCTTGGAAATCAAGCTTCAGCCACATGCCAGGTAAACGTAAAGTTTGTAACCAATGACCAGACTAGGATTATTCCGGAAGGGGTCACCCTGGATAAGACGACGCTTTCTTATAGTCTTGGGTATCGGAAGGCAGGGGATATCCATTCCGAAACGGTTCAAAACATTGGTTTTGAAACGAGAAAACTGTCCGCAGCCGTTTTTCCAGAGGTGGAAGATACCACAGAGCATAAGCCTTATGACCACAGCGTTTTATGGACCTCTTCCGATCCGGAGGCAGTAACGGTGGATCAGGAAGGAAATGTAGTACCAATCGAAGGAGCATCGTGGATCAGAAAAGCACTTACAAAGGCGCCGTATCGGGCAGAAAAGAACGTGGAGATCACGGCCGTAACAAAAGATGGCCAGAAAGCTGCTTCCTGTAAGGTTACATTAACCTTCCAGGCAGAATGCATGGAGGCAGACCGGGAGGATGAAAAATATGACCTGATACTCACAAAGACGGGAAGATCGAGCAGCCCTGTTCTTTCATGGAAAGGAGTTGAAAGCAAGAAGTTCAATGCTTCCATTTATTCCGAAATCCAGGATATGCAGAATGTTCTATGGTGCTCCTCTGATGCCAGTATCCTTACTGTGGATCAGGATGGATTCACAACTCCTGTAGTTTTTAATGAGAAAGAGGAGGTTATGGCGAACTGGATTATGGCGGCTATGGCAAAATCTCCATATACCGGAACCGTAGCTGTAACGGTTTATGCTTATACAAGTGATGGAAAGATGTTTGATCCTGTAACTGTTACTCTTAATTTTAAGGTAATTGACAATACGACCTCCAGCAGCTCCGGCGGAGGAGGTGGTTCTTCAGGCGGCGGAAGTGGTGCCCACTCCGTGGGAGTAACGACTGCAGGGAATACACAGGGGCCAGCCGCTCCGGCCGGAGCAGTAACGGGAACCTGGACACAGTTGGCTAATGGAAAATGGATCTTTGCCTCAAACCGTACGTATACAGATGAATGGGCATATATCAGTAACCCTTACGCAACCGGAGAGCAGGAAAAAGCCTCCTGGTACCGGTTTGACAGGGAGGGGTTTATGGTAACAGGCTGGCAAACAGATCCAGATGGAAATACTTATTACTTAAAAACTGCAATGGATGGAACCCAGGGCCAAATGCTTACCGGGTGGCAGTACATACCCGGTGTAACGGGGCAAACTGTAGAGGGAGCATGGTATTTCTTTAACCCGGTTTCCGATGGAACAAGAGGTAAACTCTTAATCAGCACTGTTACTTCAGATGGATACACAGTAAATGAGAAAGGCCAATGGGTACAGTAAAACGACATAATAACAATACATAATTCTTGCCCATAGGGGCAGGGAGGAATGGAGGAAAATATGAATCGTGTAATTTTAATGGGGAGATTAACCCGTGATCCAGAAGTAAGATATTCCCAGGGAGAACGTGTTATTGCAGTTGTAAGGTATACTCTCGCAGTTGACCGCAGAATCCGCAGAAATCAGGACGGCAATGAACAGACAGCTGATTTTATCAATTGTGTTGCATTTGACAAAGGAGGAGAGTTTGCAGAAAAATATTTTCGTCAGGGTATGAGAGTACTGATTTCCGGAAGAATCCAGACTGGGAGTTATACAAATAAGGACGGAAATAAAATATATACAACAGATATTATTGTGGATGAACAGGAATTTGCTGATAGCAAGAATGCATCTTCTGATAATTCCAGGCCAGAGCCAACTAATGTAGTAGGGGGCAGCTTTATGAATATTCCAGATGAAGTGGGTGATCCGGACTTACCTTTTAGTTAGAGGATAAAATTGTCATCTTGTACATTGACAATAGAAAATATTAAACTGATAGAAAAAAATAGAAAATAGATTTAAATATAGGCTGATTCTTGTTGCAACACATATAAAAACATGTGTTAATATGACACATATAACTATGTGTGTTACAATGACTATGTCAGAAGGGAAAATACATGAAGAGTTATTCATCGCGGGAAGTCATTGCGATGCCTGAAGTTGATGGATGGTATGAGGTAGGAGTAACTGGAAGTCATCACCAATACGAACATCCGATTAAGAAGGGGCGTACAACATTAAAACATCCTGACAAAGATATTCCGCTCCCAACGCTAAAAAGTATTGAAAGACAGTCAGGGTTAAAATTCAAATAGCTCTTATTCTCTCACGATAAAATATAAATAGAGGAGGCCTTTTATCATAAAAAAATCAGAACGTTATTTTTATCCTGCTATTTTTACTTATGAATCTGGAAAGGAAATTGCAGTCGTTTTTCCTGATTTGGATTGTGCTACCAGTGGAAAAGATGATGATGATGCATTTCTTTCAGCGAGGGAATTACTTGGCTGCGCCCTATATGGTTTAGAGGAAGATGAGGAGGATATACCAGATCCTACGCCGCTTTCGCAGATAGAAGTACATGAAAATGAAAGAGTGGTTTTAATTGACGTTTATATGCCTTCCATTCGTATGGCACGAATCAACCGTTCTGTTAATCGTACAGTAACACTTCCGGCATGGCTTAATGCTATTGCGATGGAGCATGATATAAACTTTTCTCAGTTGCTGCAGGAAGCAATAAAATCTCAGCTACACATTAATAGATAAGTACATTTGATACCGAAAAAGTCTATATAAATATGTTTACGGGAGGAGATGATAAATTAACGAACTGGAGTTGGCAATCCTTTGTACCTTTTGAATAAGAGTTTAATAAGCTTTAAGGGAGGAATTAAGTATGAAGAAGAAATTATTGACGGCTTTTATATCAGTTATTTTAATAATCGGATCAGCAACAACCTCTTTTGCAGGACAGTGGAAGTTGGAAGGTGCAGCATGGAAATACCTGAATGACAATGGCTCTTATGCTACAGGTTGGAATTGGATTGATGGAAAATCCTACTTCTTTGAAAGGAACGGAAATATGCTTGCAAACACGACCACTCCTGATGGTTATTCGGTTAATGCAGATGGCGCCTGGGTTATGAATGGTGTTGTGCAGATACAGAATGCCAGTAAATCAGATATGGACGACATAGGCGATTATGATCCGCAATACCCCTTAAAAGGCTATATGGAACCATGGTTTGTGGCCAGTCCAGTTACAGGCACAACTGCTTGGAAGAGCGATCCGGATAACTTCTTCTACGAATCCAATAATCATTTGCAGTATGCTTTGGATCTTGCAATCCAAAATAAAGATCCTCTTTCCCTAATTTCTTTTAGTGGAAGGGAATTGGCTGCTATTGCAAAACTAACGGATTATCCTACCACTGGACTGGAAGATGTGGATAAAGAAAAGTTAGAGCGTTTGACCACAGAAACCCGAAACTTTTTAAACAGCTTTGACTGGAGAAAAGCTTCCGATTATGAAAAAGTGGTACGGATCGCAAAGAGAATCACTCAGGCAGATTATATAGATCAGGAAGGAGCTCAGTATTCCTACAGTTGTCTGGTTGACGGGAATGCAAATTGCGATGGATATAGGGGAGCTGCATATCTTTTAGCTACTTGTGTGGGGCTACCTGTGAATAGCCTCGGTTTTGTAAGTCATATTTATCCTGTGTTTTTAGTGGATGGTGTATGGTTAGCTTATGAGCCAACTAATAAGAACACTTATTTTACGGTGGCCTCAATCTATGATCCATTTTACTATTTAGATGGTGTACCACAATTAACGCAGCTAGGGATATTCTGTAAATCGATTGGATACGAAATTCCATCAAGCGTGGAGGGAAAGTTTCCAGATGTTAGAACTGGTGTTATTCGAGGAGAAAATGCACCAATTATATATTTTAATTAAAGAATTATAAGGAAAAGCTATCGGTTAATTATAATCGATAGCTTTTTTTACTAATTACATTAAAAATAAGGAGAATAGATGATCAGAAGTTGGAAGAGAGGTATAAAATTAAATCAGAAAATTGCTGGGCTACTTGCAATTGTCTTATTGTTAACACCTATACTCATCTACTTACCACCAGGTATGTTTAATTCTTGGGGGTTTGGTCTGGTCTTTGTCAGCTCGGGACAGGCTGGACATCCCTTTTTGATGGGAAAAGCGCCGGGTGATGAAGCAAATAAATGGTTTTTATGCATGAACCAGGGAGCTTCGGCACATAGCAATTACGATTATTCCAAGGTAAATGCAGATATCGATTATGACAAAGGTACCATTGAGCAGAAAAAAATGTTCTGGGCTTATATTGGCGCATTTAGAAGTTATGATGGAGATCCAACTCTTAATCAATTCGGGCAGATTGACAAAGATATAGCAAGAGAAGTTGCATGGACAAAAGGTAAAAGCAATGGTGGATCGGACTGGATAGAATCGCAAGCCAATGACGGTTTTATGTCATTGGAAAATGTCCCTTCCGGTTGTAAAAACCCTAAGGATATTCTTGAATTGATCAGCAAGTATGATACGGAAGATAAGGCAATGTATATCAATGACTTAAAAAGCGGACCCGGACAAATAGATACAACAAAGCTGTATGAATTAACTGGACTTGCAGATTGGGAAACCTTTAAGAGATATTGTGTCATTACGGCTATAACACCGGGACTAGTTATAAACACAGAGGGCCAGAACCTCTCCTGGAGCTTTCCCTATGGCCAGGTCGGTCAGAAACCAACCGATGCGGTTATAAAGATTAGTTACGATCCAAATGTTTTTAGGGTATTGGAAGTCTCAGGCCGCTTAGAGTATTTCCAGTGTAATGTTCCAGGTTCCCAGCAACTATATCGTGCAAAAGGACATGCGAAAGAAATAACTTGTGAGTTTTTCCTCACTACAAAATACAGTACAAATACTTCTGCTCCGACACCAGGCGGTGGTGAGGTGTCCATAAAGATTTATAAGCACAATGAAACCTTTGAGTCCAATTATAAAGTTGATCTGGAAAAGAGAGATTATGAGACTGGAAATCCTTTGCAGGGTTCTACATGGCAGGTGTTGGAGCATTTCGACGATAGCCAGTTAAGTGATGATGAATCAGATGGCGGAATCATCAAAGATAACATGAGAGAAGACCCAACAACCTGGCAGGATTGGCTGGTGTTTGACGATGACCTGGTAACTGATGCCAGTGGACGAGTTTCCCATAAAGATACACGTTTTTATGATTTTAGTCATGCCTATTGTAATGGGCATCCAATCCCCCCTGAACCGGAAATTGATGAATCGGAAGGCGGAGAAGAAGGGGAAGGAAGTGATGAAGTCGATGAGGCTGCAGAAGAATATGAAAGATTAATGGAGGAATGGCAAGCAGCAGTAAACGAATGTGAAGCCCGTGCGGCGGCTAGTGGTGGAACATTCCATCACTGGGAATGCGGTAGTGAAGAGGAGCCATCTGAGGAAGAATCATTTGAAGCATCAGGCTGTAAAGATGCCAGAGATGATGCTTATAAAATCTTTATTAATCTTGAGTATGACTACACTTTTAAAGAAGCAAAGCCAAGGGATGGCTACATCATTCATGATCCGGGACATCCGGATGATGTTCCGATTGAAATTATCACAACGGCAGCTTCCGAAGCTGGAAGACCTAAAAAGTGGAAAAGTGCCAGTAATGCAGATATCAGAGTTAGTGGATATGCTCGCAACATGGTAAAGAGCAGTTCAAGTGATATCGATGTTTTTACAAGACTGGCAATGAGGAGTTTTACTGCTAACGTGGAAATTCCTGAATTAGAGGATCCCAACTTGATAGATGATAGCGAATACGTACTTGATGACAATGATGCTAATGTCGCAAGTCCTTCTATATATGCTGATGCTCCTGAAGAAAATGGAGAGTTAATCCTGAAAGAAACCTATGACCTCCCATTGGGAGAAAGAATCATCAACAAATTACTTAAGTTTATAGGGCTTCCCACTGTCTTTGCAGTGGAAAAGGAAATAATCATTAAACTAACAGCTAAGGATAATGAAGAATTATATGATGAAGAGTTTGAAGCGGAAGAGGAAGAAGAATTTCTGGATGAGTATTTCGATGATGATGTTACTCCATCGCAAGCTAGGAAGAACTTTATGAGCTTTTCTTTAAGCTCTGCATTAGCAAGAAAAAGTAATAACCTGGCCACAGATTCTGATGCCTTCCTTCCAGTGAAAGAAAAGGGTGTAAGGCAAATCAGCCTATTTGCAGAAGATACTGAAGAAGAACCAGTCATGACAACAATGCTTGATATAAGTACTTTCAACAGAGCTTCCAGTAAGATAGCCGAAGAAGGAGAAGAGGACAGCCAACCGGAAGTAGTCAAAGGACCAAGTAATAATACAGCTCATACTTTTAAAGTATACGATCACCGTGTATCAGGTCAGGTTCATTTCAATAAGAAAGATCTGGAATTAAAGGCCGGGGAGTCTGTAAATTATGATTCCTATGGAGATTCCCAGGGAGATGCAACCTTAGAAGGTGCGGTATACGGTTTGTTTGCGGCAGATCCTATTTATGGACCGGATACACAGCGGGATGACAATGGAAATGTAACATCCGGTATCGGAGTGGTATTTGATACAAATGACCTTGTCGCAGTTGCAGCCACAGATAAAAATGGGGAAGGTTCCTTCTTAACGATAACGGAAAGACCTCATAGTGTTTATAATTACAAGGCAGGAAAGATTGAATATACCGGAAAGGAATATCCGGAAAACCTGTATATCAAAAACAGTTATGACAAGGCACAGCCACAGGAAGAAAAGGGCCGTATCTACAAAGATAATAAGACCATGAATGGGGACAGCTGGATCGGAAGACCTTTGCTTCTTGGTAATTACTATATTAAAGAGCTTTCCCGTTCCGAAGGATATGAACTATCTATCACCGGAAAGGATATGGAGGTTACGAATGCAGAGAAAAGTACCCGAGAGTCCTATGGTGATACCACTGATTCGAAAACTGCGCCGGTAGGATCAGCCTGGATAACGAAGCAGCTATATAATGCAGTTACCTTCCCGGAAGAAAATGCTGCTTATGGAAATAAAGAAAACTTACTTCTTCTCGAAACAAAATCAAAGGATGCCACAAATGGTTATAACGTAGTCCTTGATGGAATTCCGGAAGGAGCAGATATTTATCTAAACAACGTCACATTGAATCCGGTAGTGATCCAGCAAGTGGATGGAGGAAACTGGGTAGATCCTAAGGAAGCACCATTTTATCTGACAGCAGAATCAGACTCCATTTATAAACGTGATATTAATGGAAACATGATTGAGAAACCAGGGGTCACTGAAAGTATCAGGATTCCTTACGAAGCCTACGCAACCGAAGCGGATAAACTACCTACAGAAGGAACTGCTATAGCTAGTGACCCGGCAAGGTTTACCAGCGCTTTTACGATTTCAGAAAGCAACATAAAGTATGTGAAAGCTGAGCTGGAGCAGATGATGCGTAATTCTCTCCATATGGAAACTCCGAAAGATAATGATTATTCCACGGCAGATGTCCCAGTCTTTGATGAGAAACGGACAGTACATGGAAAAATTGTCTATGGCAGGCCGGAAAAGGTCCTTGAAATTGAGAATGCCACGACCAATAAATCAGTGATCGAAACAATATTAAATTATTATATCAATGAAAAAGTATTTACCTATGGAGGCCTTCAAAAAGTGGAATCTAGCGGCGGGAAAATCATTGTAACAGTCGTTGTCGGCATGAATCCAGGGAGGACCTTGTTGTATCAAACAAATTCCAGTGGGGATATCGTTGCTGCTTACTTAACAAAACTGAATACAACCTACGGAAGATATATTATCAGAAAGTATACAGGGAATGAGTTAAATGCCGCAGAAGTAGGAGATTCAGGCAAATACACAATTAACGTAACACCAGATTATGAAGTGGGCGAAGATGGATTCCCAACGGATAAAACCATGTATCCTACAGATAGCGAAAGGTATCTCCGCTATACCACAGGAGAAACTCTATACGATTACTGGTACTTAAATGGCGGCACTTACGTTGGCCATGCTCCCGTAACCAGGAAAGTCTGGGAGCCGAATTACAAGGAGGTCATTGTAAAAGAAGAGAATGTAAACGCTTCTAAAATCCCCCAAGTTAACTCTACGGAAGAAGTGACGAACCGGGTGGGCAGCACCTATTACTATTATGATAAGGTATCAAAGAAATATACCATTCATGTCGGTTCAAAAGATATGGACCTAACCGGAGTAAAATCAGGTAATTTTACAATCGCACTTAATAATGGAAAGACCGTTGTAACAAATGAAGATATAGGTAAGATTGGATCAAACAATGTGTGGGGGTATACGGCTGGGGCTAGCATATCCAATGCAGAATACGTAATACGTGTTTACGGAGCTGGAGCCGGGACATTTACTTCCGAAGACTTTGATTCGAACAAGACTTTCATTAAGAGTCAGCATTTGATTTGCAATGGATATCACGTTCTGCTTGAAGACGGAAATACAAGAGAAACACCAACCACTGTGCTGGAACGTATCATCAGACAGCAGATTAAGGTAACGAAGACCATAGATGAAAAAACATACGACAACACCAACTCCTATGCCGAAGTCCATGATGACTGGTTTACAAGAACATTTGGGGGGCGTTTTGGAAGAAACACGGTGGCTAAGAAGATGGACAACTTCCGCTTTAAGGTGTACTTAAAATCAAATCTGGAACGACTTTACCGTGACAATGATGGAAATATAATCTGGCAGGACAGGCAGGGGAATGAAATTAATGTGATTGATCGAAATAAGAAATTCCCGGCTATGGTAAACAAGGTTTTCACAAAAGTGCAGCATGTCACCTCTCCTTTATATAAAGACTCAGAGGATGCAATCGTAAGTAATAATACCTTGTACAGCTATGCTAATGGTTATATTAACGGAAACCAGAATAACGGTTATACTTCCGTACTGGAAACCATATCGGCGAGGACGGATAGCAGTACTGGAGCAAGAATCGTTTCTTTTTACAATTATGATAAGTTCTTCGATGCCATAAAAGTTGCCAATGATGATAAATGGGAACGTACAGATAATGGAAGCACCTCTTTTAAGCCCGTTGCCTTAATAAATAAATTCCTGTTTGGAACAAATGGGGCAGAAAAGCAGTATCCAGCGGACCACAATAATTCAGAAATTAAGAATCACAGCAACACATCAGAAATAGCTACGAATAATGCCCTATATTCTGATAACGTCCGCCAGTTTGCCATTACCTGGTATTTGGATGACGAAGTTGCAAAGCTTGTAAAAAAGAATCCGTCTGGGGAAACGGAAAGCGCCACAGGTGAAAATGAATATTCCGATGAAGTTTACGACAAAGCCCTTTCAGAAGCCATCCGAAAGGCAGAAAACTATTTAAGCCCTTTCTTTGCATATGATCTTGACCGGATTTATTCCATTGAATGGGACAGTGCAAAGGAGGGCGGATCAGATAAAGATCTCACAACACTTTCAGCGGACAACCTATTTGGTGACATTGCTGGAAATAGCGATGGTTACTACTTTGCTGTTTCAAAATATCTGCCATACGGAACTTATGTAGTGGCAGAACAGCAGTCGAAGTTCAGTAATCTGGGGGATTTTAAGAACAAGCATTACCAGATTGACAAACCAAGAGAAGTCTCTCTCCCGTCTGTATATTCAGATTATGGTGGTTCCCAGGCTACGCCGGAAGTGACTAATAATTATTACAATTATTCTGCCGGCATAACACAGCCTGAGATGGAGAGGAAGTATAGGATCCGTTTCAATGAAGAGAGTATAAATATAATTAAGGGCAGGAATGCGGATGGTGACTTTGAAGTTTACAAGTACGGCATGGACATTGACAACATAAGAAACGGTGTGGCAGGAACGGGATCAAGTGACTATTTTGCACTGAGCCAGAACAGATTTAAGCCCTATAAGAACTACTACAATGAGCAGGATGATAGGACGAATGGAAATGTGCCATATTATCTGTCAGAAGGCTCAAGTGGTAGAGATGCCGTATCAAAATACTACCGTTTCAGCTCCGTTGCAGAAAACAAAGGTATCGCAAATAATGTTCCATTTCCAGGGGGAACCAATAAAGAGAGCAATGGTGCTGTAATCCTGTATAAAGATAAAGTAATGACCATGCAGGGCGTACAGATTGCTTATGATGGAAAATATGCCCCTATGCTTGTGCCATGGACGGTCGCAGCCTCTGATAATGCAGTAACAGAGGTAGCAGACTGTGTCCTTTCTCCAAATGGAGAGAGTTCATACAAAGGCTTTACTTATATGAAGTTTCGAAACAGTTTTTTTAAAGCAAAGCTGAGAATCGAAAAGCTGGATTCGGAGACAGGGGAAAATCTCCTCCATGACGGGGCATTGTTTGCTCTTTATGCAGCGTCCAGGGAGGACGGAGGGAATACGGATGGCCTGGTGAAGTTTTATGGATCGGATACCCGGATCGAAGGATCAAAGGAATTTTTAGAAGCTATGGGAGCCAAAAATATTGCCCTGGAAGGGAATGCCTGGAAGGGAACTGTTCCGGCAGGAACACCTATATGTAAGGAATCGGAACAGGTGATTCTTACCGATCAGGAAGGAAGAAGGACAGGACAGTTTAAAGCCTTTACAACCACCAGGGACGGCATTCTGCCCGATGAAGCGGGGCACGCTGAGGCCAAGGAAGAGGATCTAAGAGAAACTTCCCATCAGGATCAGAATACCGGATATTTAATTACTCCACAGCCTCTCGGAGCCGGGACTTATGTCCTTTGTGAAATTAAGCCTCCTGCTGGATATGTAAGGACAGAGCCAGTAGCCATAGAAGTTTATTCCGACCGGACCACCTACTACCTGGACGGAAACAGAGACAACCGGGTAGCGGCAGCTATTTATGAAGATAAGACAGGAGAAGGACCGCAGGGTATTACAAACATCGCTAGGATTTACGTGGGGAATACTCCAGTGCGCCTGGAAATATCCAAAATCAAGGCCCCTGAACTGACGATCACATACAAAACCAACACCAGATTAGAAGGAACAGAACTGGAGTTAAAACAGAAGTATGGGACTGAAAACCTGGAGTTTGCCTATAAAAACGGAGCTTACTTAGATTATGCCTGGCGCAAAGGTACCCTGGAATACTTAGAATCCAGAAAAGCCGCAGGCGAAGATGCAGAGCCGGTCTATGTAGATGGTATATTTGCGGGGTATGGCCTGATATCCAGGCCTTTAGATACCGCAGGCGATAACAACCGCCATGTTGCCGGGGCGCAGATGACTCTTTATGACGCCATAGAAATCAAGGAAAACTGGGACAGCGGAGATTATGGATATGATGGTGTAGAGGTAATAAGGGACCGGAATAATAATGTTCAGTCCATTCAGGTATTAAAGGGATACGCTGGAACCACGATAGAATTTATTCGAGAGGAGGATGAGGAGGGAAGCCTAAACGGAGAGCCAGGGGAAGGAACCTGGACTTACCGGACGATAGAGCGAGGAAATACAGATATTCTTTTCTACTCCCTTGGAGGGCTGAAAGTAATGGAAGCCGGGGCGAATGGGAAGCTTTTCGGCTATGACCGAAACGGGAACCAGGTACAAGTGAAAAACCGGGAATCCATCTACGTGCTGAAAGCCGGGCAGCCTGTCTATGAGTTGACCGGAGGTGATCTGACTGCTGTGAAGTATTCTGCAACAGACAAGTGCTTTCATTTAAGTGATGGAACGATCCTTTATCACCTGGACAGCAATGGTAACCGGGACGCATTTGTGGATCCGACTACCGGCATGGCCTACGCCAAAGAAGGACGAAAGGTCCTTGTATGGCCGGTAAAGGTATCCCGGACGAAAACCGGAGCGGTTATTAACAGGGAAAAAATCAAAACGTGGAGAATTGCTACCATCAACGCCGACACGGATCAGGAATATATCACAGGAACTTATAACGGAAATCGTTTTGATAAAAGCATGAATCCGGTTCTAAATGACCATGGCCTTCCGCAGTATTACCAGAGATCGGCTGAAATCTATAAAAAGGGTGATCCCGTCTATGATATTGATGGTGATTTCGTCCGCTACAAATACGAGGACATTCTTCCTGCCTATAACAATGCTGCTTACCGGATCAATGACAAGACCGGCATGGAAGATATCGGGAAGGAAGAGGATATCACAGATGATAAGAAGATTTATCATCGTCAGGGAGAAGCCTGGATCATGGAGAATACCTGGATTACCGGAGAGAAGTACCCCAATGATCCATTTAAGGCAGATATGACTGTAGGCCAGGCCGATATGCTAAAGCGGGTGATCCCAGGAACATACATCATGGAAGAAGTCAAAGCTCCATCAGGCTATACCAGGGGATTCCCGGAAGGAGTTACCGTTATAGAAACCAGAGAAGTCCAAAAAACCGGACTGGAGGATGAGAGGATCAAGGTGGAGATTGTAAAGACCGATGCAACGGACCAGTACCGAATTGAGGTACTTAGTGATTATCAGGAGGGTCTTACAGCCACGGAACCGAAGGGAGCCTATAGTTACGGTCAGATTTCCGGGGCGCATTTGGCACTTTATAAAGCTAAGAGGGTATATACCGCGGACAGAGAAACCTATCCGAAAGGATACTATTTTGTAAAGGCAGAAAATAGGGCGGCAGAATGGACAATAGAAAATACAGCTGATAATGTGCCGATGCAAATTATAGCCGAATGGATCACAGACGGGACTCCAAAATACTTTGAGGGAATCCCGGCAGGGGATTATATTCTGGAAGAGATAGATGCAGCTATTGGCTATGTCCGAAGCTCCATGGAACTTACGGTAAAAGCTACCGGAGAAGTGCAGACTGTAAATTTAAAGAATGATCATACCAAGATGGAGGTCTTTAAATACTATGAGGACAGCACCGGAAAAAAAGTGCAGCTTCCTAACAGCCATGCGGCTGGCCTGGCCCTTTATGAAGCGAAAACAGATAAAGACGGAAATATTCTGATGGATGGAGTGAAGCCAGTATATGACGAGGAAAAGAGAGTAGCGGGATGGAGGACCGATGACTTGACTGAGTATACAGATAAAACAGAAAAAAGTACTGGTTTTAAGGACCGCATAAAGGACTTTCTAGGCCTGGCAGAAAATAAGTCCAGTTTTATCACGGACTTTGAAGCAGCTTACCAGGAGAGAGGGGAGGACCTTACTACCTTCATCTGGTATACGAAAGACGGGGAAAGGACGGCCGAGCGGAGCGGAGTCATTCAGACCGGAAAAGGAGAGGGTACTGTCCAGACTTGGACCACTGATGCCGGTAAGACAATTCGTATCACCATATACCGGAATGTAAAAAATGGTTCCCTTGATCCAGGTGGAAAGCTTCCTCTTAACTTTGAATATCAATTCAACTATGAAGTGGAAAACGGAGTGAAGAGTTATGACACCTTAGAAGGCTTGCACCGGATTGATTATTTGCCCTTCAATGCAGTAAAAGAAGGGAAGAAAATAGGGAATTACGTCCTGGTGGAAGAAAAGACACCGGCTGGCTTTGAAACAGCCGATCCAAAGGCTGTTGTCCTTATAGAGACTGGAAATGTGCAGAGATTTTGCCTTGAAAATAAGGAAAAGTACATTAACGTTCTCAAAGTGGTAAAAGATGGAGCCAGAGAATATGCCGTAAAGGGCGCAGAACTGGCCCTCTATCGGGCCGATGAAGCCGGAGATTTCGTAGAAGATGAAGCCCATCTAATACAGACCTGGATATCTGGTTCGAATGGTAGTTATACAGAAAACGATAAATTTAACGGGGACATTCTGGAGGGATTTGACCCAGGAGATTTAAAACCTCACCGGATCAATAAAATCCCTTATGGAACCTATTATATTGCAGAACTTACGGCCCCAGCCTACATGCAAAAGATAGATCCAATAAAGATCCTTGTAGGAACAGAAAAAGTTCCTGTTTATCGGGTCGCAAATATCCCAACCGTCGGGAAACTGGAAATCAAAAAGAAAGCTTCCGATATCGGAGAGGGCCTGGAAAATGCCCGTTTTATGTTATCTAATATAGATACCGGGGCTGTCTGGTACATGACAACTGGAACAGATGGAAAGGCAGAAATTGTCGGACTTCCGGTGGGTATGGTGCAGACAGACGGAACTATTAAACCTTTCACTTATACTATTAAAGAGATTTCTCCACCGGATCTTTACCAGATCTCCGAGGGAATGAAAAAGTTCCAGTTTGACGGAAAAGAGTCCGGAAAAGAAGTACTTTATACCTGCGAAATAGAGAATCAGACAACAAATATTCAATTAAAAAAAATTAACTTTGATAATGGAATCGCTGTGGAAGGTTCAGAAATAGCTGTGTATGAGGCGGTGGTCATTGATGGAGAGTATCAAAAGGTTGGAGAAGCCATAGAGACTTTTGTATCCGGTCCGGACGGTTTTATCCTGACAAAGAAGCTGTCAGCGAACCGGGTTTACATCATGGAAGAACTTAAAGCCCCAGCCGGATATGCCCTTTCAAAGCCGGTGATCTTTACCTTAAATAAAGCAGGAACCGGAATCAGGAATGTATCAAATGATTTTAGCATTTTAAAGCTGGCCTGTGACAATGATGCCATAGAAGCCCTAACCGTCACTTCAAGAGTTCCAGTAAAGGTATATACCATATTAAAAGACTTAGATACAAGAACCGAACTTCCACCCTTTATTGGGACAGGAAGCGGCCAAATTATAACAGTGGAAGACGGTGTCATAAACGGCCATTTATACGAAATAACCGAATATACCAGATATTCTGATGGCAGTACAGAAAAGTCCTTTAAGGAAACAAAACGGATTCATCTTGACGAAAGCGGATCCTATTCCATTCCTTCCAGGACATACCTGGAAACAAGGCAGGAGCTGGCCGATGTAAATGGTAACGTCCTTGCAAGCTGGACCGTTAATGCGGACAATCATAATTATACAATCTTAAACCCAGTAACAAAGGAAATCCCCATAGCACAAGTAACAAGCAGCATAGGTGCGGATTACAGTGCAGTAAAAACTGGAAGTGTCATAAAATACACGGCTACCTATACCAATCCTTACAATCATTCAGTTAATATCCGTATCAATGCGGCCCTGAAAGATGGACTTGATTATTTAAGATCCACCAATTATGGTGTAGAACAAAATGGAATTATCACCTGGAATCTCACGGATATCGCTGCCCATGAAAGTGGTACAGTGGACATGGTGGCTGTGGTAAGCGGTGAGATAGGAATGCAGGCAAATGTTTATTTTGAAACTCAGGCGGAAGCAGTTACGAAACGTACTACGCTCATAAATCCCATTGTCCCGGAAGGTTCCATTACCATCATAAATAAGCTGACTGGAACCGGAAAGGATCAGACAGATGAATTTACTTATCATGTAAGACTTATGGACTCTGCTGGAAAGACCTTAACTGGATATCAGGCATACGGAGGTACATTGGAGGGACGGATCAAAGGAGAAGAAAACATTACAATAAACGGTGACGGGTATCTTACCTTTGCAGGATTGCCCTATGGAACCAGATATGAGATTACACAAGAGCAAAAAGACGGCTATGACAGCATACCCCGCTCTACCGGTCCGATAGAAGGGGGAATGCTAACGGGTGAGGTTTCAAAGGCCACACAGAGCGCAGTATTTGAAAACAACCGGAACAATGAAACGATTCGTGAGATCTTGACTGCAGAAGAAAACTACCGCCTCATAGAAACCACAACGTACAGTGACGGGAGCAGCCTGATAAGCGGAGTTTATCGTTTTCAGCTAGATGCTTCAGGAATGGTTGATAATGTGGATATGGAAGATCGGCCGGTACATTTATATTTCACGAAAGTGGATGCGCAAACAGGAGAGGAGCTTACAGGAGGCCGCTACAGCCTGATTGATGCAGAAACAGAAAAAGTTATATATGAATTTACGAAAGAAGAAGGAATGGAGGTTCTCATTCCAGCAAAACTGATTACTCCGGGGAAAGAATATATCATCAAGGAAGAGCAGCCCCCAAATGGATATTCTTTTGAAAAAGAGATCCGCTTCACGGCGGAGGAAGGCGGCATACGGTCAACCATCATCATGCAGGATAAAAAAACAGAAATAAAGATTCTAAAAGTAGATGCAGAGACAGGAGATATTCTAACAGGTGGCCGCTTCTCTATCCGGGAAAGGGATACTGGAACATTAATTAAGGAATTCACTGCTAATGGGAGGCCGATAGTATTAACAGGACTTCTGATTGCAGGAAAAACTTATGAACTTTCAGAAGAGGAGCCTCCGGCTGGATATAGTTATAGCGATAGTGTGACCTTTACAGTACCGGAAGAACCAGGTCTGATTACTGTAGTCATGAAGGATAAAAAAACAGAGGTCTTAATTAAGAAACAGATAGGTTCCCTTTTTGCTGGAACGCCATCAGAAGCAGACAGTCAGTTACCGGGAAGTACGCTTCAAATCTTAAATGAAGATAAGACCCCAGCAAGGGCAATCCGTAATGGAAATGGTATTAAGGCTGGAGAAAATCTAATCTTTATCACTGGAATTCAGTTGAAGGTTTTAAAAGGCCAGCTGGAGGCTGGAAAAAAATACTGGGTTCACGAAATCAGTCCGGCAGATGGATATGCCTACGCAGAAGATATCCTATTTACAGTCAGTATAAACGGTGATGAGGACGTTATTATAATGATTGATAATCCAACCCATCTGATCTTGTCTAAAAAGGCTATCACGGGCAGTGAAGAGCTGCCAGGAAATCATATGAGCATAAAAGATAAGGATGGAAATGTTGTGGAAGAGTGGATTTCTGGGGAGCAGCCTCATGAACTCATTGCAAAATTAAAGGCGGGAGAACGGTATTGTCTCCATGAAATCCTTCCTAAAGATGGATATTCATATGCAGAAGATGTTCCTTTTACTGTAAGTAAGAATGGAGCGGTTGACATGGTTGAAATGAAAAACGAAGTCACTGCGATTCGGCTTAACAAAGTAGATTCAGCCGGTGTACTTCTAAAAGGAGCTATTTTACAGGTGTTGGATCATCAGAAAAATGTGGTTATTCCAGATTTTGAGACAACAGGCGAGGCTATAGATATCACTGGAAGATTAGAGGCTGGAAAAACTTATTACCTACATGAGGTGAAAGCTCCGTCAGGATATTTTCTTTCCTCTGATATAGCATTTACAGTGCCAAAAGGCTCCGGGCTATTGGAAGTCACAATGACAGATCTTAAGCACCATAGCCCTAATTCTGATAAAATGTTTCTATATAAAATAGATGCTGCTACAGGACAGGGAATAAAAGGAGTGGAATTTTCTATTTACCGCCCTAACGGAAGTTTATACCTGACTGTTAATACTGGAGAGAATGGGTATGCAAACTTTGATATGCCGGAAAACGGAACATATACCTACAAAGAAACTAAGGCAGCTCCTGGTTACCTTTTAACAGATCACACCTACTCCTTTGCCATTCATGACGGTGAGGTATCAGGAATCAGTACAATATCAGTTGTAAATCATCCTTCCCCGGAGGTGTTTATCCAAAAGATAGACGCTGTAACCTCGGAAAAATTAGCCGGTGCAGAACTGGAGATTAGAAATGAAGCCGAAGAGCCGGTATACAAAGGAATAACAGATGAAAAGGGTGCAATTACATTCCTTCCGCTTCGCCCTGGAAAATATACCGTACATGAAATAAAAGCCCCAGAGGGATATGTAAAGACGGATACCTGCCTGACCATTTATGTAACGGATGATGGATCTGTTACAGGAGAATTTATATTGTATAACAATCCGGAACACGGGAAGAAAAAGGGTTTCATCACAGCCACATATCAATCCAGCCTAAATGGTCTTGGAATTACTAACTATAAAGGAAAAGGATTTTGGGGTTGGCTGAGAAGACTGCCTAAAACAGGTGATGTATATTTGCGAGGAGGATTGCTCATTAGTT
>DEYX01000320.1 GCA_002365025.1 Hungatella sp. UBA3147 | reverse complement strand
CTACTATAATTAGGGTTTTTCCAGCAACCAATCGGCTGATTGCCTGCTGGATCAGGGCTTCATTTTCAGGGTCGGCGTAAGCGGTGGCTTCATCTAGTATGATGACTGATGATTGTTTTAACATGGCTCTGGCAATGGTAATCCGCTGGCGTTCACCACCAGAGAGCCGGTCACCGGCATCACCGGCTGGTGTATCATAACCATGTTCCAACTGCATAATAAATTCATGACAATTGGCAGCTTTGGCAGCGGCTTCTACCTGTTCTTTGGCAGCGTCAGGATTGCCAAGCCGGATATTTTCACGAATGGATTTATCGAACAAAAAATTATCCTGGGCAACATAACTGATTTCCTCCATTAATTGGTCAAAGGGAATCTCCTGGATATTTTTTCCTCCATACTTAATGGTGCCGGATGTGGCGTCCCAGAATCCGGCCATCAATTTGGCAATGGTGGATTTCCCTGAACCGGATGGCCCTACGATTGCGGTCATAGTCCCAGAGGCTGTAAAGAATGATAAGTTATGTATGACTTCTGTTTCATTGTAACCAAAACAAACTTGATCGAATTGAAAAGCCCGGTCATAAAGAGGGATTTTTTGTGAAGGGCGCATTAATTCCGGAGTTTTTAAAAATGCTGTAATCTGTTCCAGATTGCCTTTGATCATACTCACTTGTTCCATAGTTTCCGTTATTTTCATTAGTGGAGCAGTAAAACCGAGTGGAACAATCAAACAAACCATGAAAACAGGCAGCGAGATAGAATCAGTCATATACAGCCAGGCTCCCACCGGAAGCGTACCAAGCAGTGTTGATGGTAAGACTGCCCGTGCAGCAGCATTCCAGAGCCAGCACTGGCTCCACCATTCCATGGTAGAGTCGTGGAAATAATTTACAGTCCGGGTGTATTCCCCAAAGGAAGAGTCAGAACGGTTAAAAGCCTTAATTACCTGTATCCCGTTAACGTATTCAACCAGGGAGCTGTTCATCTCATTTGCTGCACACATATAATTTTCCATGCGTTTCTCATAACCTCTCATCATAAGTGAGAAAAACAGCAGGCTAAAGGGAATCGTTACAAGAGCGGAAAGGCCCATCCGCCAGTCCAGTGCAAAAATGAGAAGCAAACTACATAAAGGAGCGGTGATGTTGGAGGTTAATTCGGGCATAAAATGAGCCATCGAATCTTCTAGTTTGGCAACATTGTCTACAATCAAATTTTTAAAAGTACCAGTAGGAGTTTCCAACATAACTCCCATCGGTACTTTTGCCATCTTGTCAGCAATGGATTCTCGAATGTTTTTTAAAATAGTAAAAGAAATGCGATGGGACATAAGTGAGGACTTCCATGTGAACAGCATTTTGAGAATTTGGCATATTCCAGCCAGACTGACCCAAAGTATTATCTTGTGAAAGGTAATCGTATTATGATAGAAGGCATCAGCCAGTACCGCAACAATGAGAAACGGTATCATTCCGATTATTTCTCCTAATACAGCAAGAAAAACAGAGAACCTCATTTTGCCTTTACTTTCTCCTACAAATGTAAAAAGTTGCCGAATTGCACCAGGTTCGTTTGATTTCATAGGTTTTCCTCCAATATATATTTGGTTATAGTATTGCATTTTTCCAAGATTTGTGTTAAAATTATGATTACAGTGTAATATTACGTTGTAATCTTAGTATAGAACGGAGGGAATCAGATGTCAAGAGACTTTCAGCAAACACATGAAAATCTCTTGGTCTGTGCGAAAAAACATTTTTTACTATTGGGATTTGAAAAAGCCAGTATTCGGGAAATTTGTAAGGATGCTAATGTCACGAATGGAGCTTTTTACCGGCATTTTAATGACAAGGAAGCTTTGTTTGGTGCATTGGTTGATCCGGTGATCAATGAGGTGGATAAAATATATTCTAATTCAGTTCGGCAGCATATTGAGCTTGTACATACCGTTGAACTGAATTCCATATGGCAGCTTTCAGAACGTACGATCGTTGAAATTATAGAATATATTTATGATCATTTTGATGAGTTTCGGTTAATACTGATGAATTCGGAGGGAACCAAATACAGTTCTTTTCTGGATGATGTGGTTCGCATGGAGGTAAGGGAAACGATATTGTTGTTTCATGAATTGAAAATTCAGAAAGTATTCGTTCGGGATTTGGATGAAGAAGAATGGCATATGTTAATTCATGCTTTTTATTCATCTTTGACTGAGGTCGTATTACATAATTATCCGAAGGAAGCGGCTGTTAAATATGCTCATACTTTATTTGTTTTTTTCAGTTCCGGTTGGCAGCATGTTTTGGGGATATGATTCCCCAAATCTTACCTTGAGGTTAGTTTCGTCTAACTGACTTGTAATTGAATCTGTAACACGATGATAAATTGTTTAGGAGGGAGAATTATAATGGAAAAGACAAACAAGCTTACAGGAAAGGATCTTATTAATGTTGGAATATATTCAGCAATGACACTTGCAGTGTTCTTTACAATTGGCTTGCTGACGGTTTTACCGGTGCTGTATCCCCTTTTGCTCTTTCTTTTTCCGTTTTTTTGTGGAATACCAATGATGCTTTACTACACAAAGATTGAGAAATTTGGAATGCTGACGATTACGGGGATTTTGATGGGGATTTTCTTCTTTCTTATCGGTTATACCTGGATTGGTTTTGCTTTTTGGGCAGCAGGAGGTTTTGCGGCGGATTTGATGTTGATTCCCGGGCATTATCAAAGCTTTAAGTTCACGCTTTTGAGTTATGTGTTTTTTAGCCTTGGAATGATTGGCTGCCCGGCTCCGATGTGGTTTGCCGGCCAGGCATATTGGGATAATATAAATGATTCTATGGGAGAGCAGTATGCGTCCTCTTTAAATTCTATGATGCCGCCATGGATGTTTTGGGCGGGTATGGGAATCCTGTTGGTTGGCAGTATCTGTGGGTCTTTGCTGGGGCGTAAAATGCTCAAAAAACATTTTCAGAGAGCAGGTATTGTTTGATGCAGGCTCGGCTTGAATTAAGCAGGGGATTTCATCTGGACCCACGAACAAAATTACTGCTGATGATTGTTGTTTCTACCGCCGAGTTTTTATATGGCCATGCGTTGTTTATGATTGCGGTGGCGCTTATACCAACCGTCTTGCTGATCAGCAATAAGCAGTACCGGACTGGGTTTGCTTTTTGCATTCTTTTTTTGATTGCCTTAATGGTTAAGGAAAAGCAGGCTTTTATTCATTTGAATATGTTGATGAATATGATTGTTGTATTTTTGGTTGGTGTAGTATTAAGGCTTTCTCCTACGTTTGCCATGGGTTCATACCTCATCCGGTCAACGAAAGCCAGTGAATTTATATCTGCCATGGGCCGAATGCATGTCAGCCGGAAAATCACCATTCCTGTTTCGGTGTTGTTTCGTTTTCTACCGACTATGGGGGAAGAAGCAAGAGCGATTAAGGATGCTATGAGGATGCGTGAAATTCGGTTTGGAACGAAAAAGTTTTGGCATAATCCGGGGGCTTTGATCGAGTATCGATTTGTACCATTGATGATATCGGTAGTTAAAATTGGTGAGGAACTGTCGGCGGCCGCCTTATCCAGGGGATTGGATAATCCGGTTAACCGTACGAATATTACGAAAATTGGTTTTACCGGATATGATATTATAACGTTTAGCGTTTCCATAGTATTATTAGCTGTTACACTATTTGTTATCTGATATTGGAGGGAAGAATATGATTGTGATGAAGGATGTCTCCTTTACCTATGGAAGTGGTGGGAGCGATAATGGGCTTCACAATATCAATTTACAAATTAAAGATGGCGAGACCATCCTGCTTTGCGGGGAATCAGGGTGTGGAAAGACTACCTTGACCCGGTTAATCAATGGTTTGATTCCCTATTTTTATGAAGGAGAATTGACCGGAGAGATATTTTTGAATGGACAGGAAGTTCAGACGATTCCTCTTTATCAAATTGCAGAAAAAGTGGGATCCGTCTTTCAGAATCCACGGACACAATTTTATAATGTGGATACCACCAGCGAGATTGTATTCGGCTGCGAGAATATGGCGCTTCCGGTTGAGGAGATTATGGAGAGGCTGGAACGGACGTCTGACA
>DEYX01000319.1 GCA_002365025.1 Hungatella sp. UBA3147 | reverse complement strand
TGGATGCAGTTACCGGAATCCTGGTTGAGAGGGATTTGACGGTAAAGGCCGTTGTATGGTCTTATGCCTCAGTGGCTGTCTGGTGCAACGGGGAACCTATGTGCCATATTGACCCGCCTGTCTATAAGCCCATCAGGAAAGAGACTATGGAGCTTCAGTTAAAGAAAGGCATCAACCAGATCTATGTCAGCCTTCAGACTCTTGGCGTCCGGGATACCAGAACCTTATTCGGAATCCAGATCCTGGATCATACGTCTGATATTACCGTTGTTCTTCCAGATAGTGAAAAAACTGATGAACTGGTTCGTACGGAGAACTGGCTTAGCTCTCTCTGCATACGGGAATCTGTTATGACCTATGAAGGAAATGCCCCCCAGGGCACGTGGCTGGCTTATGACAGCCAGAGTCCTGATTTTGCTCAAGTTAAGAGCCGGAAGGAGTGGCAGGAGATCAGCGGCAGGAATCAAGTGGTTCTGGACGAAGAAAAGCCTGGAGTGATTTTAGTAAGCGTCAGGAAGGAACATGCAGTTCTCACCAGAAAGGTGGAGAACATTCTGGCCCAGAAGCCGGTGTATTCAGATGGAAAGAATTTTGAAGAAAACAGGGAGGCCATTTTCCGCAGGATTGGGAATGCAGAAAGCTTATCCAGAGGAGACAAGTTTGGCTTTTCCATTTCAAACATCCTTGCAAGGAAAGCCCTTGGCATGGAAGATGGAAGGGATATTGTCCTGCTTTACGAGACTCTTGACCAGATCGAAAGCCGGTATGACTGCTCGGATTTCCTGGTGTGCGGCCTGATCCGGTATCTAAAGAATTATCCGGTGGATGAAAGCATGGCAAAAAGGGTAAAGGAAGTACTTCTTAACTGGAGGTACTGGATGGACCAGAAAGGCTCCGATGCCATGTGTTTCTGGAGCGAGAATCATTCCCTGATGTTCTATACCTGTGCCATGAATGCAGGGGAAATGTATCCGGATGATTACTTCCCCCGTGCGGATATGACCGGAAGGGAGCTTTCGAAAGCAGGAAAGGCCAAGGTGGAGCGCTGGCTGGAGGACGTGGAAGAACACGGCTTTGAAGAATTTTTAAGCACCGTTTATATGTGCGTCACCTTTGCCGCTCTGTTAAATGTCATTGATTATTCGGAGCCGGAGATCTCTGCACGCGCTGTAAAAATTACGGACCGTCTTTTAGAGATGCTCTGCCGTCACACCTACGATGGGGTCATTATCGCTCCCATGGGACGTGTATACCGGGAAGTGGTCCATCCCTTTGAACAGGGGGCCCAGGCACTGATGAATTTAATCAATCCAAAAGTACCTTATTCCTTTGGAGAGGGCTGGCTGGGCTTTTATGCAAGCAGCAGATACCGGCTGCCGGCCGGTTTGATTAAGCTTATGGAAGAATCAGCAGATGAAAGCTATTCTACAGGAAATGCCCTGATCTGCCTGAAAAAGACTCCGGAATACTTCATGACCTCAGTTCAGTCCCCCAGACTGGATCCGGGATTTGAGCGCTGGAAGAATTTAACTCTGGATCTGGATGCGGATCCTTCAACCTGTGAATACACCAAGTCCCTCAATGAAAGATTCCACGGAACCACCTGCTTTGAACCGGGTGTTTACGGTTACCAGCAGCACTTGTGGTATGCAGCCCTGGATAAAGAGACGGATCTGTTCACCAACCATCCGGGAGGGACTTGTGACTCCAGTTCCATGAGACCGGGCTTCTGGTATGGAAACGGAGTGATGCCGGCTCTGGCTCAAAAGGGGAATCTTCTGGGCGCGGTTTACCACATTCCTAAGGAGCATCCAATACATTTTACCCACGCCTTTTTCCCGGCTCCAAAATTCCAGGAGGTCGTGATCCGGGATCATTGGCTTCTGGGCAGGCAGAAGAATGGATTTGCCGCTTTGTGGTGCAGCGGCGTGATGGAACCTGTTAATGACCAGCTTTTTGATTGCGAATACAGAACCTATGGAGATGATATGGCATACGTTTGCGTATGCGGCAGCAGCCATGATTTTAAATCCCTGGATGAGTTTACGGCTTATGCGGAAAGCTTACGGCCGGAATTTAATGAAAAGGGCCGTGTACTGACAGCAGGCGGGTTAATAGTGAGGTTTATGGAAAATCATGATAAGACACAATATATTTAGTGAAGATACTCAAAAGGCGGTTGCTTCTGCATCCGCCGTTTTCCGCAGCTATCCCTTTTTTATGAGTAATTACATATGGTGTAAGGAGCTTCTGCTGAAAAAAAAGAACCCGGAACACGCTGCAGAAGCGGTAGAGCTTGGGATCCGGCATGCGAAAATGCTGAACCTGGATGCTCATTTGCTTCCGGTTGTTTATATAGACTGGATGCTGCCGGAGGCTATTGAGGAACTTAAAAATCAGGGGATCCCGGAATGGGTTCTTCTGGAATCCATGAAGGATATTGAAATCTGGATTAAGGTTTACCGGAGATACCATGGGGATAAGGTGGGCCTTGATCAGATTGGGTGGGTGTTCCGGTCCGTTTCCGGCAGGGTGCGTCGGTTTGGCAGTCTGCAGTTTGAGGAGGTGACTTATGAATTTCCCTTCCTGATTTTTAAAAACAGGCAGACCGGCGAATATAAGGCTTTGGCATGTCCTGGACTTAAAGTAGATCAGGATGGTTATTTTTCGGGGACCAATGGCAGAAATTTTAACAGGGAATCCGAAACATATGTAAATGTTCAAAAAAAAACAGTGACTGTTTTTTCGCCAGATCATAAGCGGGGATTTCTTAAGATGGAGAAAGGGGTAACGCTTATTTTGTCTGACTGGGGGCTAAAACTGGCTCGGGGA
>DEYX01000262.1:1084-3734 GCA_002365025.1 Hungatella sp. UBA3147 | reverse complement strand
AAATTATCATATACACGGTCCAGGAATTGCCCCATAGCAGCCATTTCTTCCGCAGAAAAGTCACGGAACATCTGTTCTTCTACATTGTGAAAAAATTCCCGGCTATGCTTTACCGTGTGTTTTCCCTTCTCCGTCAGACAAAGCTTATTCATCCGGTTATCCTCCTGATCCACGACCCGGGTGATGTACCCACCTTTTTCCAGTTTCTTTACCGATACCGCTATGGTGGCAGTGGACACATAAAGGCGTTCTGCAATCTCCTTCTGGGATACATTGGAATGATCAGCCAGCATCATAAGAATCTGATGCTGGCTGCGGTATACCCCTGTCTCCTTTAGACGTTCATCCAAAATATACCGGTGCAGCTTCATGATCCTCATATATCTTACCATTACGCCGTGGGCCGGTGAAAAATCTCCCTTCAGTCCCTTATCCCGGAACGGGCACATTGGTTTCATTTGCAAATATTCCCCTTTCTGTTAGCTTCCTAATAATTAGCTAATTAACTATGTAGCAGTATATCACCATTTTTCCCGGTTTGCAACTTGGAAAATTTTGAAAATTTTGTGAATTTTCTTAATATCATAACCTATTTTTAAACTTCCATTCCATGTCCAAAAAACTTTTATGCCCACTCTGCCTGTAAGATTTCTACACCCGTTCTATTCCCCTGGGAATCTCCATGGCATTGGACAGCTTAATCATCTGATCCTTCAGTTCTAAGTACTCCTTGCTGCTCATGTCCTTGATCGGTCTTTGCCTTTCGTATAATTCATGCATTTCCCCATTTTTTATAGAAAAGCTTTCCGGCGTATGATACTGTAATTCAAAAATCTGGCCGTAAGGCGAATATAAGGTGGTGTTGATTCCCTTATAAGGACTCTGCCTGTCAAGCCAGTAATTTTTAATTTCAACCGTATGAAAGCCTGCTTCCCAATAAAGCTCCATGGCTATTAAAACCTTCTCCGCAAGCTCTTCTGCCGGAGCTGTATAAGTATATCTCAATATGTCCTTGACCTCGTATGCCTGGCAGCAAGGGTCGTATTTCCTATGAATCTTTTCCAAATAAGAATCCCTGGATTTTATGCGGTTTTCCACACCTGCCATATCCATTCCTGCCCGCCCTGCCATTGCTCTGACCTGTCTTGTAATTTTAGGTTCATACACCGCAGCCCTGATGTAACAGGACATTCCTTTTATCTGAGGCCTGATAACCCCATGATTATACTGCTTTTCAACGGCCAGACGGTTCCGCCATATTTTCTCCCCACGCATTGTACCAAATTTCCTTTGACATTTTTATCATATCTTTCAGTATATGCACCATTTCCGGAAATTGTGTCTGTAATATTACCGACCGGTTAAGATAATCCTGCAGCCGGATATTCATGTAAAAGCGGAGGCCTGAATTTGTATACAGGCCCCCGCTTCTATAATAATCTCTATTCGAAAAATCCTTCTTCAAAATTACGGCCAAAATCGCGGTCACGATCACAGTCACGGTCGCGGTCACGATCACGGTCACGCCGGCAGCAATGGCACCGAGGATCATTACAACCTGCTCTGAATCCAGCACAGAATGCTCTTCTTCTTTCTTCTTCACATTCATCACGCTCGCGTTCATTTTCACAATCGCGATCGCGGAAATTACGACATCTGCAGCATCTACAACATCCACAGTTGAATCTGCAGTTATTTCTGCATCCTCCGAAAAAACAACACATATATAACACCTCTCTTTTTTTAATTGTACTATATTATATGGGACACATAGACAAGGTGTGAAATCTGCCTGTTTCAAAGGTATTCTGGTTTAAAAATCCTGACGTTACTTAGAAGCCGGTTACCCCTTCCTCATTTCTGCCCGCATCAGCTGTCTGGTAATCTCTTCCATCCTTGAATGGGTTTTCTCATAATAATTCTGGCCAAGTTGACCGGCCTCAACCAAAGTGGGTTACCCTCCCTGAAATATATACTTCAGGGTATCCAAAGACATAAATCCGTAACTTTGCCTCTCCTGTTTCTGCATTTCATCATGATAAAAACAATATTTACATCTTAAATTGCAACTTCCGGAGGACGGCTTAATCAGTAATTATTTTAATAGTGCTTATCCGGAATCCATCACCTAGATCAAAGAATTTCCATCTATTCCTGCATTAGGGCAATAAAAAACTACCAGCTAAATATTTTAATGGCTGGCAGTTCGGCTATCTTGAGTCAAAATATATCGTTAACAACCTTTGTGGATTTACTTTTGAGACTTCGTACTACAATTGAAAGTGGGTTTTTATTTTTTGGGCAACAATATCAGGTGCAATAAACGAATTATCAATCTTAATGTAGTTATCAAATGGTATTTCTCCGTCAATACTTACTAAACGGTATTTTCCATCATCACCTATTAATCTTTGATTAGAAATATCAATATCCCGTTTCGATGCCTTGTTGCGCAATCTATTTTCCGTTGTATTTCTTTCCAAACGTACTTCTCTTGAAGCGACAAGTTCAACATAGTAAAATTCAGTTTTGTATGGTCTGAATATATCTTTGACATGCTCAATATAATCCCAATCGGACTTCTGATCAAACGCCCACATATAAGTAAAAATAAGTCCATAATTATTAGATGCTGCAAATTCTTCAAAAA
>DEYX01000262.1:0-894 GCA_002365025.1 Hungatella sp. UBA3147 | reverse complement strand
GATGCTGCAAATTCTTCAAAAACCACATCCCTTAAACGAGAAGTTATTCTTCCATTATAAGAACCAAAAATTTCAATTACCGGCTCAATTGTCATATGATTATGAAACAAACGCAAGTCTGTAATTTTCATCAATTCCTGCCCAACAGTCATTTTTCCTACAGACGCATTTCCTATTATAAATACGACTTTCATAAGCTCATTCCCCCGTATTTCTCGATTTTCTTCTAAAGCAAACTAATCATTTAAGTCATTAAGTTTTAGTAGCATTTCATATATTTCTAATATTCTCGGTTGTGCATATCCCATTCGGCATATTGACCAATTTAATGTTGTTACTTTGCCCATGCTAAGCCAACACTTTTATCTAAGTCATTTCTTTCTGGCATGCTGCTCACTTTCTCTTACACAATAATTTTAAGATTATATTAACTCAAAGATTACTAACTATCAAGATTAAAATTTCAATGACATTAAAAGCTACTCACATATTTAAAGTTATCATAATATTGTAATTGGGAAATCACTTTAATTATCATCAATTAATATCCAATTCCTGAATAGCTGAAGTCTCTATATGAGCCAGATAAGTAAATGCGATTACGATGTAAGTTATTGTGAGAAGAAACGAGGTAAACCAACCCGAAACTGTGTTAAAATGCGATGACCCCCAGTTTTGTTGCGTTTCCTAATTTAAACGCTGCAGGCATACGGGTTCTTTCGGCATCGGATACTAAAGAGGAAATAATCATTCAAAGACAACTCAAGATATACATGCCTTCCTTGCAGGAGAGCACACTCCCTCTATGACATTGAACATTCTATAAAATAGCAGGTATCTCCGAGCATGAATATGTGCTACACCTCCCATTAGATATACCTGCATTATACTATT